>DASWKH010000107.1:0-5361 GCA_036396715.1 Candidatus Nitrosotenuis sp.
TGAATTGGGATGCTTACAAAACGGAAGCAAACCAGATTCAAGTTGAAACGATATACAATAGAGACGTTGTAAATGCACTAAACTATGTCTTGGAGAAAAATACCGAAATGATCCTAACTACAGATTCGCTAGTCAGAGATTTGGAACTATTAGATAGAAACTACAACAGACACAAAGAGATTGCGCACCAGCTGCAAGAGACTGCAAAAACAGTTGGGCAGAATGCACTGCTTGTTTCAATTGGACAGGAAAATGGTACCAAAGAAAACCTGCATAACGCAAGAATATCATTTGATGTTGGAATTAGAAAACTCCTTCAAGTGCCACTTGATGATCTAGAGATAACAGGCCTACAGATAGAAGAAGGAATACTTGAGCCAATCCCAAGGGAGAACTCGCAGTCACTGGATCAGCTTGATTTGTTGTGGGAAGCAGTAGGATTAAGAGTCAAAACACTTGAAACAAAGTCACTATACTCTGATGAATTCCGCCAAGCATATGATAGCCTAAATGAACAAAGGCAATCACTACTAGACTCAATTGATGAACTGTTGGCGATGTGGAACGAAAATAGACTTGAGAGGAGAAGCCAGGGTGAGCTAATCACGCAGTCAATTATTGGCATAGACCTTGCAGTTTTCGCAATGGTTCTTATCACTATCAGAAAATCATTGACACCACTTGAGAATATCACCAGGGCAATTTCACGCGTCAAAGAGGGCATTTATGGAGAAAAAATCGAATACACATCAAGTGATGAAATAGGTGAGCTTGCTTCCAGTTTTAATACAATGTCAGAGACGATCAGAATTAAAGAAGAAGAGGCAAAAAGGACAGACATTGCAAAGGACGAATTCCTTGCAATGATCACACACGAGCTAAAAACCCCACTTGTACCCATTCAGGGATATGCCGACATACTACTTAGCGGCTACCTTGGAAATCTTACGGAAAAACAACGTGAAAGGATCGCCATAATGAAATCAAGTGCGACATCATTATTACAACTCATTTCAGATCTTTTGGATGCACAAAAACTTGAACTTGGCCAGCTAAGAATAAAAAAGAACCCAGCTGACATACACGCTACAGTTACAAAATCCATTCAAACATTAAATCCAGAAATTGAGGGGGCCAAAATTAAAGTGGTAAACGAGGTGAACCAAAATCTTGTTGTTCCCCACGACACAGAAAGAATAGCGCAGGTTTTGACTAACTTGATAAAAAACAGTCTAAAGGCAATCAAACCAGAAACCGGGTTAATCAAAATTTACTCTTCTGAAGATCAAAATGAAATAAGAATAATCATTCATGATAACGGTTTAGGTATTCCTTATGAGAGACAGGGCAAGTTGTTTACCAAGTTTTACCAGGCTGATGCGTCATTAACACGAGAAAAAGGCGGTAGCGGTTTGGGATTATCAATTTGTAAAGGAATTGTAGAAGCGCATGGCGGAAAAATTAGCCTAGAGAGCAAGCCAGATACTGGCACTACTATCACCTTTTCGCTGCCAAAACACTAAATCCTAGAAAATAACTCCAACTCAAAGAAATCACACATACTGTACAAATCGGGCTCACACTGTATTAGATAACTTGACTTTAGGCGTATCACTCATGGAAGAAACAGACCCGCCAAAAAACACGGAATTTTATGCCGTCTGTAACGAATATTTTGCCGCATTACGCAAACAAAGAAGAAATGACGATGGTTTTGAAGACGAGTTCTTTTATACGATGCCTGTAATTTCGGGTAGCAATTAACAAAAATAGAGCACTCCTAGCCATTAATGACATCATGTTAGAGCAGGCTGAAAAGGCAGTCGAACTTGCTCAAAAACACGGCTGCACCTATTGCGATGCAAGAATTGAGACGTCCGAAAAACACGGATTGGTAATAGAAGATGGGCAAATTGAACACATACTCACAAAAAACGAGCAGGGCATAGGAATCAGAGTTTTGTGCGACGGTGCGTGGGGATTCTATTCTACCTCAGATTTTCACAAACTAGAGTATGGAATAATTGCTGCAATAAAATCTGCAAAACATTATGCGGTAAAAAAGAAAGACGGGGTGAAGCTGGCCGATATTGTAACTAGCCAAAAAAAGATCAAATACAAGGCAAAAAAGCAAGCTGACATAGACTCTCTTATCAAAATTGCATTTGATTGTGACAAAATTATCAAGGATTGCAAGTTAATTTCTAAAAGTACGGTTAGCGCCTCAAACAGCACTACCTCAAAGTATTTAGCTAGCAGTGAGGGGACAAAAATTCAGCAGGATTTTTCAGATGTAATAATTGACCTTGTTGCAACTTCACGACAGTCAGGAATAACTCAATCAATAAACACTACTGAGGGAGGCAGAGGGGGGCTGGAAAAAATAACTGAAGACGTAGACATTTATTCTATTTCAGGAGAAATTGCAAAAAATGCGGCAATGCTTGTTAATGCAAAAACAGCAAAAGAAGAAAAAGCCACAATAGTGATGAATCCAGATTTTGTTGCGCTTTTAACACATGAGATTTTAGGGCACCCCTCAGAAGCAGACAGAGTTTTAGGAAAGGAGATGGCATGGGCAGGAGGTGCATGGTGGGCAGGAATGCTTGGAAAGCAAATAGGCTCAGAAAACCTCAATGTTATTGATGATCCAACAATAGAGGGAAGTCTTGGATGGTCTGAGTTCGACGATGAGGGCACAAAATCGCAAAGAAATCAACTTGTAAAAAATGGGAGGCTCGTTGATCACATGCATAGCCGTGAGACTGCAAATATCTTTGGCGTAAGACCAAATGCGAGTATGCGCGCCACATCATACTCATTTATGCCACTAATACGAATGTCGTGCACCTGCATAGAGAAAGGCGACTGGAATCCCGACGAGATGATAAAAGATGTCAAACACGGCTATCTTGTTTCAAACATGAAGGTGCCTTCAATTGATATGAAACGCTATAACTGGAGCATATCATGCCAATACGCAAACAGAATTGAAAATGGAGAGATCAAAGAACCGCTAAGAGATGTAATTGTTGTTGGAGCTGCACCTGAATTTTTTGACTCAATTGACGCGTGTGGTAAAGATTTTACGGTAAGACCAATCACTAACTGCGGAAAAGGAGACCCTATGCAACAAATGAAGATGGGAAATGGTGGACCTTCCATCCGTGGTACTGCAACAATAAAGAGTGTCGGCGGATAATATGACTGAGCTAGAAAAAATTCGAAGCCAGGTAATATCTTGTACAAAATGCGACTTGTGTAAAGGCAGAACCAATGCCGTTCCAGGAAAAGGAAATCCAAACGCTGAGATCATCTTTGTTGGTGAAGCGCCTGGTAGAACCGAGGATCTAAAAGGGGAGCCATTTGTCGGCGTGGCCGGAAAAAAACTAACAGAAATGCTTGAAAAAAATGGCATTCCAAGGGAGTCGGTATACATAACCAATGTTGTAAAGTGTAGGCCCCCAAACAATCGGGTGCCAACTGAATCCGAACGACTCACATGTAGAGAATATTTGGAAAAAGAAATACAGCTGATAAATCCGAAAATTATTTGCATTATGGGAAATACGGCGTGCACCTCAATCTTAGGTCAAGGAGAAATTACAAAAAATCGTGGAAAAATCATAAAAAAAGATGGAAAAACATTTTTTCTTACGTTTCATCCAGCGGCAACAATTTACAATCAAGAACTAATACCACTCATGGAAAAAGACATTGCGGCACTAGTAGAAGCACTGCAAAAAACAAATGGTGAATAACTCTAGGCTACCAAGGGAGTTTTATGCGCGCAATACAGTCGACGTTGCAAAAGACTTGCTTGGCAAGATCCTTGTTCGAAGAATTGGCAAAGACACCATCTCAGGTATAATTACAGAGACGGAAGCATATAGACAGTCAGACGATCCTGCAAGTCATGCGTATCGCGCCATCACAAGACGAAATGAAGCCATGTTCGGAGAGGTAGGCCATGCGTATGTGTATTTCACATACGGAATGCATCATTGTGTAAATGTTGTTGCAAAAAGTAAGAACCATAAAGCCGGTGCCGTTCTAATTCGTTCACTAACACCAAAAGATGGAATTGACATCATGATGAAAAACAGAAAGATAGACAACGTTGCAAACTTGACAAATGGTCCTGCCAAGCTGACAATGGCACTAGACATTACGAAAAAGCAGTACGGCGAGGATCTTGTCAGTTCGTTGTACATTTACATAACAAATGGCACTAAAATTGATCAAAAAATAATTGCTGGCCCGAGAATCGGCATAAAAGAAGGAATCGATAAGCAGTGGAATTTTAAAATAAAACTCTAGTCTTTGCTTTCATCGTCGTCTTTTTGTACGGTCCATGGCGCAAATCTGCCAAGAATCTTTTCCCAGTTTAATCGCAAAAGCAAGAATACTGATACTGCTGTCATTGCGACAAAGAATACAAATCCCACATACACGATTGTTGGATCGTCAACATTTTCCAAAAACGGTTCAACATATGCCATGCCAAAGAAATGCGACAAAAGCACAATTACGTAGCTTAGAACAAGTTTCCCAAGCAAAGTTGAGATAAAAAATCTCAGAGGATTGTATTTTGCCAGCCCAAGCGGCACATAAATTAGATCGTCCGGGATTGGGGTTGCGGCAGCAACAAAGGCAGCTGCTGAACCATATTTTTTTACTAGTCTTTCAAATGGCCTCATGCGTTTTCTTGTCTTTTCAGTGATTATTCTTCCGCCACCGTAGCTTATCAGAAATATTATCTGTTTTGCAACAGTAGATGTTATTGCGACAATCAAAGCAAGGTAATGGATGTTGAATTTGTCCCCCACAGACATTGTGGCAAGCAGGATAAATGATGGCAGTGGCACAAACGGAATAAGCGAGCCAAAAAAACTCACAAGTGCAAGCCCAAGATAACCTATTTCATTAAAAAAAGGAAAGATCTCAGAAATATCCACAAATGAGAACCCCCACCGTAGATTATAAAAATGAGGTGCGCAAGTAGTTGAGTTTGGTCAATACCCAGTTTACCATGATATTAAAATAACAAGATTTGCAAGAAACTTCAAATGATAAAAAAACAACATAGGGAAATTTGCTCAAGGATTTCTGCAATTAGCCCATACATCCGGTTTGTTGGAATCATTGGCAGAAATGGTAAGCTCCTCGCATACCAAAGAAGGATGAGTCTCAGACCGCTTTTGAATGCCAAGGATACACAAAGCCAGTTTTCCCACATTTCGCAAAAAACAGACGTGGAGGGCACATTTGATAGAAGGCTTGGAAAGGTGTTGTTTGTCTGGGAAGAGAGAAAAAAAGTTCAGATAATCTCGTTTGCAATAAAAAGAAACCGGGTTTGGG
>DASWKH010000108.1:0-1887 GCA_036396715.1 Candidatus Nitrosotenuis sp.
AGATTTTTGGAGTCTGCTTCTGGCTTCTCATCCCACTATCATTTAACGATCGTTAAATGAATTAATTACAAATTTGGAATTGTATAAAACAATATCGGCTTCGATCCACGTCGTGATTTTATGTTTTTGAAAAATTCCTCGTCGTGATTTTGTAAAATGTTTTTGATCGGAGGGCGCCCCCGCCACGTAACGAGGTTCAAAAAGATTGCTCTAGCTAAATTTGGATATAAGATTCACACAATATTTGCATGAACTTAGTCAAAATGCCTTACGTGATTTTGTTTTTTGGTAATAATATGATAACCTAGGATTTTGAGGTTTCGTTGCGATCAGCTTTTTGGTCCTCAATATTCTTTAGTTTCTTTTCCAGAAGCTCAGTTTTGATTTTTAGCATTTCCTTGTCAATTATTGTATGTAGTTTTTCTGTGACTGCTTCATCTATCTGTTTTTTCATATCTTCGTCTCGCTTCTTGTCTGCCTCGATTGCTGTCTTGATATCAAGAGGTTTACTGCAGTTCTCACAGTAAAGAACATCAATTGAGTTTATGGCATCACAGAACTTGCATTTTTGAATTTCTACGACCTGACTTTCTTTTTTCAGGCCATGATGTTTTAGAACCGCACTTTCAACATCTGCGCCCACAAGATGTGTATATCTTCCAGGCATAATCGAGTTTTTAGTCCAGCCGTGGCGCTGTCTCATCTGTGCATCTGATAGAAAGTTAGCAACATTTGTAATTCCTGAATGCCTAAAAAGAGTGAAGAATACACGTTTGTCCACGCCTGCTCTTTTTGCTGCTGTAAGCAGGATATTTCGGGCTGTTGAATATGACATTCTTTTACCCATAACGCCCTTTCTTATGCCTATATACAGCCATGATTCGGGATTGGTCCTAAAGGGATGTGAGTTTACCCAGTTTAGCAGATTCTTTGAAGACCTTACTAGTCGGATTGGCCTTGCTCCAGTTTTGCCGTCTACCCTGATGATTGCGCCGTTCTTATCAAAAGATATGTGTTTGATTTTCAAAGTCAGCATTTCTGCCATCCTACAGGCACCTTCATCTGTTGTATCTATTAGTGCCTTTGATTGCAGATCATCGCAAGATGCAATCATGTTTCTTCTATCCTTGTCTGCGACTAGTTGCTCTCTTGTCAGCGTTTCCTTTACATTCTTGATTTTGATCTTTTTAGTTTCTGGAGGGTCATCTACCTCTCTAAAATCTCTGTCACCAAGCCTTATCCATCTAAAAAATATCTTCAGTACTCTTTTGTGGTTATAGGTAGACCAGGTTTCTTGGCCATCTTGTGAGTACTTGTTCATAATATCTGATACCAGTGTGATCATATCCTGCTGTGTCATGGATTCCCAAGCTTTGTTATTATTGAGCCTGTTCAAGCTGAGAATGGTTCGAAGTTCTTTTCTCCTAGTAGCTTTTGAAACAGCGGTGGCTGTTAGAAGTGTGTTATATTTTTTGATTAGATCCCAGTTTTCTTTTGATGATTCTTTTTCAAGTGTCTTCAGGCAGGCTTCCAGATCGCCATCGATGTTGTGGATATCAAGTCGTTCTGCTGATTCTAGTCTCTCAGTCTTCACTAGGCATTAGATACTCTAAAGTTTTTTATAGATTCTGTAAAAACCTTATAAAGTTTTGTCACGTTTTATCTGATTTTTTGTTGCCTAATCAATCACAGTCATGCTAAGTTGGTTACCATTACTATCCCATGCAAAAATATCAGCTTCTTCGTATGGGGATTGTACTATCAGAGAAACCAATCCAAAAAAATTATGGAGATCAGTTATTGATGGATTTGCAGAACCGCTTGGATGAGAATGAACTATGCCGACGTAATCTAGGTCAAGCGGCAAAAATGACTGTGGAAATCCTG
>DASWKH010000109.1:0-15356 GCA_036396715.1 Candidatus Nitrosotenuis sp.
ATTTGCCTTGTCAGTTGACACATATGCTCCTTTTTCACCAGCTGAATATTCTTCCGGGTTTTCAACAACTTTGAAATAAACTATTGATTGACCAAACTCCTTTGAAACCGTCACACGGTAATCTCCATATCTGAGATTGTCGTTTGGGATTTGCAGTTTGTATTCAAATGAGCTGTCGCCTGCAAGATTTACGTGATTCTTTATTCGGAATGCGTTTTGTGTATCTTTTCCAATTGCGGTAGCCCCAGACTGCAAGACCTCCAAATCAAGTGCGGCAACAAACTTGTTACTTCTGCCAGAGATTACTACCGTCTCTCCAAGTCCGTAAGCCTCCTTGTCCGTCGTCAGAACAATTTTTTCTGTGTCTTTGACATCTTTAACCAGCTCAAACGTGGTTTCTGCATGTTGTTTACCATAGTTTGCAACAATATCAAAAGTCCCAAAGACAGGATTTACAGTCGTCATATAGACTATAGTTGAGAATTCGCCCTTTGTTGTAGGATACAGATTTCCTGAGAAGACTCGGTTTCCATTTGGATCAAAGACTCCGTATTCCAGACCCGTTAATGGGATTATTTCGGTTGTACTTGCCGAGATTTCAACTCGCTGGCCAGGAATGTAAGCGACATTATCGCTAGATATTGTTAGTTCTGATTCTTCTTCCGTTATGACAGTGACAGCCGTCTCACCAACCGAAAATACAGTTTTGTCTTGCACCACATCATAAACGACAAAGACATCATAAGTTCCAGGACCCACTCCAAGCACCTTGTCAAGCTTTAGTGATGTTTTGAATTCAAGGTTCAGATCTGGATAAAGTGTAATTCTTTTGTCATAGCTGCCCGGTCCATCAATGTGTATTTTGATTTGTTGCTGTGAAAAGTATGGTTTTTCCTGGTAGATTCGTTTTGATACCTTTCCCGAAATTGTTGCCGTCTCACCAAAGTCGTAAGACTGTTTGTCTGTGCTAACAGAAATGGTCAGGTCACCAGGTCCTGCAGATACTGTATCAAGTTTTCCGTTTGAAGAACTAACAGAAGATTTCCTAAAAACCCAATCATTTGACGCATCAGAATCAACTCCATCAAAATTTCTCTGCCAAGATGAGAAATCGTTTTTCTGATCAGTTATGACGGGGGTTTCATCAATTACATTGCCAAAGTTGTCTTGAAGTCGTACTTTTTCAGAAACATCGGTAAACCACAAACTCGCATATGAATAAACCAAAAACTGACCTGCTTTGATTTGAGTCCCAGCTGGGATTGTTAATGTCTTTTTTAAAATGGTAGTTGATGCAACTTTCCACCCGCCAATATCTACTGTCTCATCAGTAGGGTTGTAGAGCTCGACCCATTCAGATATTGCCTTTGAGTCGTCGCCAGGCGGATTTGTGTCAACTTCGTTAATTACGACATGATCAGATAATTCTTGAGCATAAGAGCTAGTAAAAACTCCAAAGAACAGTAAAGATGCAAATACACCAGTTAGTAACCAAGGCCTCATTTTTTACCTATAATTTTGTCGTTTTTATTATCATTTTAGAACTTGATTGAGCAAAAGTTGAGCAAGTTGTGAATGTGGGCTTCATTTACCCTCAATTTGCGTCTTCTTCATTAAAAAATGATGCGCATCATTTCTCTTTTTGCCCACCTGCGTCACAATTTGGACAATTTCCGCTAATGATTTTGGCGCCACACTCCACACAAACGCCCTCTGGAATTTCTTTTTCTATTAGTCGTTGTCGCCGCCCCACAAAGACTTTGATTCCAACATAGATGCCAACTGCAATTATTACGGAATAGATTAAAGGCAATCCGGCTCCCAGCAGACCAATCATGAAAAACAGGACTCCTGCAACTAGGAGGATCTCTTTTTTTTGGTAGCTCAATTACGTTTGCATTAGTAGAGTCAATTAAAAATCGTTGGATTTAATAAAAATGGGATTGGCCGGATTTGAACCGACGACCTCAGGTACCCAAAACCCGAATCATACCAAGCTAGACCACAATCCCAATACGGGATGCAGCTTTTGCACCCCAATTTAAGCCACATGATTTTAATTAAGATGTAAAATCAATGCAAACCATTGCAAATCGATGATTATGTCAAAGCAGGTAAAATTGCATCCGAGGTCAGAGAACTTGCAAGAGCAAAGGACTGGACAGGAAAAACCCTCTACGAGATCTGCGAAACTGTCGAATCTGAAATTAAGAGCCGCGGTGGAAAATGCGCATTTCCTGTAAATGCAAGCTTAAATGAATTTGCAGCACATTACACTGCTGAACCAGATGATCCAAAGGTTTTGTCAGACACTGACCTAATCAAAATTGATCTTGGAGTGCAGATAAACGGGTTCATTGCGGACACTGCTGTCACCGTTTCATACGACCCTGAATTTGAAGTGCTAGTAGACGCAGCCGAAGAGGCGCTAAAAAACGCAATGGCGATGGTAAAGGAGGGGGTCAAAGCCAGCGACATTGGTAGGACTATTGAAAAAACAGTAAAGCAGTACGGGTTTTTGCCAATTGCAAATCTTAGTGGCCACTCACTTGAACAATACACGATTCATGCCGGAAAATCGATTCCAAATATTTGGTCAATTGGCTCATTTTCACTTTCTTCCAAAGAAGCGTATGCGTGTGAGCCGTTCGTTACGACATCAAAAGGCTTGGGTTTTGTGCGGGAAGGCAAGATACGAAATATCTTTGGACTCATATCTCGGAAAAAAATTAAAAACGATGCTGCAAACAAGCTTCTTGATTACATCTGGGAAAACTTTAACACGCTACCATTTGCACTTCGTTGGATCACTAAGGAATGGAGCCAAAAAGAAGCAAAGCCCCTGCTTGACGAATTGATCAAAAACAAAGTTGTTCGCGCATATCCGGTTTTGATTGAAGCAAACGAGCAAAGGGTCGCCCAAGCAGAACACACCTTCATACCAACTGAAACTGGTGCAATAGTTACTACCCTATAGGTTCGCCAAAGATTTTTTCAATAACCATTGGAACCTTACAAGAAACGCATTCAGTACTTGGCGCAAAAAGAAAATCGCCTTCTTTGAACTTTCTTTTCAATTCATTTTTGCATGATGGGCATTTTTCAGCAGTATACGCAATGATTTGTTTTTCCTTTTTTGAAAATATCATTGTGACACTCCCAACGTGTTTCCAACACCAACTACAAGAATATTTTGCCCAGGTGCCGTATTTTCTCTAATCGTTTGGTAGATTTGGGATTCGACTTCTTTTGCCTTATCCGCAATCTCCTTTGTCATAAGTGTAATTGCTTCTTTTATCGATTGTTTTATGACGATTGCATAAACCGGAATGTTGTTCTTTGTTGCAACTTCTTCGATTTGGAATCTGTCTGTCCCAATTCCGCCAATTGCAGCTCCAAATCCCTGAGCAATGGCTCCAGAGTCTTCGCCTTCAAGTTTTAACGCTGCATCCACCATGACGATTATGTTTGGTTTTTTTTCTTTAACCAAGATTTCTACGGCATCGCCTGGCCTCCCAACTGTCGCAGCTGGCCCCTCTGCTTTTAAAAGGAATAGTTTTCTTTGCTCAAAGTCCATTTCTCCGTACACTGTCTCAAACGTAATTGTCTTTTTTTGCGTTCCAAGCATCAATTTGCCTACAACCATTGGGCCAATACCATCACCCATTGGCTGACCTTGTTTTAATGCCGGTACGGCATCCTTTAGCGCATCTGCCTGCTCCATTATAAATGGCATCATCATTTGTAATGGCAAAATAAGTGGAAAGTTGTTTTGCTTTTTTGCAGTAAGATAGAGGTGTCTGACTATTTTGTGTAACATGTGTAGTGATGTAACTACTTCCAAAATGTTTTGGATCTTGCTTAGCTCAAGCGCATTCATACTTGGCGAGAGTGATTTTACTTGTGCTCTTGTATAGTCTTCTCTTGACCTAACAAGATGTTTTATTTTTGGGACAATACCGTTTGGGTCAACATCGACTGGCATTATGGTAAAGTATTCCAGGAATTGCTCAACTTTTTTTGGAGCCTCGTCTGTTGTGTTTAGGTTTTTTTTCAGATAGTCTAAAAGCCCCTTTTTAGAATCTTCTTTGTATTTTTTTAGCTTTTCTATATTTTTGTTAATTTCCCCCGATGTAATTTTAAGTTGGATTCTTTGCCCATAAAACATGAAGATTACGATCGGAATAATCCAGACAAGCCACATCAGTGGGTTGCCGGTTTCCCCTTCGAAAAGGGTGTCAGGCGATAACATCTCTGTAAAGTTCAACTAGTGGATGGGCTGATTAGACCAAATTAATTGATTTGTGTGCATGGATCATAATTGGCTGTGCAAATTTCAAAGAAATTGTGCTCCTAGTAAACAATTAGAAAGTGCTTTTTATATAGGCTAGCTGAGTCAACTGGTAGCATATGCCCCAAACAAAGCCCATAGTAAGCATAGAGAATGTGGTTGCTTCTGCTTCAGTAGATCAAAAAATGGACCTAAATGAGATTACCCGTAATTTTCCAGATGTAGAATACCACCCAGACCAGTTCCCAGGACTTGTGTTCAGACTAAAGAGTCCCAAGACTGCAACTTTGATTTTTACTTCTGGCAAGATGGTTTGCACGGGAGCAAAATCAGAAGAAATGGCAAGGAGTGCAGTAAAATCAGTCGTTCAAAAGCTCAGAAAGGGCGGAATCAAGGTCAAAAAGGACGCAGTAGTGGATATTCAAAACATTGTTGCATCAATTAATCTTGGTGGCAAAATTCATCTTGAGCAGGCAGCAAGGACGCTTCCTCGAAGCATGTACGAACCAGAACAGTTCCCAGGCTTGATTCACAGAATGCTTGATCCAAAAACTGTGATTTTGCTTTTCTCTTCAGGAAAGCTTGTCTGCACAGGCGCAAAAAAAGAGCCCGATGTATACAGGTCTGTGAACAATTTGCATTCGCTTCTTGAAGAAAAAGGTTTAATGATTTACGATTAGACTTTCTTTTTTCTAATAAGTTAGAAGTAAAGCGAATATATCAACACAAAGCCACAAAGTGTATAAGATGAAAATAGATCTTTTTGGAGATTTCAAGCTAAAAGACATTGTTTTGGTTGCATCCCTGCCAGATATGGGCAGGGTTGGAGGTTTGGTATCAGCACACATTGCAAAAAAAACTTTGGCAAAAGACGCCGCCAAAGTGGTTTTGTCAGACAAGCCCTGGGTCAACCAAGTAGACGGTCTTGTCGAGGTACCGTTTGATGAGTATAAGATTTTAGTTGATGAGAAAAACTCGCTTGTTATTTTTACTGGTGAAAACCAGCCTCAGGAACCAAATGCAGTTTTTGAGTTGGTAGATTTTGTAATTGATACGGTTCAAAAATTTGGCAACATACGATTGATAATTTCAACTGGGGGCTATTTGCCATTACAAAAAATAGATGGGGATCAGGTATATGGTGTTGCCACAGACCAAAAACTTCTAGAGTCGTTAAAACCACACGACATAAAAACACTATCAAATGATGTGAAAAGTATTACGTGGTTTAACGGCCTTGTCTTGGGCGCTGCAAAAAACAGAAACATTGACGGAATCGGGTTGTTTGGCGAAATCATAGACCCCGAGGCACCACAACACAGGGCTGCAAAAAACATCATAAACAAAATTGAAAAAATTCTTAAGATTCAGATAAACACTGATGAATTGCAAATTGCTGAAAAGTCGCCTGAGCTCAAAAAAGATGGGCCTGGAATAGGATAATCATTTTATTTTTGTTCCAAGTGGAATTGATTCATCAACTGTTAACCAGTAGGGCTTGTCGTTTAGGTCTGCTGCCAAAAGCATTGCGTTTGATTCCACGCCACCAACAGTTTTTGGTTCAAGATTAGTTACTGCAATAACAGTTTTCCCCACAAGTTCTTCTGGTTCAAAAAACTGTGCGCCGCCAATTATGAGGTTGCGCGTTTCACTGCCAAGGTCGATTGTTCCTTTGATTATCTTTGTTTTGCCTGGAATCTTTTCTGTCGAGATTATTTTGGCCACCCGAATCTCGAGCTTTGCAAAATCATCATACGTGATTGTCATAGCAAGGCTTTTTTTCTCTCGTTAAAATTAATTTCGAACTTTAGTGATTTCAATAACGTTTGTGTACTAAGGTTAACAGAGATCAATTTATGTAAATGTCTTGCAAGGAATATCATATGGGCCAGTTTTTTACAGACGACATTGACGCCCTCGTAAAGGAAGGCCATGGGGATCATGAGCGCCTTGTGAGAATCAAGTCTGACTTTGAGGCAAAAAAGCTTGTTACACTTGAAGACCGAAGGTATGTTGAAGGCCTAGTTTCGCGGTATTTGCAGCCAAGCAAACCAGAATCGGAAAGAATTGTCAAAATTCCAGAAAAACGAATTGTCCCCCCGCCTTCACCACCTTCACAAAACATTTCAGTTGAGATGAAGTATCAAAAACAAAAGAGCCAAGAACCGATTCCAAAGATAGGAGGAAAAAGAAACATCCGAAATGTAGTAGTTAGTGTCGCTGTAGTTGTTGCAGCTCTTCTGATAATCAGCGTTGTTGCAATAAATCGCGACAATCTCGGAATTGACCAGCCAGCAGTAACTGAAAACATAGAGCTTGATCAAACATCCTATGCCCGAGGCGACATCATCTCAATTTCAGGCAAGGCAACTACCAGCACAACAGTACAACTCGTAATAAGCAATCCAAGCAACCAGCAAATCTGGAGCGAGACGGTAAGTACAAAGGCAAATGGAGAGTTTTCTACTTTGACCATTGCCGGTGGAAATGGTTGGGAGCAGTCAGGCAGCTACACATTAAGCTCGACTCATGGTGGCACAACAGAACAAGTCACATTTGAGTTTACAAACTAGATTTAAAGACTAATATTTCAGCTACAAAGATTTCCAAAACATGGCGACAATAGAGGTCTCAACTATGATAAATGCACCAGTTGACAAAGTTTGGGAAATTGTCTCAGATATAGACAATGAGCCAAAGTTTTGGAAGGGAACAAAACAGATTCGAAACATCTCAAAAAATGATAATGTGGTAACGCGCGAAGTGACAATTGCATTTAAGGATTCCAAATGTATGCAGACAGTGACGCTGTACCCAAAAGAAAAGATTGTCGGACAATTTACTGAGGGCATACTAAATGGCACCAAAACCATAAAACTCACACCCCAAGAAAACGGCACGAATCTTGAGGTAGTCTGGGACATCAAACTATCAGGCATGATGGGCATGTTTACAGGCATGATCAAAAAGCACATAAAAAATGGAACCGAGCAGGCACTAGAATCAATAAAGCAAGAAATCGAGAAATGACATGGATTTTGTCGATGTAATCAATTATGCCTTTTTTGCCATTTTGATTGGGGTAGCCGGTGCATGGGCGTTACTCATAAAATCGATGATGGAGTCGTTTAAAAAAACGCCGTTTCTTGACAGATTCAAAGCAAAAGAACACACACACCCCAAGGTTTCTGTAATTTTGCCTGCAAGAAATGAAGAAGGATTCATTGAAAAGTGTCTTGACTCCTTGCTGAACCAAGATTATGATAATTATGAAATCATTGCAATCGATGACTCATCAGAAGACGCGACTGGTAGAATCATTGCAGAGTTTGCAAGGAAAAATCCAAAGGTAATTCATGTTAGTGCCAGACCAAAACCGCAAGGATGGATGGGGAAGAACTGGGCATGCATGGAAGGATATAAAAAAGCAACTGGCGATCTTTTACTTTTTACTGATTCTGATACGACTCATTCAAAAAATGTAATCTCGTTAGCAGTATCGCATCTATTATCACTTGAGCTTGACGCGCTGACAGCCATCCCAAAAATGATCTGCCTTGACACTTGGACAAAGATAACCCTGCCAGTTCTCTCCACTTTTTTGCACACAAGATTTTCTGCACTTCGGGTAAATGATTCTTCAAAGAAAACAGGGTATTTTTTTGGAAGTTTTTATCTGATCAAGCGTTCCGTGTATGATGCTGTAGGTACTCATGAAGGAATAAAACAGGAAATAATTGAGGATGGTGCACTTGGAAAAAAAGTAAAAGAGTCTGGCTATAGAATGCGAATGGTTCGTGGCGACCACCTAATCGACGCAGTCTGGGCTCGCGATTGGTCTACTTTGTGGAATGGTCTAAAGCGACTAATGATCCCACTTTATCTTCAAAACAGCAAAATTGCAGTTGGCATATTTTTTGCAGTCTTGTTTTTGCTTTTCATGCCGTACGTTCTTCTTGCATATTCTGCTGCCTTTTTCTATCACTCGCAGTCATTTTCTGCGCTTTTTTGTGCAGCTCTTGCCTCAGCAGGGCTGCTTTATGCTGCAGGGCTTCTTGATGCAAGGGCCTTAGGCATCAAGGCGCCACATGGAATTTGCGGTCCAATTGGGAGTTTTGTTGTAGTTGCAGGATTTCTATGTGGAATTTTGCAGGCAAAAAGCAACATGGCTGTTTCTTGGCGAGGTCGAGCTTACTCTATGAAAGACCATGCCCAAAACTCGATCAGTGTGTAGCGAGTAACAATTATAGATTATCTGCAAACTGCCAAGTTATTGAGCAAGTCGACCGTAATTGTCAGCAGTCTGTTAGCAACAGTCATTGTGCTTGTAGCATACAGTATTTTTCTCAATCCACCAGATAACATCCCTATAGTAGACGAAATTTCAAAATCGACAAAGAACACCGTGATTGCCCAAGACAAATCCATCCTAGCTTCTCAAGACCTTCCTCTCACAGAAATTTTTGAAAAGACAGAATCGGGTGTTGTAAGAATCAACGTAAAGAGACCAGACACAGATTCACGTGGTGCTGGTGGCATTGGCTCCGGATTTGTCTATGATGATTCAGGACACATCATAACAAATGATCATGTTGTTACAAATTCAGAAAAAATTGTTGTTACGTTTTTGGACGGGAGATCATTTAATGCGGAAATTGTGGGCAAGGATGTCTTTACTGACCTTGCAGTCATAAAGGTGAATACAGATGCAGACGCATTGCATCCATTACCGCTTGGCGATTCTTCTAAGCTTAGGGTTGGAGAGCAAATTGCTGCGATTGGCAATCCGTTTGGCCTTTCTGGCTCGATGACGTCAGGCATTGTAAGCCAGCTTGGAAGACTGCTCCCATCACAAGACCGAAGTTTTCAAATTCCAGATATAATTCAGACTGACGCTGCCATAAACCCTGGAAATTCTGGTGGACCTCTTTTGAACATGCGAGGTGAAGTCATTGGAATAAACACTGCAATCCAATCTGAGAGTGGTGAGTTTGCAGGAGTTGGCTTTGCCATACCTTCAAGAACTGTTCAAAAAATTATTCCTACATTAATTGAAAGTGAGGTATATCATCACCCGTGGGTAGGAATATCTGGAAGGGATATAGACCCAGACTTGGCCAAAGTACTAGGCCTGCAGGACGCAAGGGGGTTTCTGATAATCAACGTGTTAAATGACAGCCCTGCAGAAAAGACTGGGCTTAGGGGTAGCACTGAGATAAAAGAAATAGATGACACAAGTTACCAAGTCGGTGGAGACGTCATACTTTCAGTCGATGGGAAGATTGTAAGAAAAATCGATGACATTTTAATTCACCTTCAACGCGAAAAATCTGTTGGTGACCAAATGGTCTTGCAAATTCTCCGTGACGGCAAAGTCACAGATGTGATCATAACTTTGGAGGAAAGGCCGAACTCAAACATTACAAATAATTCCACCAATTCAACACAAAAATAAATACTACAAACCAAAAGTAACGACAGATTGAGCGATCTTGTACTTGGCTGCGAGCCACTAAATCGTGTTCTTGATGGAAAAGAAATCACAGCGTCTGATGCATATGAAATTTTTCGTTTGTCATCAAATAATCCCTTGGAGGTCTACAAGACGGCTGCAATACTTCGCAATAAACATAAAAAAAGAGTCGTCACGTTTTCAAAAAAGGTGTTTTTCAATTTAGTTAATCTTTGCAGCGATGTTTGTGGTTATTGCACGTACAAGTCAGAGCCAGGCCAGCCCAAGCTCTCACTGATGAGTAAAAAAGATGTGCAAAATCTGGCAAAGCTTGCAAAAAAGCATCGTTGTGTTGAAGCGCTTTTTGTGACAGGTGAAAGACCAGAGCAAAAATATGAAGAGGCGCAAACATGGCTCAAAGAAAATGGGTTTTCAAGCACGCCAGAATATCTCGCCCATGCATCAGAGATTGCACTCTCAGAAGGTCTATTCCCCCACACAAATGCCGGCAACCTCACAAAAAATGAGATCAATGATCTTAAGAAAACAAATGTCAGCATGGGCCTAATGCTTGAGAGCTCCAGTGAGCGCCTAACGGAAAAAAATATGCCGCACCATCTTGCCCCAAGTAAAAACCCAAAAACGCGGCTGCGCGTCTTGGAGTCTGCCGGGGAGCTAAAAATGCCAATGACTACAGGATTGCTTGTTGGAATCGGCGAGACTGCACATGAGATCATTGACTCCATTTTCGAGATAAAAAAACTGCACCAAAGATATGGGCACATACAAGAAGTCATTTTACAAAACTTCCAGCCAAAACCAGATACGCTTATGAGGGGTATTGCATCGGCAGAGGAAAGTTATTTCAAGACGGTAGTAGCACTCACCAGAGTGATAATGCCGCAAATGAACATCCAGATTCCTCCAAACCTTTCCCCAAACTCTTATCAGAGCTTTATCGAAACGGGAATAAATGACTGGGGTGGGATATCCCCGCTAACGCCAGACTATGTGAATCCTGAATTCGGCTGGCCTGAAATTGAGTTTGTGCAAAAAAACACGAATAATGCGGGTTTTGAGCTTAAAGCAAGATTTCCAGTTTATCCAGAATTTATGGGCCTTGTAAGCACCGAGCTTTGTGATAAAATGGCACAAATTATGGACGAGGAAGGTCTTGTAAGCGAGGAATACTGGAAATGACATCAGTTATCGAGTCGTTGTTAAAAAATTCTGATCCGTTAATTGCCGAGACGCTTGATAGGGCACTATCAGAAAAAGAGATTTCTGTAAAAGAAGCAACAAGACTTTATGATGCCTCCGGACCTGACTTTCATCTAATTGGCATGGTTGCAGACGAGCTTAGAAAAAGGCGAGTCGGAGACATTGTCACATTTGTAGTAAACAGAAACATCAATTTTACAAATGTCTGCATAAAGCAATGTGGCTTTTGTGCATTTAGCAGGGATTTTAGAGAGGAAGAGGGATATTTTTTGCCGACAGAGGAAATTGTCCGTCGTGCAAAAGAGGCTCATGGTTTTGGTGCAACCGAAGTATGCATCCAGGCAGGTCTTCCCCCAGACATGGATGGAGGCTTGTACGAAAACATTTGCAAAGCAATCAAAGCCGAGATTCCGGACATTCACATACATGGATTTTCCCCAGAAGAGGTATTATACGGTGCAAGACAGTCGGGTTTTTCAATAAAAGAATATTTGCAAAGACTAAAGGCAGCAGGGGTCAACACTCTCCCTGGAACTGCGGCAGAAATACTTGACCAAGAAATTCGCGACAAGATTTCGCCTGGAAGAATTAGTGTCAATGACTGGGTTGACATCATCAAAACTGCACACAAGCTTGGAATAAGATCGACTTCGACCATCATGTTTGGGCACATAGAGACTCCAGAAGACAGAGTAAAGCACATTGCCAAGATTAGAGAAATTCAAAAAGAAACTGGCGGCTTTACAGAGTTTGTTCCACTCAACTTTATCCATACAGAAGCACCGATGTACAAGCACGGACTACATGATGGGATTCGTAGTGGTGCGGGTGCAAACGATGTCATGTTAACACACGCCATTGCAAGAATAATGCTCAACAACTACATAGATAACATCCAGATGTCGTGGGTAAAGGAAGGCCCAAAGATGTCGCAGCTCTTGCTCAAATGGGGCGCAAATGACTTTGGCGGAACTCTCATCAACGAGAGTATATCAACGTCTGCAGGAGCACAGCACGGTCAGATACTAAGACCAAAAGAAATTAGACATCTAATTCGCGAGGTTGGGAGAATTCCTGCACAGAGGTCAACTACATACAAGATTCTCAAAGTCTACGACTCTGATTCGGATTACGAGGATCTTGACAAAGTGGAGGACATTTCACGCTTTGGTTCTTATTTTGAGCTTGTAAAAATAGACAAGTACAGATACAAGAACCCAAGGGCAAACTAGGCTTGTCTGTTTGCGACGATGTAATTTCTTGTGCAAAAAAACTCGGCATTGATGAGTGCGAGTCTGTAGTTTGTGCTAGGAAAATAATCACAGTCAGAATCACAGATTCCGAAATCGCCGAAATTAAGGAAAACTATGAGAAATCCTTAGGAATTCGTCTCATACATGGCAAAAGAATCTCTTCTTGCCAATCAACAATTCTTGAGCCGGTAAAGCTAGTCGATGCCGCATTCAGGTCATCCCAAAACCTAACCAAAAGAGATTTTTGGAAGTCCTTGCCTGCCGGGACAAAAACCGACGTGAACATCCAAAAGACAAATGACCAAAAGATTTGGCAGCTAGAGTCTTCTGGTGCAGCAGACATTGCACAACAGATGATTAATTCTGCATCTCACCAAAAGATAACTCGAATTTCTGGCTCTCTGAACATAGTTTGCGAGGAGTTTGAACTACAAAATACAAGCCAGTTGAATAAACACGACAAGGCAACCTATGTTTCAGGCATAATAAACGCAGATTCTGAACATGGAATTCCTGTGAGCGGCATCGGGCAGGCAAGCTCTAGGACTCTAGCAGACTTTGATGCAGAACGGGTCGGCACTGAAGCTGCTCAAATGTGTGTAAATTCGATAAATCCGCAAAGCTGTGAGGCTGGAACAAGCACCATAATTTTTGAACCATTGGCAGTAGGCGAGCTTTTATCATTTGTTTTTACACCGAACTTTAGTCTGAAGACATATTCTGAGAAGCGCAGTTGCTTTTCAGAAAAAATTGGTGCGCAGATATCAGTTGCCGATTTTAGCTTACTTGATGACCCGCATGCAACAAACAGATTGGGAAGCAAGTCCTTTGATGATGAGGGAACCCCAACCAAAGTAACGCAATACGTCCACAATGGAATCTTTGAGAACACATACTCTGATTCCTACAATGCGTTCAAGGAAGGAACAGTTTCTTCTGGTAATGCGTGCAGGCCGGGCTCTCCACTTGGTCGCAGTTCTGCACCGATTCCGATTTCAGCTCCACACAACCTTACCATCAAGGCAGGAACTACAAGTCGAGATGACATCATCAAAGACACAAAAAACGGAATTTTGATCAGCAGGCTTTGGTATACGTATGCAGTCAATCCGATAAAAGGGGATTTTTCATGTACTGCAAGGAGTGGAAATTGGATCATCAAAGACGGTCAGATTAGCACTCCAGCAAAATCTGTTAGGATCATACACAGCCTTCCCAGGTTATTGCAAAACATTTCAGCTATTGCAAACAATCAAAGAACTGTTTTGTCATGGGCCGCAATGCCAGTCACTGCCCCATCAATTAGATGTGAGAACATTCCTGTTGTTCCAATCTAGCATGCTTAAGTATCATTGAATCGTAATAATGACATGTGTGAAACTCTGGACGAGATTCATTCCATGCAGCTTGCATCAATAATTGCAAAGATGCGAAAAACAAAGAAAGAGGAAAAACAGCTACCGGCCGTAGCATAATTCCTCACTTTTTGTTTAATTCACGCCTGCATTGTTTAAAATTATTGCCAGAAACTCAACTAATTTACAGGCCAATGTTAATAAGGTAATGTACCGTACCATACGGTAACATGAAAGCACGACTCACGTACGTACCGCTAGACATAGCTAACCACTTTGATGACTTTATCATAAAAAGAGACGAGCAGATTCTAGATGCAATAAAGGCACGGTCTCGTGACTTTAGCACACTGTCACTTTTGAAACTTTTGTATCAACTTAGCAACGGCCCGATGACGTTTTCTGATCTTTACACAAACTCAAAGATCCGCATGAAGAGATCGTTTTTGAACTATCTGCATCTTTGCGTTGATTATAATTTTGTGACACGAAAAAAACTCGGCCAATGCATGATCTACACCATTTCCGAAAGAGGAAGAATCATGCTAAACTTGTTCATGCATAAAGGTAATTAGTGGCAGAAAAAACCGAACATAGTGCGACAGCGTGCCTCAGAAGACCACGTCCATGAAATAAAAAAGATCAACTACCAAAGTCCTATAATTTTTGCCGGTTTTGTTGGTCCTGGCCTTGCGGGTCCACTTTCCGTCGGATACCTAATTCAAAAATTACAAATGCAAGAGGTTGGATATCTGCGCTCAAAGTATTTGCCGCCATCAACTGTTTTCATGCAAGGAAGGCTACGACACCCGTTTCGATTTTACTCTAACAAAAAGGGAACCATTTGCGCAATAATTTGTGAAATGACACTAAGAATGGAAGGATTGTATGATATCGCATCCACAATTTTAGATTGGGCAGAAAGCAAAGGCACGAGAGAATTGGTAATCTTAGATGGTGTTGCAAGCAGCGAGCATGACAATAAGACATTTTGTGCAGCAGAAGAAGACTTGTGTAGAATAATGTCTGAAAAAGGAATAAGCATGATTTCTCAGGGGTTCATAACTGGAATCCCAGGAAGCATCCTAAATGAGTGCCTTGTGCGTAAAATTCGCGCAATCACGCTACTTGTGAAGGCAAACCATGCAAGTCCAGACCCCCTTGCAGCAGCCACGTTAATTGAAGCGATAAATTCTGTTTATGGGACTGGAATTGACACATCGGAGCTACGAGCTGAAAAAGAAAAAATTGGAATCGAGTTCAAGGAGCTTTCAGAAAAATACAAAGAGCACAGACAGATAGATTCTGGCATGTACATGTAAAAGTTCTTTTATGCAGCCCACAAACGCAATTATGTCATGGCACTGACATACAAGTCCGCAGGAGTCGACGTACAAAAGATAAAGAAAAGCCAATCTGCCATTGGAAAAATAATTTCATCGACCCACAAGTCACAAAAAGTCAAGTCCGGATTTGGACATTACGCAGGCCTAGTTGAGATTCACGGCGGCATGTTTTTGGCAACACACACAGATGGTGTCGGCACCAAGGTTCTGATTGCAAACATGCTGAAAAAATACGACACGATTGGCATAGACTGTGTCGCGATGAATGTAAATGACATCATTTGCATTGGCGCAAAACCAATTTCCTTTGTTGATTACATTGCGGCAAATCAAAACAACGAACATATTTTTACAGAAATAGCAAAAGGCCTTGCCGCAGGTGCAAAAAAGGCAGCCGTGCCAATAGTTGGTGGGGAAACTGCAATAATGCCCGACTTG
>DASWKH010000110.1:0-26533 GCA_036396715.1 Candidatus Nitrosotenuis sp.
TCATTTTACCTAAAGAACAATTATTGATTTAGATGAAAATAGACCAAAACGGGACATCTGCGAGGTGTTCGATATGTGGGGAATAATCCCCGAAGAGAACCGACAGATAAGATGTCCATGCGGTCATACAGAAGATCGCAACATCAGCGCTGCACAAAACATCTTGTATAAGGGTATTCAGGTGCAGCTACGAGTCCTTCGGCTAAGGCCCGACGCGCCACAAGGTGAAGCAATGAAGCAGTTAAAAGACGCCAAGCAGATTGTGGTGAGTTATCTTTGAACATCCAGAGGTAACAGTGCCATATGATCGTGAGTAACGTTAATACCCTTATATTCAAGTAAACAGGACGATTAGCATGACCACGTATAGAACCAGTATGCAGATTGTAGCAGACCTACTTACAGCTACTGATCATTGTGGTCAGGAAGGAATCAAGGTAACAACCCTTCTAACTCAGGCAAATCTCTCACATTCTAGGCTCTCCAAGTTCATTGAGAATCTGACTGGTGCAGGCCTAATCAACAAAATAGAATTTGATGGAAAAAACACCTTTGTCATTACGCCAAAGGGAAAGCAGTATCTTGAATCATACAAACGATTCCACGACCTTGCGGGATCATTTGGTCTAGACCTTTAGTCTTTTCTTTTCTTCTTCGCGCTTTGATGGCTCTTTCTGTTTTTGAAACTAGAATATATCACTATGATTATTGCTCCAGCAAGTTGGCCATAAAACAACTCAAGGCTTGGTGGGTCTTTCATAATTGAAAAAATCATTCCGCCCACAAGCAGCGTAAAAACGATTACTAGATACTTGTCCACACAAGACATCAATAAACAAACAATATATTTTTTCGAAATTCTGAGAATGTATGAGTAAGGTACTTGAGCTGATTGGCTTTGGGCTGATCGGAGGCACGATTTATGCGTGGATTGGAATGATCGACAACCCCATGCGATGGCCGATTTTTTGGGGCTGTGCCGGAGGTGCGCTTGCCATCATACTTTATCGCAAATTCAAAAAACGCAAGTAAGTTTTGTACTAGTTGGTCTACAATGTCAGGTTAGATAATTTTCGATCGACAGATCTATAAAGGAGCTCTGGATGATACCTTCGGGGAGAATGACAGAACAAACAAGCAAGTGGTGGGAAGGACTTGCTAAAGAACTGGAAGTTGACATTGAAGCCCCAGAAGAATAAGTTTTGTTTTTAATTTAATATTTTAGAGCCTCGAGCGGGATTCGATCCCGCGACCTAACGCTTACGAGGCGTTCGCTCCACCAGGCTGAGCTATCGAGGCATGGTTCGCTTGTTATCAGAGTTTATTAAAAGCATTTGACGCTTTGCTACCATTGAAAAAATCCATTTCTGGAATACGTGGAATTTTTGGTAATGACCTTACGCTCAAAGATATCCTAAAATTTTGCAGGAATTTTACGCCGCTAATCAAGTCAGACAGATGTGTTGTAGGGCGCGACACTAGGCCATCAGGTGAGATAATCAAAGAAACAGCCATGGCAGCACTAATGGGCCAAGGTATCAGCGTCTATAATCTTGGGATGGTCCCAACACCAGTAGTTTTTAGAGAGGCGCGTAAATATGGCGCAGGGCTCATCATCACGTCATCGCACAACCCACTTGAATGGAATGGTCTCAAGTTCATAATAGAGGGACGTGGGCCAAACGAAAAAGAGTTTGCACAGATCCTAAAAGAAAAAAAATCAAACAACAAAAAAATTGGCACCGAGACTGAGGTGTCCTCAAATTATGTAGATGATGCAGCAAGAATAATTGGGAAAATAAATCAAAAGCCAAAAATTGTAATAGATGTTGGAGGGGGTGCAGCAGTAAATACAGCTCCCCATCTTCTGCAGAGTCTTGGCTGCCAAGTTCAAACTATAAATCAAAATTCGTCAAAAAGGGGTCCGGATCCCACTTCAGACAGTCTTTCTGAGCTTGTATCAATGAGTAAGAATGCTGACATTGGTTTTGCGTTTGATTTGGATGGTGATAGGCTTGTAGTAGTAAAGGATGGTAAAAAGCAGTCACCTGACACAACCTTGGCGCTTGGTGTATCAAAGGCACTGGAGCTTGGATACAAAAAATTCTGTCTTAGCATAGACACTAGCACATCTGTTGAGAAATACATCTTAGATCATGGTGGCAGAGTCATCCGCTCAAAGGTTGGCGAGGCAAACGTAATCGATGTGATGATTAGGCAAAAATGTCAGGCAGGTGGTGAGGGAAGTAGCGGCGGGTTCATACTTCCAGAATTCAACATGTGCCGCGACGGCATATTGTCAGCAGGCTTGATTGCCGCTATGACTGGAAAAAAAATCATTGATCAGGTCATAGAGTTTGTGTCAAGATATCACCAGCTTAGGACAAAGATTGGCATCGAGTCTAATCTGCATGACAAAGTACTGGACAGGTTTGAGAGGAACCTAAAAGGGAAATTCAGCCAGATAATAACAATTGATGGCGTAAAAGCCATAATTGATGATGACACTTGGGCTCTGGTAAGAAAATCAAACACGGAAGACATTGTGAGGATTTCAGTAGAGTCAAACAATTTACAAAAGGCAAAACAAATTCAAAAAGAGATAACATCCCTAGTAAGGAAAAGCCATGACCAAACTAGATGAAAGACAGATAATCAAAATTTTCCAAAGAAACTTTTCTGGTAAAAAATTTGTCTCAGAAGATGTAGAGGTGTTTAGGATTGGCAAAAGCTTTGGAGTAATCAAGACTGACACTTTGGTAGAAAGCACGGACGTCCCCCCCGGCATGAGCCCAGCACAGATTGCGCGAAAAAGCATTGTTGCATCGGTAAGTGATTTTGCAGCAAAGGGAGTCAGACCACTTTACTGCGTTGTTTCAGTCTCACTGCCAAGAAATTATTCAAAATCAAAAGTTTTGCAGCTTGCAAGTGGACTCAAAAATGCATCACGTGAATTTGGTTTTAGAATTCTTGGGGGCGATACAAACGAAGGAAAGGAGCTGGTAATTTCAGCAACACTGTTTGGCCTTGCCAAAAAAATTGCGCGCAGGGCTGGCGCAAAAGCAGGGGATCACATCATAGTTACTGGTCCCTTTGGAAGAACTTCGGCAGGCCTCAAGATTGTTCTGCATGGAAAAAAGGCCTCAGCTGGCTTCAAAAAGCTTGCAAAAAAAGCGGTTTTTTTACCAACTCCACGGCTAATCTTTGGAGTATCAGCTGCAACATACATGACGTCTGCAATGGACTCTAGTGACGGTCTGTCAACTACGCTCAACGAGATGGCAAAGCAGAGCAATAAGAGATTCGTAATTACTCAGATACCAAAAGATGACAGGCTGGATAGCTTTGCCAAGGATAACAAGCTTGATCTGATTGATCTTGTTTTCAATGGCGGAGAAGAGTATGAGATAGTAGCTACTGCATCTCCAAAAGATCTTAATAGGATCAAAAAAATTGCGCGCACCAAAAAAATCAGGCTGATTTGCATTGGGCGTGTGCAAAAAGGAGCCGGTGTATTTTTGCAAAAAAAACAAAAACTCGTCAAAATTAGAGACCGAGGATGGCTACATTTTACAAATTAGCATGATTTCTGCGTTGTTTGACTTGGCCAAATCCGATAATGTTTTTTAAACCCTCCAATGTTTCGGTAAACAATGTCAGAAGAACGTGTAGAAAAATGGGGCGTTGCTCACATTTACAGCAGCTACAACAATACCATAGTACACATGACTGACCTAACAGGCGCAGAAACTGTGGCCATAAGTTCAGGCGGTGTGCACGTTACTGCTGACAGATACGAATCCTCGCCATTTGCTGCAATGAAATCATCAAATGCAGTAGTCGAGGCGGCAAGAACAAAGGGCTTTACTGGATTTCACATCAGGGTAAGAGCAGTTGGCGGCGTTGGCTCAAGAGTTCCAGGACCCGGAGCACAGGCAGCGATTAGAGCCCTTGCAAGAGGCGGATTCAAGATTGGTAGAATAGATGATGTAACTCCTATTCCTCACGACACCACACGAAAGAAGGGTGGAAAGCGGGGACGAAGAGTCTAAACCTCAATTAACTTTATTTTAGCTTTGCATCCCTGAGATTGAAAATAGTCGGACAGAAAATTCGTAAACTTTTCCTCAGACTTGCTGCCCTTTGTCTTTTTTATCATATCGGAGAATTTTCCATTGATTTGTAACTGCAGGTTTGTCTTTATCCATAATTTGAAAAACGTCCAGCCAAATCTCGAGACTGGACTTCCAAACTCAAATTCGTTTTGTAGTCCGCACTGCGCAGCTATGTCTGATAACGCGTTGTTAATCAGACGTTTGTCTTCCAGATAATCGGTTGAGCTTATCTCAAAGACCCACTGAATCATTATATTCAGACTCGGTTGCTCTACTTAACTTGTCAGAAAGTGAGACAAATTTTCCATCCTGCTCTACGTTGATTTTTGTTTCCATCCTTACGTTGATTCCGACTGATCTGAACAGTGCCAAAAGCTTTCCTCCGTCAATTTCTTCATTTATCTCCCCGCTGTGAATAAGCTGGCCAAGTTTTTCAATTACGAGTTTGGTATCGTTTGGGTATTGCCGCTCTGCGTTTTGGAGTA
Source organism: Candidatus Nitrosotenuis sp. (assembly GCA_036396715.1). Taxonomy (GTDB): domain Archaea; phylum Thermoproteota; class Nitrososphaeria; order Nitrososphaerales; family Nitrosopumilaceae; genus Nitrosotenuis. The sequence continues at coordinate 4,601 of DASWKH010000110.1, forward strand.
CCTCCATGCCCCTGTACCCTAAGCGCCCAATCACAATGTCTCGATATGATGGAGGTTTTTGCTCTGTTGGTTTTTGTTGGTCTTTTTGCGTCTGAGAAAATACGTTTTTTTTCATTTCTGCTAGGCGTTTTGCCTTGAGCATCTCTAGTTCTTTGTCTTCGTCGCTCATCCCTTTATCACACCAATTGGAACAAGTTTTGCCACCTTGGTTGCAATACCAAGCTCGTGTGAAACATTTACCACTGCATCCACATCCTTGTAGGCCTCTGGTGTCTCCTCTACTACGCCGTCCCTTGTCAACGATTTTATGAAAATTCCTTTATCATGTAGTGATTTTTTGACCTGTTCTTCTGTGTATTCGCGCCTTGCCCTTGAGCGTGACATCATTCTTCCTGCGCCATGTGCTGTTGAGCCAAAGCTTAGGCTCATCGAGTTTGGCTTGCCAAGCAGAATCCAGCTCCCAGTTCCCATCGAGCCGGGAATCAAAACTGGCTGTCCCAAGTCCCGGTATTTTGTTGGAATCTCTTCTCGGTTTGCAGGAAATGCGCGTGTAGCACCCTTTCTGTGGACTACCACCGGTCTTTCCTTTCCTTCGATTTTGTGTTTTTCTACTTTGGCAATGTTGTGTGCCACATCATAAACAAGCTTCATTTCCAAGTCAGATTCTGTTTTTTTAAAGACCCGCTCAAATGATTTTCTTGTCCAGTGTGTGATCATCTGCCTGTTGCTCCAAGCAAAATTCAGTGCAGCAAACATTGCCTTTCTGTACGATTCACCCTCTTCGGATGTGTTTGGAACACATGCAAGCTCCCTGTCCGGCAGATTAATGTCATATTTTCTGAGTGCTTGCTCCGATATCCTAAGATAATCGCTGCAGATCTGGTGTCCAAATCCCCTTGAGCCGCAATGTATCAGAACTGTAACGTTTCCTTCTGCTATTCCCATTCTTTTTGCGGCCTCTTCGTCATATATTTTTTCGATCCGCTGAACCTCCAAAAAATGATTACCAGAGCCAAGACTTCCAAGCTGTGGTGCTCCTCTTTTTCTTGCTGTGTTTGAGACCTTGTTTGGGTCTGCATTTTTTATTTGTCCATTTTCTTCGCAGACATCTGCATCATCATGCGTCCCATACCCGTGCTCTATTGCCCAGTTTACCCCCCTGACAAGTACTTCGTCAAGCTGAGAGTAACTTAGTTTAATTGCGCCTTCAGAGCCAACGCCCGAAGGAATTGAGTTGAAAAGATCAGTTACAAGCTCTTTTAGCTTTGGTCTAACATCTTTTTCTGAAAGATTCGTCCTTAGCAATCTAACGCCGCAGTTAATGTCGTATCCTACGCCTCCGGGGGAGATCACGCCTTCTTGTGCATCCATTGCCGCAACCCCGCCTACTGGAAATCCATATCCTTCATGCCCATCAGGCAGAACTACGGCGTGTCCCAGTATTCCAGGTAGTGTCGAGACGTTAACTGCCTGCCAAATTGTTCTATCTGTCATCATTTTTGAGAGCAGGCCCTCGTCTGCATATATGGTCACAGGGACTCTCATTCCCTTGCTGGAATCAGCGTCTATTCTGTACTCCATGTTTCCAATTTTTTTTGGAGAAATCGATGACATCATCGGTAGGATGTTTTGGAAGTAATTTAAATCATATACTAACAGGTGTACAAATATCGCACCCCAAATCAGCTCAACTATCAGTAAAAATAAAAAATAAAGAAAAATACGTTTTAAATTCCGTATTTCTTCTTTGCAAACTCTAATGCCTTTTGCGCTTCAATCATTTTGAGTTTTGTCTTTAGCTGCTCTGGTTTTAGCTTGTCAGGCTTTGTAAGTTGCTTTTTTGGATCAAATTTGTCCGAGTATGTTTTTTCTATGCTTAGTTTTTGGTTTGATTTCAGGCCAAAACTCTTTGGAGATAGTTTGTCGTCAGTGTTTGCCGCTTTTGCCTCTGCAGGTGAAGAGTTAGCAAAGATCAAAGCAGTAGCTAGAATTGCTGCGAGTGCAGTTACTTTAATTATTTTCATCAGCTCACCTCCCTTTGAAATGTTGAACTCTCATCGGAGTCGATTCTTGATTTTGCAAAGACAGAGAGATTTGCATCTTGTAAATCTTCTTGTCTTAGTTTTTTTGTTTTCATAACCATACCATTATAAAATAATATTAGTGAATATCCAACCGCTCGCGGTATGCCTTATTCTTGGATAAAACCACACACAAGACAACTTGGAAATATTTTCTGCACTATCTAAATTTAGATTACTTTCGTTTTGATATTTTGATATTTTGAGAGATCGTAGACATATTCTATCTGAATGTTGGCTGCTTGTTTTGTTTTGATCTGTGCGTGATAATCATTGCATTTGCCTACCTGCAAAACCTTGCTTGATAGACCCAAGTACTGCTCAAATTGGGATTTGATTAGGAATGAAGGCTTTTGGATTGTGGATTTTTCTGCGCACGCTCGAAACTTGACCAGATATTTGTCTGCCCCGATAGAAATTGACGATAATATTTTTACGGTAATTTTTTTCTCCTCGGTTGTATTCTGCATTAACGCGTTAAGTTTTTCGTAGTGCTTGTCAATTTTGCTTTTTCCTACAAAATACCAGTTTGGATTTTTATACAATTTTATGCAGTCATTTAGGAAGCTTTTGTTCTTGTATTTTTCACGAAATTTTTGCTCACCTAGTACTTTGTATCTCTCATACATTGATTTACACATGGTTTCATCAACTTTTGCTTCCACAGAATTAAAGGGAAGAACCAAAATGGCAAGAATGAGTACTAGAACGCCTACAAAGGCGCCAAATTTGTTTGCTTTGTGATTTATTATTGACATCTAATCCCTGTAAAAAAATTAGAACACAAACTGACGAGTCGTTTGGGGGATGATAAGTGTAAAGATTGGGACATACCACTTTTTCCATTGCTTGCTTTGACGTCGTAGTTTGTGTTCATGACTGGTTGATTGAAGAATATTATTAGTGCATAATCATAGTTTTGCGGCATGCCTTTTTAGATCAAGCATTCAATCTGTCTTGATCCAATTATTTGTAGACATTCTAGTTCATAAAAACAGTCCAAGTGAAATTGCTCTAATGTTTTTTGTCCACACACATTACATATCTTCTGGATATCTTTTTTGCATTTGGCACATAGTGCACAGATTGTTTGTAAATTTCCACATCTTCTGCAATGTTCATCTGGCATTTCAAGATGTCTGACGTATTTTGATATAAAGAACTAGATATGACAGTGCGGTGTGCTTTAAATTAGTACAAATTTTTGTTTGCCTATTCAACTAGGACAAAAGTAGGTTTCCATCTGAGCGGATCATTTGTAATTTTGTATGCTTGCTCAAAATAAGTCAATGCATCATCATATCGCTTTGTTTCTTGTAATGCATTTGCCTTGTTGACTATGGCCCCAAGCCTGCCAGGATTGATTTCCAGTGCTTTGTCGTATAGATCTATTGCTTCATCATACTTGTTTTGTTCATAATACGCTATACCTTTGTTAACATATGCAGCATAGAGAGTGTTTTGATCTACCTTGTCGGCATTTGCTATGACCTTATCAAAATATACCATGGCATCGGTTTGGTTGCCATATATTGAGATTGCAATTCCAGCATTAATTATGGCCCTATAGTCCAAATTGTTCTTTGTTTCTCCCATTTTTATTGCCTGATCAAAGATGAATTTTGCTTCTGCCAGTTTGCCAGTTCTTGCCGTTGCAATTCCCTTGTCCACTAGAGCCTTGACGTTGTCTGGTTCTCGCTTTAATGCTTCATTGAAATAAAGAATCGCAATTTCGTTATCTTCTTCTTTAATGTTTTCAACACCCTTTTCAAGTAATTTTGTAGTGCTTGTTTCTGGCGAGATTGGCACAATCTCGTCTTCTTGTGTGTCTTCAATCACTATGTAGCCTTTCTCAACAAGATACTCGATCGCGTTGAGAAACTCCCTTTCTGTGATTGAGCCTTCGGCCCACCATTTGGCTATGTTTTTTACCCATAATGGAACTGGTGCTGCTGATACATTCTGAAACATTAGAAGAAAAACAAATATCACCAAAATGGGAAAAATGTATTTCATTAAAAGCTAATCTCGTTCATTATTTAAAAAAATATTGTTAGTGAATGGGCTTAAGAGTTGTACAACTCGAGTTGACAATAACAGAACTCGTGTAAATCAACTAATTCCTTTTGATTACAACACGTGCACCTTGCAAAAACTGGATTTTTGCATTCCACGCAGAAATTAGACTCGACCATTTTGCCTTGGCATCTTTTGCAGAGCTGTTCATCTGTCTCACTCACCAGATCTTCCTTTTGTTCAAGGTAGATTGTTAGTTGGTTCATGAATTTGTTGTAAGAAAATGTTATTAGTGATTAGCCCTAAGTTTGCGGCATGCCTTCTGAGATAGGAGTATACGGAAATCTTCACTCATACAAATTGTACGTATTGCCCACAGCAAAGCGGCTTTTTGGAAGCTATTCCTTTCGAAGGAAAGCTACCATAAAGCACCACACTAACGTACAAAAGATGCTTGAGATCTTGGCCCTTCATGGTCCTCTTACCACTTGGGGAATGGCAAAGGTGGTTGTTCACAATGAGGTATCAGGAATTAGGACAAAGGAAAAAGAATACAGGCGGTTGTTAAAGGGAAGAAAGGACAGAGGAAAGCACTCACCTGGAGTTTTGGATGTTGGGTTGGTAGTAGTAGATGGTAAGAACCACGATCGAGCTCCCTCAGATCTCTACAGACTATCTTTGCATGGAATACTATATTGTTTGGATGTCCTTGATTTAACAAACAAAGAAATTGACATGATGGCAAAGCATTATTCGCCTGTCCTACCATGGGTATTTGGAAAGTGGGAATATCTAAAATCAATTATTGGATCCGATGTTTATAGATTAAAGACACTGGCAAATGGAATTTTCCTAGATAACATCCAGGTGACAAAGATGTCTAGGTTTCCAGTCTTTGAACTTCTCACATACTTGTCAATAAAATACCAAGAATATTTTGAATACATAAATGAAGAAAAGCTGGCAGATCAGATATCCTGCTGGTTTTACACACACTTGCTTATTTCCTCTGGTACAAAATCCTCAATAGATAACACAAAGTGGAAGAAGATTCTTGCCGATCAAGAAATCAAAAAATGGTATCATGGCTTTACTGGCGAAGCGATGCGATTCTACCAAGAACGATTCAATACAATCAAAAAGCTTGGAAAAAGATAATGCTACGCGTATTTTTCGATTAGCCCTTCCAATATTTCAAAGGAATAAGGCTTTGATATAGAATCAAGCAACGACATGCTTTTGGCTTTTAGGTATTTTTTTTCATCTTGGTTGTATGCGGTAATAAGAACAACTTTGGCGTTGGGATCAAACTGCTTTATTTTAAAAAACGCGTCATAGCCATCCATCTTGGGCATCCTTATGTCCATAAATGTAAGATTTGGCCTCACATCCTTGTATTTTGATATACCTTCTTCTCCATCGCCGGCAGTAAATACATCGTGCCCCATACCCTTTATCATAAAAGCAGTATTTTCCAGCAGATCAACGTCGTCATCCACTAACAAGATAGTCTTTTTGTTGCTCACGTTAATTTAGAGAGCCGTGACTTGATAAAAGATTTACTAAAGAATCTTTCATTTTGTTTTAGCTTCTAAAGGAATAGTTATTGTGAAAATAGTTGGATTGTTTTGAAATTTGATCGAGCCCCCATGCTGCTCTATAATGTTTTTGCAGCTTGCAAGCCCAAGGCCGGTTCCTTTTTGTTTTGTTGTTACAAGAGGTTTGAAAACATCGGAAATGACTTTTTGTGGTACGCCCGCACCACTATCCTCTATTTCTATTACTGCGTTTTCATTTACTTTTTTGATTTTTATCATGATTCTTCCCTGAGTATCACCAATTGCCTGAACAGAATTTAGTATCAAATTAATGAATACTATTTCCATCTTTTTTTCATCGCAGGTAACTACAACATCATCTCCCTGAATAATAACTTGGATTGTTTTTGGGATTTCAATTGATTTGATGGCAGAGTCTATTATTGCATTTATTGAAACCGGTTTTAGGGAAAGCGGCGTAACTCTCACAAAATTTAGAACGTCTTCTACTTGATGTGCCATTCGAGAAACTGCCCTGTTCATCCTCTGAATAACTTCTTCAGTGTTAGAATCAGTTGAAGTGTTTCTCTTTATGATATCCATACCGCTTCGAATTGTCCCCAGTGGGTTTTTCATATCATGTGCCATGCTTGCTGCAAGCTCACCAATGGCAGTCAGTCTTTCGTTTTTTATGCGTGCGTTTGCTTCGGCAAGTCTTTTTTCTGTTTCAAATAATTTTTTCAAAGAAACCTCCATTTCCCCAAAAGAGTCTATTATAGAGTTGATTTCGGTGATCTTGCTCTTTTGTATTTTGGCATCAAAGTTTCCCTTTCCCAAAAGTGCAGTAAGTTTTGATAGTTTTGCAAGAGGAGTTGTGACAAAATATGATAATATCACTCCCAGCATTATAGCAGATATTATTCCGACTAGTGTTGTGAACAAATAGTTTTTTTCAAGTTCTTCAAATTCGTCCACTACTGAAGATTCTTGCTCTATTACAACAATCCAGTCAAAGCCACTAAAGTCTCTAAACCCAATAGACTTTGCATAAGAGACAAAAACTGAATTTGATGGACCATACTCAAAGATTCCATTTTCTGTGACCAATCTGGGAAAATATTCCTTAGGCGCATCCGTTGGGAAAAACTTTCCATTTTCATAGATCACATTTCCGTTTTGGTCAAGCAGTATGACAGATTTTTTTGATAGATGTAATAGGTCGGCATCGTTTAGAAAGTCTGTAAGTAAAAGACGGAGACTGACAGAGATTCTCAATGTGCCAACATAGTCTGAAGAATCATCTAGAATCGGATATGCAAAGGCAATTACATAATCGTTGTAATTTTCGTCAAATTCTATTGGGCCAATATAGTTTTGCTTGTTTTTTGTAATTTGCCACCATTCCTCATCAGATTGCAAGTAATCTGACTTACCGCTTGCCAGAGCAATATTAGCACCATATTGGTTTGTTACAAATAACTCCTTTACCACATCATAATCATACTCTTGCCCATATTGCGAAATAAAATCAGCAAGCTCATCTGAAATTTCGTTCTCTAATATACCGCGTAAAAATGGTGTTTTTTTATTGCTTTCAGATACTTCAATTAGTGATTCCTGTTCTTTAAGATTAGACGAGTCAAATTTTTGATTGGATTCAATTACTGCAGATTGGATTTGTTCTAGTTTTGTTAGGCTTTGAAAAACAGCGGTTTTTTCATAAATGGTTTTGTCAAGATCCGTCGCTATGCTGTTTGCTTGTGCTTGGATTCTCAGCAAGGCTATGTTCTTAGCTTCTTTGAGCGTGAAATCGTATGTTAAAAAGCTGTGAATCGCATATACCAAAAACAATATCGTGATTGACATTATCAGCAAATGTGAAATTTTCAATTGTGTCTGATGATGTCTTTTTTGCATTTAAACTCTAGTTTTTTGGTGCATGAAAAAGGCATGCCGCAAACTGTTAGTTATCGACTAATAATATTTAGTCAAAAATACTTGCATGAATCAAGTAGGAATAATCAACAATACTGCTTCCAATATTGAATCGTATGCGGTCAACTTGGAAAAAGATAGACTTGCAACTTTTGATAGTTTGATTAAAAAATTATTTTATGCGTGTGAATATTGTGATGGTGCACTCATACAGCTGGCCATTTGTATTGTTTGTAGAAGAGCAATCATTAGAAAATGCACTCAGTGTAGCACTGAATTAAAAATCTCACACCCCATGTGTGAAATTCCAGGCAGAATCGATAATCCCAGTAACGATTCTGCTTTGGTGGTGAAATATTAATGATAAAACTAATTGGCATCTCCATTCTTGCAGTATTGCTTGTAGTAGCTATTGCTTCTCTGCACCCAACCGATGCAATTACCTATGAGAAGCAAGAAGACTCCAAATACGTCAAGCAGAAAATAGTTGAACCACTAAAAGGCAAGAATGGTTGGTGGAAGTACCTGCTTAAAGTGTGCGCAGATGACCGTAACTTGGGAATTACAGAAGTTGTATTGAGTTCTGATATGGAAACGATTTATCAGGGCGTAAACAAAGGCCTTGCCAAAGGTAAATGCACCTATTTTGGTGCAGTAATGAAGGCAAAAGATGGCAACACCTTAGGATACAAGATTACACAGACTCATGAAGCAGTAGAGAAGATAGTTGAATCAAAGCAAGTAAAGCTAAGTTCGAGTAGCTGGTCTGAAATAATGCGATACAAGTTCATCCTAGGCTTCTACTAGAGACTCAGAAGGCATGCCGCAAATATGCAAAAAGGACTTAATAATTAATTGAAAAAATGCTATCAATGCGTGTCCTGTATTCAGAAAAGCACCGTCATTATAGGTGGAGTTGGGCAAATCCTCCCAACTCCACCTATACGTATGTGCAAAAAAGGAGTTTGTGATGATTATGAGGTGTAAAAACTGTGGAAAGGAGTTTGAGAGCAGGCGATCAGAGTTTTGTTCCGTTGAATGTGCAGGTCAGTATGCAGAATAGATTATTGCCATATCGGAGAAATACCAAAAATGCAAATTAAATTTTTTAAAATGTTTTTGAAAAGTGGGATTGTTTTATACACATCGTTACTACGTCCCAGATATTTGATTTCAAGTAACAACATAACCAAACAAGAGCTAAACAATACTTAAGTAGAATAATTTTCGAGGAGATTTGTAAAAAACGAACGATTCATGAAACTCACAATATCACTGCTTTTGGTTGTTATAGTAACATTGTTTTCAGCCAATGCTCTTGCACAGCCCTACATTTTGCTTGACAAGCCAACCTACAGCTATGGCAACACAATCAAAGTGTCAGGGAGTGTAGAATATCAGGAGGGAATGTTCATTATAATCCAGATTAGAAGCCCATCTGACATAGTAGCAATAGATCAAATATTTCCCTCTCGTTCTGGAAAATTTTCAGCTGTCTTTGATACGGAGGGCCCAAAATGGGGAGAAACTGGGACATATACTGTTTTAGTATCATACCAAGGACAAAAGACAGAAAGAACATTCCAGTTCTCAAAGCCCCAGCCAAGTCCAACTGAAACGCCCGCAGTACAAGAACCCCCAACGCCCCCAAAACCAAAGATTACAATCAAGGGATTTCCAGACCCAACAAAATCGCCTCAGTATTACTACGAACGATACAACGATGATGTAGAGTTTAAGCGGTGGTTTGATTCTACATTTGTAGGATATACAATACAAGATGTCGTTGGATACAAGCCAACACGTGTTGCCGGATTTCCAGACCCAAATCAGCCACCACAATACTACATTGACAGGTACAATAACGAAAAACCCTTCATGGATTGGTTTGATCAGTACTTCTCAGAAATGACAATCTACGATGTAGTGGGCGTTACAGAGCAAATAAGAACAATTGCGCCAAGTTGGGTAAAACAGTACGCGGGGATGTGGTCAAATGAAGAAATCGACGATGAGCGCTTTATTGAGGGGATCGCTGATCTGATAAGACAGAACATAATTGAGGTTAATGCCGATATAACAAAACAGGACAATCCTGATAAGACGATTCCAGTTTGGTTCAAAAGAAACGCAAGTTGGTACAGCCAGGATCTAATATCAGAAGACGCCTTTTTATCAGGAATTCAGTATCTAATTGAGAAAGAGATCATAGTGGTGTGAGCTTACTTGCCTAGCTCAAAAACATTGGCGTAAGTAGATTTATTTTTGAATCAATTTTAGAAACTTTGTGCCTATTTTACCAATTGACGGTGGCCGTTATGGTACAAAAGAGATGCTTGCAATTTTCAACGATCAGAAAAAGATAGACTATCAGCTCCAAATCGAAGGTGCTGCTGCAGTAGCTCAAGGACAGATTGGCATCATCCCAAAATCCGCTGCACAGAACATTTTTGCCGTCTCAAAGTCAGGTAAAATCACTGTAAAGAGAATCAAGCATCTTGAGGCAAAAAGTGATCATGATACCGCGGCACTAGTCGAAGCATTAAGCGAAAAGTGCAAACCCCAAGCTAGGCCCTGGGTTCATTATGGCCTGACCAGTAATGATTTAGTCGATACGAGCACTTCAATGCAAATGAAAGATTCACTTGTAATAATTGAGCCCAAGGTTGCACGATTGGCGTTACTTTTGACAAAAAAGGCAATGGAGTACAAGGACGTTCCTGCAGTAGGTAGAACGCATGGCCAGCACGCAAGCATAATTTCGTTTGGTCTAAAATTTGCAAACTGGGCTTCTGAGATGGCAAAACACATTGAGCGAATCGAGGAAAAGAAAAAACGAATCCTAATTTGCAAAACACTTGGCGTAGTTGGTACTGGTTCTCTTATGGGTGTAAAGGCATTAGAAGTCCAAAAAAGGGTGGCAAAAAAACTTGGATTGTTTCCAGCCGAGGTCACAACTCAAATCATACCAAGGGAAAGACATGCTGAATACATTTTTCTTCTTGCACTGATTGGAAGTACACTTGAAAAAATATCAATTGAGATCCGCAACTTGCAGCGAACAGAAATTGGTGAGATGTCTGAGCACTTTAAGGAAGGCCAGATGGGCAGTAGTGCAGTTCCAGTAAAGAGAAATCCAATCAAAAGCGAGCGAATCTCGTCATTATCCAAGCTTTTGCGCAGCCAGATGAGTGCCTCATTTGAAAACATTCCGTTGTGGCATGAGCGCGACCTCTCAAACTCTGCAAATGAGAGGTTCACCATACCAATGTGCTCTATTTTGCTTGACGAGATGATTGAAACCATGATTCGAGTAATTGAAAAGCTAAAGGTAGATGTAGAAAAAATAGAGCAAAATCTCTATATCACAAAGGGGCAGATATTTGCCGAGTTTGTGCTCGAAGCTTTGATCAAAAAAGGCGTTCCAAGATTTGAAGCGTACAGAGATGTTCAGCGAGTTGCATTTGAGGCACATGCCAGCAAAGAGGACTATATCGACGCAGTAAAAGGAGACAAGGTAATGTCTTCTAAACTAACAGAGGATGAAATTGATAAGATATTTTCTCCATCAAGTCACCTCGGTGCATCTTCGCAAATAATCACAAACGTGAACAGAACAGTCCAAAAGGTTTGTAAGCGTTTTCTCTAACTAGATCACGTTATAAACACCATCACACCTATTATTTTTAGGCTAAACTCGAATATGAAAGATAAAGACAAATTAGATGAATTGCAGTATTTTTCACAAGAATCTTTAAAGAAAGTTTGGTTTAATGCTAAAGACGATGTCTGGAATAGATATTTAAAATAAATTCACTATTGATTAATCAATGACTCGGTTTGTTAAGTAATTTATCATCAAATCATGGTTTATTTTTTAGTAAAGTCTTGTGAATTAAAGAACCATACTGTAATGCCTTTTTGCGCTTGCTTGCCGAGATTTCTGGCACGCCTATCTGCAAGGCTAGCTTTCGTATGATGTGTTTTCTTTGCAGATCATTTTCGTCTTTGATCTTATCAGAGATTGGCACAGATTTTGCGTAATTTATGAAATCATCAGATAGGAGAGGCTGGACTATATTGACACCAAATTCAGAACAAACCTCGTTTACCGCTCTCATCATATTTAGCTCATTTTCTAACTTTGAATTCATTAGTTCCATTACCACTTGTTCTCCTCCTTTTATTGCATCTCGATACGCATTATATCCACAAAACAGCTCATCAATTCCGTTTGCGGTAACTACCACATTTAGACCAAGGCTTTTTGCAAGCTTGGCTACATGATAAAATGCTATACTGTTTTCATTCCATGAGAGATTATCGGTTTTTATTTTAGATTTGATGCTAGTTGAGATTTTATCAAACTCGTTAGGATTTATTTCCAAAATTTTGTGTGGTAATCTCAAAATCTCGTTGACCTGTTTTGAAAACTCAATGTCATGCGAGCCCGCAAACCCGATTGTCAGTAGCGTAACGTCATAATTCATGTCACTGCAAATTTTTGCAATAACTGAGCTGTCAACGCCCCCAGAAAACGCAACCCCAATTTTTTTTCCAGTTATCGTTTGAGAGATGGCATTGCTGACTTTTTCTAAGAGCGTATCAATTTGGCGCATGATTTGTTGCCATATCTCCTATACAAAGAAGTTACTATTGCAAAATTAAAGAATAAATCATGTAGCCAACTATCCAGGATTCATTTGAGACACTTGACTGGATGATGTGTTTAGTCGAGTTTACAGGTCAAATAAGGCATACCGCAAAGCGGCATACATTCTCATATATTTCTGAGCGCAACACATGTCATGTCAACGATTCAAATCGAAAGGCAATGGCAACCTGAGCCAAAAAAAAATCTGGTCAAAAGTTTCCCAGTAAAAGAAGGTGCAAAGATTTACGGGCAGATCTCCGCAGCCAAATGCGTAATCTGTTCAACGCCAAAAGTGCCCTATGTCTTTGGTCAAGGAAAAACCCCACTTGTGGTAATTTGTCCAAAGTGTGGACACAAATCATGGGCTGACTGAGTTGTTGGCACATGATTTTGGCATTTTATCGACAACGGAGTGATTGGTCATGAAGAAGATCTGTGTGAATTGTGGAAAAGTATACGAAAACAGGGCAAGCTATTTTTGTTCACAAGACTGTTTTGAGGAAATAATTAACAGTTGAATTCAAACTCAAGAAAACAACTAGATTCCAAGTTTTGTTATTATTCTTGTGTTAGCATGAAAGAACAAGTGATTTAATTTTGCGATCAGGTTCAAAATTGCCAAAATTATTAATTGTGTCTGATTTATCAACAAGCCATGGGACCTGCAAAACTATCCGATGAACAGATCAAATCAGAACTTGCAAATTTGAGTGGCTGGTCGTTAAAGGACGGCAAGCTTCACAAGGATTTTGTTTTTGGCGACTTTATTGAGGCCTTTGGCTTTATGACAAAAGCATCACTGCACATTGAGAAGATGAACCACCATCCAGAATGGTTCAACGTGTACAACAAGATTAGCGTGGACTTGATGACCCATGACGCTGGAGGTATCACACAAAACGACATCAACTTGGCAAAAACACTCAATTCGTTGCAGTAGCTAATTCGTAGTCAATTTATATACAGAATGAAGTCCAAAAGCTCCAAATGACTACAAATCCTGCTATTTTGGATGCCGACTTTAGGTACATTGACAAAAAAGGCACGCTGCTAAAGTCACGAACCGAACTTTCGGTATCACAGATGCTTTCGTTTTTAGGAATCGATTATGATTACCAACACAAAGTAATCTTGCCAGGCGGAAAAGAATTCTTGATTGATTTTAAGACTGATGACGGCAAGCTAATCGAGGTAATTGATTCTGACCAAGACATCGACAAGTACAAGCAAGTAAAACAATTTCTCCCAGACGCAAAAGTCATGGCAGTAGGACATCCCAAGTTTGCAGCAAAAATCAAAGAGCTTGACGATGTCGTGTTTTATGATACCAAGGACGCACAGTCGGGTTCTATTTTCATAGAAGACCCATCGTTTGCATTCGATTATGCGCACATTTTGCCACTAGTTGAAAAATGCTCCATACTGCATGGACACACATCGTCTGTACTAGTAGAATTAGTAGGTGATATGAAAAACAATCTACTAATTGATTTTGGCGAGGCAAAAAAGATAATCAAGGAAATAATCTCTATTTTGGATCACAAGTTTTTCATAAACAGAAAATATCTAAAAAGCGAGGATCCCTCCCACTATAGGATTGCGTTTGAGGGACCAAGAGGGGTCTTTGATATGCAGGTTCCAAAAAATACCGCTTACCTGCTTGAAGGGGAGGCAACGGTGGAGAATCTTTCAACTGAGATAATAAAGCTCCTCGTACCAAAGCTTCCAAAAAACATCGAGGCAGTAGGAGTTTATGTCTACGAAGGCTACAATAAGGGCGCACACCTTTTATCCAAAATCTCCAAGTCCTAGGGCATGGAACCAAAGATCAAAGAGACTGCATGGAATCCACAGCTGGAACTGCAGATTCTCAGGCATTGGGGAGACTCGCACTTATACGATTTTGTTCCGCAGAGCAAAAACTTTGTAATTGACACGCCTCCGCCATACCCATCTGGAAGGCCTTGGCACATTGGCGCTGCTGCCCATTATTCCCAAATTGACATGATTGCTAGGACTGCAAGAATGTCTGAGCACAATGTCTATTTTCCAATAGGGATTGACAGAAACGGCCTCCCAGTTGAGCTGTACACTGAAAAAAAGCACAACATCCGCATGCAGGAAACTGAGCGCTCCAAGTTCCTAGAGTTGTGCAAAAGCTCCCTTGACGATTTGGAGGCAGAAATGATCCAAATCATGAAAAGCCTTGGCATTTCTGCAAACTTTGCAAATTACTACCGAACAGACTCTGAAGAGTACAGAACTCTCACACAATCAACATTTATCGAGTTATGGAAGCGCGGAATTGTCTACAAGGCAACGCGTCCAAACAACTACGACTGGGTTTCTGGAACGACAATTGCCGATGCCGAAATTACATACCAAGACATCCAAACAAAGCTCGTCTACATGAAATTTAAGATCAAAGATTCCGACAGCGAGATAATAATTGCAAGTACAAGACCTGAGCTGTTGTGCGCATGCCAGACAGTAATTGTAAATCCTGAAGATGAGAGATACACAGGGCTTGTTGGTAAAAAGGTAATCATTCCAGTAATCAATAGAGAAGTCTCAATCAGAACACACCACTCTGCTCAAAAAGAGTTTGGATCCGGCGCAGTGATGGTGTGTAGCTATGGTGATCAAAACGATGTTGCATTATTTAGAGAAATGAAGCTTGACGAAGTTGTCGCAATCGGAATGAGCGGCCATATGACAGAAGCTGCCGGAAAATACGCTGGCCTCAAAGTAAAACAGGCACGAACCCAGATAATTGAGGATTTGAAAAATGCGGGCCTGGTTGAGAAAATAGAAGACATCACACACCGCATCCCTGTTTCTGAGCGAAGTAAAATTCCAATTGAGATCATTCCAATGGAGGAATATTACATAAGACAAGTAGATGCTGTTGAAAAAATAAGAAACATTGGACAAAAAATCCGCTTCTATCCAGAGATGCACAAGCAGATCCTAATGAACTGGCTTGATTCGATTTCAATCGACTGGCCAATTTCACGCAGAAGATTCTATGGAACTGAAATCCCAATATGGTATTGCAAAACCTGCTCAGAGCCGCACGTGCCAAAGCCGGGAAAATACTACAAGCCGTGGAAAGACAAAGCACCGTTTGAGAAATGTACCCAGTGCGGCTCAGCTGAGTTTGTTGGAGAGGAGAGAACCTTTGATACTTGGATGGACTCCAGCATCTCGCCATTATTTATTTCAAAATACAACACCGATGACGAGTTTTTTGCAAAAACATATCCTGCAACCATACGACCGCAGGCAAAAGACATTGTCAGAACTTGGCTCTACTACACCATACTAAGATGTGATCAGCTGACAGACAAGGCACCGTGGTCTGAGGCCTGGATAATGGGATACGGTCTTGACGAAAAGGGAATGAAGATGAGCAAAAGCAAGGGAAACGTAATTGACCCCATTCCCGTCATCCAGCAGTTTGGTGCAGACGCATTTAGGTTCTGGAGTGCAAGTGAGATAAACCATGGATATGATTTTAGGTGCAATGAGCAAAAAATTGAGGCAACCAAAAAATTCCTCTCCAAGCTCTGGAACGTATCAAGATTCATCTCAAGCTATCCTGAGATAACGTATCAAAATCTAAAAGACATCTCTGGAATACCAAGGAACATCCAAGAATCCGACAGGTGGATACTATCTGAGCTTGACAACCTGATCAAGGAATGCAAAAAAGGCTACAGTGAATACAACTTTTTTGTTCCAGCCATTGCTGTGCGAGAGTTTACGTGGAATCTTTTTGCTGCGCATTATATCGAGATGGTAAAGGCACGTGCCTACGGTGAGGACTTTACTGAGGGTGAAAAAAATGCCGCAATCTACACTTTGCACAAGGTGCTTTCTACAATTTTGTTGCTTTTGGCACCGATTACGCCATTTATCACGGATTTTATGTGGCAAAAGCTGTACTCTAAAGAAACAATCCACAAGCAGCAGCTACCAGAGCCGCAAAATCTCCAAGACATGAGCAAGTTTACTAAAGAGATTGCAGACTTTAACTCCAAAATTTGGAATGAGAAGAAGGCAAATGGCTTGTCGCTAAAGGACCCTATTTCAGTAGAGATTCCAGAATCTCTCAGGCCGTTTGCAAAGGATCTAATTCCAATGCACAAGCTAGAGTAAAATTAAAAATTACTTTTTCTTTGGCTTTATCAGACTGACAAAATATTTGTGCCATGAAATATCAGTCGTAAGTTCTGGGTGAAACGATGTTGCCAAGATATTTCCCTGTTTTACTGCGACAATTTTTTCATTAAATTTTGTGACAACTTGGACGTCCTTTCCTATATCTTCAATCGATGGTGCTCGAATAAAGACGCCTCTGCTCTTTGGAATGCCAATTGGCTGAGCAGAAATTTCCGCCTCAAACGAGTCCCGCTGGCGCCCAAAGGCGTTTCTTTCCACTTTGACATCGAGTAGCTCCAAAAGCGGTTGGTCTTTTTTGCCAACAACTTTGTCCTTGGCGTTTTTTGAAAGCAGAATAAGCCCTGCACAGACCCCAAAGACGGGCATTCCTGACTGGATTTTTTCTTTGATTGTCTTTATTGCGCCATTTACCAGCGACATCTGTCCAATCATCGTACTCTCGCCGCCTGGAATTATGAGGCCATCAAGTTTTTCTATCTGGTCTGGTGTCTTTACCTGCCTTACGTTTCCTTTTAGTCCCAGATTGCCAAGTGCTGCCCTAGTAGCTGAAATGTTTTCTTCCACATCGCCCTGCATCCCAAGGACGCCAATGTTTACACTCATGCCGTGCTTCCACGCTCTTGCATTCGCAGCTCTAATGTCTTTACGTCAAGGCCAAGCATTGACTGTCTTTCATCAATCATTTTCTGAGCTTCTTTTACCTTGTCTGGCTCCTCCCAGAATGTTGTTGCAAGCACTACTGCACGCGCTCGCTCTTTGGCATCCTCTGCTTTGAATATGCCAGAGCCTACAAAAATCCCGTCGCATCCAAGTGACATGAGATAAGCGGCATCAGATGGTGTTGCAATTCCTCCTGCTGCAAAATTAACTACTGGCATTCTTCCAATCTTTGCTGTCTGCTCTACAAGCTCGTAAGAGACTCGGAACTCTCTTGCCATTTTTACTAGGTCTTGGTGATCACCTGACTCGTAGATTGATTTGATTGCCCTAAGCTCGTCATTTACCTTTTTTATGTGTGTGACAGCTTCGGCAACGTTTCCAGTTCCTGGCTCGCCCTTTGTTCTAATCATCGCGGCGCCTTCCTCTATTCTTCTTAGTGCCTCAGCCAAAGAACGCGCGCCGTTAACAAATGGCGTTGTAAAATCCCACTTCCAAATATGATGTGATTCGTCCGCTGGTGTCAAAACCTCGGACTCGTCAATCATGTCTACGTTTGTCTCCTCTAGTACCTTGGCCTCATAGACGTGTCCTATTCTACACTTTGCCATAACAGGAATTGTTACTGCATCCATAATTTCTTCAATAACTCTAATGCTTGCAGTCCTTGCAACGCCGCCAGCTTTTCTTACATCTGATGGGAGCTTGTCTAAAACCATTACAGATACCGCACCCGCCTCTTCCGCAATTAGTGCTTGCTCAACTGTTGTAACATCCATTACTACACCATTTTTGAGCATGTGCGCAAATCCGCGCTTTAGTGTAGATGTTCCCCTAGTGATGGAATGAGTGCCAACCTTTTCGCTAACTATGCCCTTTGCGTTGCCAAGATTGCCAGAAAGAGGAATCAATAACTCTAATTGTCAATTTGCATATTTATAATAGTCGACTAGATCTGCGTACGGGATTTAGTTTTGGATGTCAGTTGTTGAATTTTTTTGTAAAGTTTTGCAGCTCAGATCCTATTATTGTTATGAGCGGCGGGACCAGAGTGGATGTGGCGTTTTGCTCAGCCCACTGAATTTGTTTTGTATTTCCATTTAGTGTAACCTTGAGTGAGAATCTGTCGTATTCTGTCACACCATCGTTTGCTCGAATCAGATCAATTGGAATGTGCATAAATCCAGTCTCCTTGATTAGCGCTGTAAGCTTTTTTACGTAATCTTTGTCAAGCTTTAGATTTTTTTCTGGCTGGTTTACTCCGCCTTCCGTAACTAGATACCTTGCATCGCCCTCATTTGAGATGGTCAGTATCTCTATTTTCTGCGGTATGATTCTCTCGGCTACTCCCAATGTGGTTTGCAGATGCTGCTTTGTAAACTCTAATGAGATTTTGTCATCTGAGGTCGTTGCGCTAAATGGGATCTGAGGGTTTGTGATCATAGGCACTGCAATCAGGATTGCCAAAATTACCGGAATTGATGCTGCAATCAGTATGAGCAGTTTTACCATTCAAAGTATTGATTTTGTGATTCGATAATAAATCTAATTTTTGATGACAAATTCTTAGGATAATCTGCACAAAACACTACCAGTTAGAATAAATCCCAGTCCTAATTTTTCAATTCTGTGGGGTCGTAGCCTAGCCTGGTAGGGCGACTATGATGTCAAGTCATCGCTAAAGGCTCCAGAAGTGTACAACCCAAACTGATTTCACAAGATGATGTGAGTTTGGAGCTGCAGTGACCTGTAGATCGCCGGTTCAACTCCGGTCGGCCCCACGTCTTATTTCTTTGAACGCAGGACGTTGAGCGCAGAGCCTTTCCTAAACCATTCCAGTTGTGCAGAGTTGTAAGAATACAATAACTGAATCTCTTCTTTTGAGCCATCTGCGTGTGTGATTATGCATTTTACTGGTCGTCCCTGCTCCAGCTTGCTCAGCTCTAAAAGTGAGAGTCTGTCTGTTTCCTGGATTTTGTCGTAATCTGCAGGATTTGAAAATGTGAGTGCCAAAACCCCCTGCTTTTTTAGATTTGTCTCATGGATTCTTGCAAAGCTTTTTGAAATTACTGCTGCGCACCCAAGGTACCTTGGGGTGAGGGCTGCATGCTCCCTGCTGCTTCCCTCGCCATAGTTATTATCGCCAATTATTACCCACCTCATTTTCTTTGCCTTGTACTGTCGCGCAATGTTTGGAAATGATTCTATATTGTCATTTAGGATATTTTTGCCCTTTCCCACCTCGCCAGAAAATGCATTTACTGCCCCCAAAAGCAAATTGTCGCTTAGCTTGTCCAGGTGTCCCCTATACATAAGCCACGGGCCTGCAGGCGAGATGTGATCAGTTGTACACTTGCCTTTTGCCTTGACCATGATTGGCAGCTCAACATAGTCTAATCCGTCCCATTTTTCAAACGGCTCCAATACTTGCAGCCTAGTGCTGTTTTTGTCAATTAACACTTGGACTGTTTCTGGGTTGCTTGCCGGTGGGACATAGACATCTGTTCCCATTTTAAACCCGCTTTGCGGCACCTCTGGGGCCACCTCCGGGGGCTGGAGCTTGAATTTTGTTCCGTCCTTTGCGGTTAGCTCATCACTTAGGGGATTAAACGAAAGGCTTCCGCCAAGCGATAGTGCAATTACAAGCTCGGGGCTTCCAATAAAGTTCATTGTGTTTCTTTTGCCGTCGTTTCTTCCAGGAAAGTTTCGATTAAACGACGTCACAATTGTGTTTGGCTCGTCTCTTTTTAGCTCAGGCCTGCTCCACTGCCCAATGCATGGGCCGCATGCATTAGCAAGAACTGTTGCGCCAATCTCCTTTAGTGTCTGCATCTGTCCGTCACGCTCAATTGTTGCCCTAATCTGCTCAGAGCCCGGTGTTACAAGTAGTGGAATCTTTGCCTTTACTCCTTTTTGTTTTGCCTGTCTTGCGACGCTTGATGCCCTAGACATGTCCTCATAGGAAGAGTTTGTGCAGCTTCCAATTAGTGCAACTGATATGTCATCAATGTAGTTGTTTTTCTTTACATCCTCTGCTAGCTTTGAGATTGGCCTTGCCAAGTCTGGGGTGTGGGGACCTACGATATGTGGCTCTAGTTTTGAGAGGTCGATTTCAATTACCTTATCAAAATATTTGGTTGGGTCTTGCTCTACTTGCGGATCCTCAGTTAAAAGTTCAGTGTGCTTGTTTGCCAGGTCTGCTATTTCGCTGCGGTCAGTTGCCCTAAGGTATGTCTCCATTTTTTCATCGTATGGAAATATTGAACATGTTGCGCCAATTTCTGCACCCATGTTTGTAATCGTTGCCTTGCCTGTGCAGCTGATTGTCCGCGCTCCCGGCCCAAAGTATTCTATTACCGCATTTGTCCCGCCAGATACGGTAAGCTGGCCTGCCACATACAGTATGATGTCTTTTGGTGCCGTCCAGCCGTTAAGTGATCCTTTTAGATAAACACCGATTCGTCTAGGATAGAGGACCTCCCATGGCATGCCTGCCATCACCTCTGCTGCATCAAGACCACCAACACCTATTGCAATCATTCCAAGGCCGCCTGCGTTTGGCGTGTGCGAGTCGGTTCCAATCATGAGGCCTCCAGGAAACGCATAGTTTTCTAAAACTACTTGGTGTATTATTCCAGCACCGGGCTTCCAAAATCCCGCACCATATTTTCGCGAAGCTGATTCTAAGAACTTGTAGACTTCGTTGTTTTCGTAGAGTGCTGCTCTGGTATCTGACTCTGCCTCAACACGCGCCTGAATCAAATGGTCGCAGTGAACCGTAGTTGGCAGAGCAACCTGCTTGAGTCCTGCTTGCATAAATTCCAGCATTACTGTTTGGCCTGTAACGTCCTGTAGTGCCACTCTATCCGGATTCAAAAAGACGTAGCTCTTTGCACACTCTGGCTCTTTTGAGGCCAGCTCAACAAGATGACCGACAAGAATCTTTTCGCTTAGTGTAAGAGGTCTGTTGACTGCTTTTCTAAATTTGGAAATGTTATTTTCTAATTTTTTATAAACGTCAAGCACAAGTTTTGGGGTTGTTTCTATTTCCATTAATTATCACAGCAAGTAATTATCTGAGTTATGAGTTATAAATCGTTATAGAGTTGCGCAATTTTGTTTTAGTTTCAGATCATGCTCCAGCGGCATCTGTTTTTTGTGATTTTGCTAACATTAATAAGCCAAAAACGACGCATACCACACGGGGTTTCAGGTTTTGATACATCTGTTTGCTAAAGGGGGCCATCTGCTTGGTCAATAAGGGCTTTCCAACTTTTGGAATGTCGCAAGCAGGCGCGTACATTGCCGCTCTGAAAAACTATAATCTTCCTGATTTTATTTTAAAAAAGATTGCAAAAGAATGCAGTTCTAATCTTTTAGAAAGGGGCCGTCTTGATGACAGACTTCAAAGCATGAATGACTATGCCCTGACAATGCTCCACCGAATTTTTATTGACTGTGAGAGTGACGAGGGTGGCAAGTTTGCCGATTTTCGATTTTACGCTTATGTCGCAAGCATGTACCATAAATGCGACATTTTGATCAACGAAACAATTCCTGGAGCATCAGGAAAGAACCACAAGGTTCCAGTAGCAGTCAAAAACAACGGAATGTACATTGCAGTTGCCTTTAACAAGTCAACTGGAACTCCCGTTCAGAAAAGGGAGGCAATCAAGTTCTACAACATTATAGATGACGTCAAAAAAGGCGACCATGGTACGATGTTAACGGACGCAATCCTTGGAACATCTGTTGGATTCAAAGGCGAGTCATTAGTTGAACTAGAAAGGCTCAGCAAGTCAAGAAAATCCGATGCAGAAAACAGATTAGAGATAAAGACTGCAAACTTTGAAAACAGAATTTACTC
>DASWKH010000111.1:0-3783 GCA_036396715.1 Candidatus Nitrosotenuis sp.
TTGCAAGTGCTACTCGCCTTCTTTTAGAATCATCTTTGACATCATGACATCAACTGGAATTTTCTGCTCTACTGCAAATGCAATTGAGGAGAGGTTTCTTACCTCGTACTCAATTAGTCTAGTTATCGCAACAACAGTTGAGAAGCTGAAAACTCGTACAAACTCGCGCTGCATCGCATCGTGGATTAGCCGCTCAAAGGAATTTTCGAGCTGGCTTATTGCGTCAATTGGATTTTCTTGCTGTGGTATGATGTCCTTGTAGGGTGTGCTGACCAGCTCATTTAAGGCGACTTTGATAGAATCAGCAGATATCATCCTTGTTAGGAGTTCTTTTGAACTGCTAGCTGAATGCGGAACGATTAGATTTTGGATTTGGTTCTCATCGAGGCCCCAGAACTTGCCACGTAAAATGCTCAAAATATTATAAAAGTCGACTTCCCTTCCGCACAAGGGGTGCACTGAAAAGTCAGACGAGTTTGTAATGGCGTGACTCAGCTTTTCATAAAAAAACTTGTCAAAGTACGTGTCAAGTATTTGGATTTGTTTTTTTTCAGTGTACAACGCGTACGCTTTTTCGACTTCACTGCCTATTCCGATTCCCCTAAGCGTGTTTATTGACTCCGCTACGTCCTTTGCCACAAGTGCCTTGAGGATGATGTCCCGCTCGTTGATTAGCTCTTCGGCATGCAAGCTGAGCATGCCTTCTATTTCTTCCTGCGGCCTGTCAAGAATTTTTCCCTTTATTATCAGCTTGAGGTTTCTTAAAATGAACTTTAGATAATATGCAAAAAGCAGAGTCGAGCCGCCAACTGACTTGATCATCTTGTAGTGCATTTCTGCCTGTCTGTCCCTTAGTGCAAGCTCGATTTTTTGCGACGTGTAGGGTTTTTGGACCTTTGATATTGTCTCATTGTATGCAGTGTTTTTTATTCTGGTGACAAGCTCGTCTAGGTCTCTTGCTTCGGCTAGGGTCTGAAAGTCTTTTCTTGTTAGCAGTTTTCCTTTGAGGGAATAAGATTTGACTCCAGCATAGACTAGTAATGCAGCTGTAACCATTCTCTCTCCTACCTCATAATGATTTTAATTGTTTAGTATAAAAACGAAAAGAAATGTAAGAATTTCAGCTATGGTTACTATAATTATATTATTTACGTGATTTTTTTGAAAATTTTTAATCCAAAAAACATACAAAACTAAATATCAAATTCCGGCCTTTCTAATTGATGCCAATTTCTGAGCTGTATGACATAAATCCAAAATCTTGGATGAAGAAGTTTCAAAAAAATTCCATTCTATATCTTGTAAAAATGGCAGTTTTTTATCATCTTCTCAGTATTGGGCTGACCTATGTAGGCTCGCAGCTTGTGGTCCGTGTAATTACCGACTATCAAGAACCATCGTTTCCAGTTTCAATTGTGATGGCACTGACTTCGGGACCAATAGAGGAGGTCTTGTTTTTTGGCTTGCCATATTATTTGACTGGAAATCCATATGCAGTGCTGGTTTTAGGCTCGATTTGGTCTGCAGCACACATCTTCAATACGCAGGTTTTTCAGCTAAACAGCCTAGGCTATGTTACTTTTCTTGCAACAATCCCACATCTGTTTTTCAGTCTGAGGACCTGGATTAGCGGAAAGGGCTGGTTCGCAATTTTGTTTCACACTGGATGGAATCTTGCATTTTTACTATCGTATTGTTTTGCAGGCATTAGGAATTGTTCGGTGTTTGGTGAAGGTGACTATATGGCACTGGATCTTTTTGCACTTGGGTTGGCAGGATCATTATTATCTATTTTATATTTATTGTATTCAAAAAACAAAATCTCAAAAAGAAAATTCAGATTCACAATGACAAGTTCTGTTGCAGCATTTGTAGTCTTTGAGATCTTGGTGAACCTAAAGTATGTGGAACTGTTTTTCTTTAACTCTTGATTGCTTTGTTCTTTTTCTTCAGTTTTTCATAAAATTCTATTGTGGACTGCATGTATCCATCAACATTTTTTCGAATAATTGGCATCTTGCCATAAAGCTCCTCCCAAATTTTCATGTATTCTGGTCTTCGTACAAGCAAAAACTCACCGATATACAACAAAATGTCTCTTGGTATTGAATTTGGTTCTCTGAGTGCCGCAATCTGGTCCTCAACTCCTGCAAAATAATGTACATATTTTTTGAACAAGTTCTTGACGTCTCGTGATCTTGCAATGTCATTTAGATCAAAGCCTTCATCTTTTAACTCTGATAGAAAATTATCAAAACGTATCCATTTTAAAAAATAATTTTCAAGTCTTGCCTGAAGAATCTTGTCGAGGCGGTAAAAATGAATCATGCCCAACAGGGTTGGGCCGTAGTGAATCTTGCCCCTGCTTTTGTCCTCGAGATTTGTGTAAACTTTGATCTTTTTTGTCTGCATCATCTCCCGAAAGTGCCTATGAATCGTACCAATCGGGCTTGAAGATTTGGCATTTGCGACATAAAGTGTCAGCGGACCTTCCTCGAGGATGGTCCTAAAGAGACTGATTTGGGTCTGCTCGTGCGAGGACATATCCATTTCTAACTACCTATATGATAATAATGGATATATCTATTTCTGTGGATATGTTATACATGCAGCTAAAAACATTTGCTGTTTTGTTATTTGCAATGCTCATCTTCACAAATATTCCTGCATTTGCTGCACAGCTAAGCTGGGATGCAAGATCATTTGATAGTGCAGTTGCACCCAAGTTTACCTTCCAGCGGACCGTCTTAATTGAGTATGAGGATGGTGGAATAATTGCAGATGATCTTAGGGGAAAACAAACATTGGTCCAATTCAGCGCGGATAGATCAACAAAAGGAGTGGAAGGACTAGTACAAAAAATAAACGAGAATCTGCAACAAAGTGGCAGTACTGTGTGGGTCTCAGATCTTACGTTACAGTATTCAGCTGAGCTAATTGGAAGAGAAAGCAGCACAACTATTGATTATAAAATAACAATGATTCCGACAATTAGCGGATTTCTGATTCGTGAGTACAACGAAGATGTGTCTGCTTTGTTTGATGTAAACTGGAGAGGGATCAAAGTGGATGACCCAATAGTATTATCTGATTCTGAGCAAGAAATTGAGATCAACAGACCAATCTCATTCTTGAAAAAAGAATTTCCTACAGTATATGATGTGATTACGGAAACAGGATCTGAAAAAATACTTGAATTTAGTATGATTGATGCGTCTGGGATAAAACAACTACCAATTGCCAAATGGCACTCTTTGACTGATCCGACGGCAATTATATCAGATACCTCTCAATATGGATTCAAAGGCGAAGTGTTAACTGCATTCTCAATGGGTGAGAGCACGATTTTTACACCAACTAAAGAAAAGTTTTCAGAGATAGTCTTTGTGTCAGACAAAGAATACAAAATACAAACTCATGAGGCAGCAGACAATGCAAACTTGTTTGTCCCAGGCTATGCCGTGCCAACCATGATTGTCGAGCACGAAGCAATTGGAGCAAGTCCAACGGCACTATCTGGTACTCCTCCAAGCCAGCAGGGACAATTCCCAATATTTGTCATATATGGGATGGCAGGCATGGCAGCAGCAGGAGCTGGCGGCTTTTTTTGGTGGAGTAGCAAAAAGGCCAAAAAAGATCTCAAGTTGGGTCAATCTGGAATTGATCCTACATTACTAAGGGGAGTTGAGACAAGCTCGGCTTCTGGTGGATATAAGACCAACAGGGGTGAGGCACATCTAGTTGGAGATACTATGTATCAACAAACCAAAAGTGTGTATGATA
>DASWKH010000112.1:0-1963 GCA_036396715.1 Candidatus Nitrosotenuis sp.
GTCTTTTTGCCAAGTCTAAAAGTGCTTGAACATCACCCATGCCCAAAAGACGGCCAACAAATCTTGTTGGAGAGAATTTTTCTAAATCATCAATACGTTCTCCGGTTCCCACATACATTATTTGTGCACCTGTTGCAGCAGAAGCAGCTAAAGCGCCTCCTCCTTTTGCTGAGCTATCAAGTTTTGTTACTATTATTCCTCCAACTGGAACCGTTTTGTGAAATGCCTCAGCCTGTGAGTAACATTGCTGACCAATGGTACCATCAATTACAAGCAATGCCAAGTCAGGCTCAGCAGCTTTACCTATCTGCTTCATCTCATCAAGCAGGTCTTTTTCCTCTTTATGACGTCCTGCAGTATCAATAAGAACAATGTCAATACCAGAGTCTGTAAAGTGTTTAATGCCATTTTTTACAACAGATGGCGAATCTTTGTTATTTTCTTCACCATAAACTTCGATGTTTGCTTTCTCACACATTGTTTTTAGCTGAACTAGTGCGCCTGGCCTGAAGGTATCTGCACCAACTGCCCCTACCTTATATCCCTGTTTTGAGAGAAACTTGGCAAGTTTTGCAGTAATTGTTGTTTTCCCGCTTCCTTGAATTCCAAGCATCAATATCTTGTTTAATTTATCTGGCTTGAATGAAAATTCAGTCTCATTGCCAAGAAGTTTTGCTAGCTCATCGTAAAGAATTTTTACAATGTGGTCTTTTCGTGAAAGACCTGGAGGTGGAGTTTCATTAAGGGATCTGTGTTCTAGATTTTTTGTGATTTCAAGAACAAGTTTTACATTTACATCCGATTGTAGCAAGGCACGTTGAACATCACGTGCTAGTTCTTTGATTAGCTCCTCATCAACTCCAGAAGAGCTCACTAGCTTTTTTATTGCTGCTCTGAGATTGTTTTTTAGGCCATCAAGCATTGTGAGCTAATTCTGCCTCCAGTATTTCAAATCTTCCTCTGTATCCATCCCATACTTTGTTAGATTTTTTGATTTTGATAGGATTTGAAAATAACGGACAGTCAGTTACCAATGTTTCTGCTTCCCCTCCCTCAAAGCTTAGGTTAAATCCATATTTTTCTGACAACGCTTCAAGTTTTTTTAGATCATCTTGTGTGATTTCTTTTCCAAGCCAAGACTCATCAAGGCCATCTGCACTTACACTAATTATTATAAAATGAAAGTTTTCCTTGAGAAGATTTTGCATGTATTCTTTTTGGTTTTTCTTCCACAGTGGCGAAACAAGTTTTACATTCAAGTTTTCACAAATACTTGAAAATCGCTTCTTTTGAAATTCACTTAATATTCCACCATGAAGTATTCCTTCAACTCCAAAGTTTTCCTTTGCCTTGTAAAGTATTTCTTGAAGTGTACTAACTTCTGAATTTGGATTTGTAGAATCTGCATCTATTGATAGTTGTGGTATTCCCATTGCCTGTGATTGTAGCTTGGTCAAACGAATGTTTGGAAAATGCAACAGCTCACTTTCAAAAGATATTGGAAATACTGTTACCACACAGCTAATTTGATGCCCGTCCTTTTTTGCGCTGTATATGGAGTAAGTACTATCTTTACCACCAGAAAATAGTGCTGCAAGTTTCATTATGATAAGAAATTCTAGATGTAATTTTAAGTGTCAATAACAAATTTGCAGGGGAAAAGCACCGGATGCTTCAATTCTCATAATCTTCATCAAAAATCAGATGGCTTTTCCAAATCATCATCAGCATCCAAATTAAGATTTGATTCTCATTATTTTAGTTCTATCCATTACTTTCCAATATTCAACATCTTGACCTTGTTGAATTTTGCCTTTGAGTTCATCTTCTACCATGTTCATATCCAAGGTCTCAAAGGTTTCTGAATCCATTACCTGAATGGCAGAGTCTGTTATTGAGATTATCTGACCCATTCTTTTGTCTATTAATGGCACATGTACTTGCATACTAACAGGACCTACGT
>DASWKH010000113.1:0-21072 GCA_036396715.1 Candidatus Nitrosotenuis sp.
ACATAAGATCAACTACTCACATCATCCCAATCGTGATTGGTGATGAAAAAACCACTTTGGAGTTTGGAAAATATCTGTATGATGGTGGAGTTTTTGCCCAGCCAATAAGATATCCCACAGTTGCAAAAAATAGCGCAAGAATACGAGTATCGGTTACCGCTTGGCTTTCAAAAAAACAAATCGAGCATGCTCTCTATACCTTTGAAAAAGCTGGAAAAAAGTTCAGGATTCTCTAATTATCTGCGCAAATCATAGCCAAGAAACGCAGGTGAGCCGACATAAACTGCAATTATAACTATTACAGCCAATATGACACCAATTATGATGAATCGTTTGTTCACGAATTATTGCCAAATATGGCCAGATAAAAACAATACCAAATTGGAGTAAATTTGGAACAATGCTTTAATAAAAAATTGAAGACTTGATGAGCATGCCAGATATCACAATAGCAGTGGCAGCACTAGCTGGACTTGGATCGTTTCTTGCACCATGCATACTGCCCGTAATACCTGCCTTTTTGGCATATATCTCTGGCACAACAATTACCGATCTTCAGCGAAACAACGGCACGGTCAATCTTCTCTCTAACAGACTGAATGTTTTGATGAATACAATATTTTTTGTCCTAGGATTTTCGGTAGTGTTTTCGGTTTTCGGAGTAATTTTGAACGGTGTTCTTTCAAACAGCGCAGCCAGTCTAACTTTGGGCTTTAACCAAGTTGGCGGAATAATCATAATTGGATTTGGCGTATTCATGCTACTGTCTACAAAAATTACAAAGATGAATTTTGAAAAAAAGTTTTTCCCAAAGGGTGGAAGGGCAAGCTACCCCATGTCTTTTGTTTTTGGACTTGCTTTTGCAACCGCGTGGACCCCATGCATTGGCCCAATTTTGGGAAGCATTCTTACTTTGGCTGCAACAACACCAAGCCAAGCATTCACGTTGTTGCTTGCTTATTCACTTGGACTTGGAATTCCATTTATTTTGATGGGGGTCTTTTTCTCAAGAATGACGAGGGTCATCAGGGCTCTAAGCAAACACCTAAAATATTATTCTGTGATAATGGGCGCATTCATAATACTACTTGGGGTTCTAGTACTAACAAACCAACTTGCAGCAATAGCAAGCTTTCCATTTCTAAATGACTTGATATTATTGGGTTGATGAATATGAGATCTGAGTTCAAAACAGCAATAATTATGGGAGTAATAGTTGTCGGCGCAATTGGTGGTCTGAGCGCATACTTTACCTCACTTGATCAATCAGCCATGGATAAGACAGATGGGCTCAAAACACAGACAACGCAAGAAAACTCGGCTTTGCCAAACATAGACAAAAGCCGCTTCAAAAAAGCACCAGAACTTGAGGGAATTAATGGTTATATCAACACAAATTCCGAGGAATTCAAAGAACAGATCGAAGGCAAGGTCGTCCTCTACGATATTTGGACGTACAGCTGCATTAACTGCCAGAGAACGCTCCCATACTTGACAGCATGGGATGAAAAATATTCCGATGAGGGTCTGCTCATAATTGGCATTCACTCACCAGAGTTTGAATTTGAAAAAGACATCAACAATGTGGAACTAGCTGTAGAAAAATTCGGAATCAATTATCCCGTAATACTTGATAACGACAAAACAATTTGGAAATCGTTTGAAAACAGGTACTGGCCAAGAAAATACATTGCAGACGATGAAGGATACATAAGATATGATCACATCGGCGAAGGCGCGTATGACGAGACGGAAAAAATAATCCAAAACTTGCTACAGGAGCGAGCTACAAGACTTGGACTAAATGTTGCATCAGCACAATCTCTTGTGGACCTAGAAGAATTCAAACACGGTGCAAGGACACCCGAGCTGTATTTTGGCCATAATTTTGCATTTGGGAGAAACCAGCTTGGCAACTCTGAAGGATTCAAACCGCAACAAGACGTAAAATATGTCATCCCGCAAAGTTTGAAAGATAATTTCTTTTATCTAGATGGTACGTGGAAAAACTTGGAAGACAGAATGATCCTAGTATCAGAATCTGGGACAATCAAGCTTCCATATTTTGCAAAACAGGTTAACATTGTAGCAGATGGCAACTCGGAGCTAACCATACTTCTTGATGGAAAGCCGATTTCACAGTCAGATATTGGAGATGATGTAAGTCAGGTCGGCAAGGTGGTCATCTCGGAGGCAACACTATACAATTTGGTTAATACTCCAGAATCATCAAAGCACACATTAGAGATTCAAGTAAACGAACCGGGTTTTGAAATCTATACGTTCACGTTTGGATAGGTGTAACCACAGTGTCTTGTTACCAGAGTGACATATGTTGTGGTTACATCTTTCTTTAAAACCAATTTTTCTAGTACCTACAGGAAAATGGGGTCAATAAGTGACAAATGGAGTGATAGTGGGAGAACGGATAATCTTTCACAGAGAATACTAGACAAAGTAAAGCCAGATGTACCACTCAAAAACAAAATCGACGTGGCACAAAAAAATCTTCAGCTTCAAATTATCAAATTAGATGAAATCGGGATAAAAATAAAGCAAAAACACGACTATATTTTCAACAAGATAGTCAGTGCACAAAAATCAAACAATCATCTTCATGCCAAAGCATACGCCACTGAGCTTTTAGAAATTAGAAAGATGCACAACATGGTAAATGGTGCAAAATTATCCCTTGAACAAATTCAGCTTAGACTAAACACAGTATCAGAATTAGGCGACATAGTCGTAACGCTCAGCCCATGCATGTCTGTAATCAAAGGACTTGGCGCCTCATTAAGCGGAATAATGCCTGAGGCAACATCGTCGATGCAAAACCTATCACAAATACTAGGCGATGTGCTGACTGGATCATCTATGAATGCAACCAGTACAACAGTGTCGACATACAGCCCAAGTGCAGACACGCTAGCAATCCTAGAGGAAGCGCAGGCAGTAATCGAGGGCCAGGCCAGGACAAACATTCCAGAACCGCCGTCTGGAACACCAAGCAGTGTAATGCAGAAAAAAGAGACGCTCATCTAGACTTTTTTTTGCTTTTTTCTATCAGAATTTTTTTAATTCTAGAAATGGTCGGATAGCTGTAGCCCCTCCGCCGGTAATTTGAGATCATCATTTTCCAATTCTTTAGCCTCCATTGCGCCTGCTCGTTTGTAACAGAATGAACCTCTTTTTGGATAATGCTTTTTCTTCCGACTTTGAGAATCCCTGCGTCCTTGGCAGACCAGCGGTTTTTTGCAAATTTGAGGCCGGTAAGAATTTCTTCAAGAGGTATTTCCCTAAAACAGTCTTCAATTGCCCTCAGCTGTGTATCAGTCGGTTTTTTTGTCAGTTGTAACTTGATTTGAATCTCTTCCACGGCAAAACCAGCTCAGTCATTTCTTAATAGAGTCATGATAAGCTAGATTTTACAAAATGTTGTATTTATCAGGCGCTAACACATTGGTCTTTTTGTTTGTTCGATAACGACAGAATACCCCATATTACGTAAAATACTTAACAAATAGGCATATGCAGGACAGGCATCTGGAAAGAAAAGAGGCTAGAAAAGAGTATGACCCGCTCCTAGACAAGCCAGAGCGAGAGCTGTTCTTCCAACATGAGGAAAGAGAGGCTGAGAAAGCCAGTGCCGAAAAAGCCAGAGACAAGGTCGTTGAGGCCGGAAACGACACACGAAACACCAATCAGTATGTAAAACTCGTAAATGCCCACATACAAAACAAGGTTTCCACAATGCAGCGAATCAAGGAAGCACAAAAAAAGTTTGAAGCGGAAGTAGACATGTTCAAAGTCAACTCAGAAGCTGACGAGCAGCCGCAGGCCATGCCGACCCAATCAAGTGATGTCGAATCCATGTTAATAGTCAAAGAATTATCCATCATGATAAACAAATATGGAATCGAAAAAATATCAAAAGCATTGGATCAAATACTCAAGCCCTAGCAAAAACACGCAGAACACACCAAGGAATTAGAAAAAACAGCCCTTCGATTTTGCTCATTTTTAATTGTCAACGTCTTCAAAAATAGTATCTTTCTAAATTCGAATTTTGAAACATTGGATTTTTGAGCCTGAGATTATGATATCAACTAACCTCAAGTCATCCACGGATTCCATCATTCAAGCAGAATTCAAGAAACAAAATTTAGTTATCCAAAAGCATGTTGGTGGACGATCAGGGTACAGAAGGTTGTCTTAAAATGATTTATTAGATTGGTTTTTACGAAATGACATATCATGATATTCCCTAATGAAGTTACTTGGTAGGTTTTGTCCAACGATGGCAGATATAACATAAGGAGATTCTAAATTATGAATTCGCGTACAGAGCAGCACAAGCTAGCATTACTGTCTTGCATAGAACTGGTGTTAATGAGAAGAGGAAATACCGACTATAATCTGGTAGTAGCTAAACTCGACTCCCTTTACAACTGCACAATCAGAGATTGTTATGAGCACCCAGACTATTTGCGAACCATACTCAAAGATGTGTATAATGACGAGTACAATAACATTATTGATGAAATCAAAGTGCAACTAGACGAGCTAACCAACGTAGAGGAAATAAGGGATTTTTGCCAAAGTCTGGCGTCATAACCCCCTACTTTTCCATCAAAACAAGACACAAAACAACTACTAGTCCCAAAAATCTCGAAAAAAAGAACCAAAAATCAAACGGGAGGATTTTGTTAGAAAAAGTGGTTTTGTTCGCAAAAGCTAAACCCCCTCCCATAGGATCCCCATTTACGAGTAATATGATTTTTTCAAAAACGCCAATTTTTGCGGGGGGTTTAGCGTTTATGCGTAACTGGTGCAGGCAACCATCAAATCACCCAGATAGATGGCCAAAACATAGTCAAACTATTTTTCTTACGAAGAAAAGCTAAACCCCACCAAAAAGGGTAATTTTCACTCAGAAATTGTATATGATTTTTTGACGTAAATTGTAGTGTAGGCCAAGCCGCCGCACAGAACGCCTATTGCCAAAATTCCAATAAATGTCGCGATTGGAGGTATGAAAGAATCCATTATTGCTATGTTTTGCTGACCAAGTTGCCCCTCAGTCACCATGGAAAGTGCGCCAGAGCCTGCAAGTCCAGCAAATATCATGGATAAAGTCGTTCCAATTCCCCCAATATTCATACCCAAAAGGTGTACCCACACAAGAATCCGGATTTTACCAAATATTCTCTTTTTTAGATTTATTTCGAGATGATTGTAGAATACGGCAGTTACGGCAATGGCAACAGTCAGAATCAGGTACAGCATGAGCCCGATAAAGAACCACTTGGCCGGACCTTCAAAAGACAGAGATAGAAACTGGATCATGTTGATGTCTTTGGCAAAAATTACCTGAATGCCAACCATACTTAATGCCAAAAACGTGATAATGCCACCCTGAACGATTGCAGATATTATGAACCTGCTTCCCCAGGTGCTTTTAGCATCTGCCACATGTAGTTTTTGAAGTGGTTGAATAAAGTCTTATTTGTTAGAGCAAGTAAACTGAAAATCAACTAATTGGACAGCGATATTTTTTGTCTTGGTTCGATTATTTCTATTTCAACAGTCTCTAGAGGATCTTCGACCTGATTTCGTCTAATTGACAAAAGTTTTGGCTTTTCAAAGTCATCTGTGCAGTCAGGGCATGCATATACCAAAACCCTGTGCTCATTTGGCGCTTTTGGGTTTGAAAGTCGAGGATAATAGGTTAGTCTACCACCACAATCAATACAATAACGATTGGCCCTTCTAATTCTGGCCAATGTAAACCTCCTGCATTATTCCTAATCTGCGATCAGATATTAGATCTCACTGGTCTAAGAGAATAAACCCAAACGGTTGCAACGATCAATATTTCTAAATTCGAATTTAGAAATATCTGAATATTAAACTGTACAATCAGCAACCCATAAATCCACACCTGCAAAATAAATCTTTCAGAATTCGAATTTAGAAAGAATATGCGCCGCCCGTCAGACTTGAACTGACGACCCCCTGATTAACAGTCAGGCGCTCTACCACGCTGAGCTAGGGCGGCAACACGTTTGTACCTTGATGTATGCGATTTAATCCTTACTAGTTTAGTGATGAAAAATTAAAATTATTTTTCTATTCCTTTACCCTTGTAATACAGGTAAATGCCATCAAGAAAAACGCGGTGGTCTTTGCCCTTTACCTTTGTTTTTGTTTGGATTTCAGCAGCTGTTTGAGTCACGTCGTTTAGTACTGAACCTGTAACTATGACATCATCTCCTTTAGAGACTACTTTTGTGGAACCGTGAATTCTTGCAACTCTTGGTGCTCGCTCTCCCTGAAAGTTCTCAATTAGAACTTTGTCGTCTTTGGTCTTAACAGTAATTGGAAAGTGCGCATATACTATCTTCATTTTTACCGTATAGCCTTCAACCACCCCCTCACACAGGTTTCTAATTATGGAAGAAGCAGTGTTTGCTATTGCAGAGTATTTCTTTCTGGAATTTACGGCCTTTATTGAAACTTTGTTGTCTTTGACTTCTAGCTCGACTGGAATCTTTTTGAAGTTTTTGTAGGTTTTGCCTAACGGGCCTTCAACATGTAACATGTGTTTTTTTAGAGAAACCTTGACTTTCTGTGGGATTTCGTATGTAGACTCGAAGATCTCTGCTTGTTTAGTAGACATATCCTATCAAAAATCCTCCAATCCCATTATTTTCAGCTTCATGATGGGACATAACTCCTTTATTTGTAGTAACAAGTAGCATCCCACGATTATATGCTGGAAGGTATTGCTGCTCCCAGTCAGCATATTCATTCTTTTTTACCCTAAATCTAGGCGTAATTGAACCACATTTTGTAATGTGCGCCAAAAGCTTAATCTTGAATTTGCCTCCCCTGTTGTCCTCGACGTGTTCGAATTCTCCAATGTAGTTGTGTTTCTGTAGCGTTTTTAGAATCTCTATTGCCAGTTTTGAGGTTGGCAAGATTACGCATTCGGTTCGCCTTCTTGCTTCGTTGTTGTACAAGGTATTGAATATGTTTGAAATTATGTTAGTTGCTGGCATTTTCTCACCTGTATTTTATGAATCCCAAGGAATCTGCTACCTCTCTGAAACATCGCCTGCAAATCATAAGATTGTATTTTTGAATTACTGCTGTGTAATCTCCACATCGCTTGCACCAGCGTGAGCCTTTGCCGAATTTGTGCTCTTTTCTTCCCGTGTACTTGTACGACCTATCTTTCATTGTACTATCGAAACTCCAAACTCTCTAGATAAAAACTCAGTTGCTTCCTCTTTTGAAATTCTGTGCTTCTTTCCGACGCTTGCTTTGTGTCTACTTCTCATTCTGATGCTAAAGCCAGGCCTTGTCAGTGTTACTGCAGCTTCGAGGCCCAATATGCCAATTTGTGGATCATATTTTATTCCAGGAATGTCGATGTGTTCTTTGATTCCAAATGAAACATTTCCAAAGTCATCAAATGATCTTGCCTTGATTTTGTTTCCTACCGCATCAAGTAGCCGTTTAAGAATTGTTGCAGCGTCCTGTCCCCGTACAGTAACGGCTACGCCGATTGGCTCTCCCTTCCTTACACCCCAATCTCGTTGCGTTGCTTTGGCATCACGTGCGCATGATTTTTTGCCCGTGATTGAATCAAGTGCCTTTTTTGCTATCACAATGGCGTCACCGGATTTACCCACACCCATGTTTAGGACTAATTTTTCAAGTCTAATTATTCTCATTGGGTTTTCTTGATTGTCTGCCATAGTATCACGCTATTTGAATAACAGGTTCCTTTTTGCCCACAACCATCACCAAGTCTGCAGGTATTTCGATTTCTTTTTGCTCAAGTGAGAGCAAAACACGCTTTGGAAGAACAAATGTTCCTTCTTTGATCTCTTTTACTTCGGCAACCTGCCCTGCGTTGATTCCTTTTGTGACAATTACCTTCACACCTTCTTTTAGATTTAGTACATCATTGATTTTTTGTTCAGGTACTTGTATGACGCATGAATCGCCCACACTAGCATCAATATCTGAAATCAGTGAGCGCCCATCATGGAACCCAAGCTGCAGCTTACCTTTTTTTATTGTAGTCTTGCTTGTTACTTTGACTAGTTTTATTGATTTTTCTGAGCTGTTGATTTTGATTGGTTCTAAGAGATGACCTTGTTTTGGCACTAGGCGGTAAATGTCAGAAACGCCATCAAGTTCTATGACATCCATTAATCCTATGCCGTGATGAATTGACTTTCTTTTAACTCCATCAATCTTTACTTTGCCATTGTAAATTGCGTAGTATGCCTCTCGTGCAGTAGTTACAAGCTTTAGTGTGTCACGTAAAAATACTGCGGTTGGGATCGAAAAGTGTTTTGAATGCGGACCTGGCCTAACAGTAGTTACAAATCGTGGTCTTTTTCTTAAAATGCCCCAAAACATTGGAGCCATTTGTCTTTTGAGTTTCTTACTACCTGCTATTCGTGTCATTACTTGTCCTCCTTTTTGGCGTTTTTAGCTGTTTTTGATTCTTTGTTCTCTTTTGGTTTTTCTTGTTTTACTTCTTGTTTTGCTTCTTTTTGCGGGGTTGTTTTTGGTTTTTCTTCTTTTGGTTTGGTTTCCTTTGATTTTTGATGTTTGCCTTCAAGTTTATTTTGACGCCATTTGTCTTCGGTGTTAAGATCAGTTATCAAAAGATTAGATGGGTGTATGAAGACATCGACGTTTCCGCCCTTGAGTTTTTCTCTCTTTATTCCTTCAACGGCTACGCCATTTTTTTCTGATGAAACTTTAATAATTTTTCCACTCACTCCTTTGTATTCCCCACGCATTACTCGTACCGTGTCCCCCTCGGTTACGCGAACACTTCGTCTGCTGTACTTGTTCTGAAGATCTTTTGTGAGATGGCTGCAAAGAAGTCTGCTCTTAACAGCAAGTGATGCTTTGAAAATTGTTCTGTTTCGAATTATTGAGGGTTTCATTTTATACCACCATTGATGCCAAATTTGCTACCCTTGGCCATTTTTCTGATGCTTCTGCGGCAACAGGTCCTTTGATATCAGTTCCTTTTATTTCGCCTTCTGGCGTAACAAGAATTCCTGCGTTGTCCTCAAAGGCCACTCGAACCCCATTTAATCTTCTAATTGGATATTTTTGTCGGATTATTACTGCACCAAAGATTTGCTTTCTAAGCTCTGCTGGCCCTTTCTTTACCACAACATTGACAAAATCACCTACAGCCGCGGAAGGCATTCGTGATGTTCTTGTCTTTGCCCTCTTTACCATAATTATTTCTAAAATTTTTGCACCGGTATTATCAGCACATGTGATTCTTGCGCCAAGAGGAAGCGCCCTCGTAATGTATGGTCTGAATTCTTGAACGCCCTTTGCAGATACTGCACGACTTTTTCCTGTGGACATTTTACGACCGTACCTCCACTACTACAAATGCTACTGACTTTGCAATAGGCCTGCATTCTGCTGCAATAACGACGTCGCCTTCTTTGAGATCTAAATTAGCAGACTTGTAAGCATGGATTGTACTTGTACTTCTTGCATATCGTTTGGTCTTTGTGATGTAAAGTGGGTTTTCTCTTCGAATTACCACCGTATTCTTGTTCTTTGCGCTGATCACTTTACCCTCAAATAGTTTACCTCTGACGCTAAGCGATTTTCCGTTATCCATCACGAGTCCCTTATACACGTGTTTTTGTGCGTCTTTACTCATGCTTTCACCTTGATTCTATCTTCAGGCCGTTTTGATATGAGTGCTCCGTCGACTGTAAAGTCCTGATCACCTAGTGTAAATTTCCATTTGTTGTGTTGTTTTGAAACCATTTTTGTTCCACGCTTTGTGTCAAGCAATAACATTGACTTTGTTTCATCAATTACTTTGCCTAATAATCCAACAACTGCCTTATTTGTTGATTCTAAAATTTGCGCATCTAGTCCCAGTAGCTCGTGATTTATGATGTTTTGTTGTGTTATCATTTTCTTTTCAACTCGTTTAATCTAGTCAACATGCGCGCTATTTCTTTTCTCAATGCCTTTATCTTCCCACTCTCTTTACGTAATGTTCCTTTTGCAGCATCGGTTCGAAGTTTTGTAAGCTCGGTTCTTGATTGTCCTAGTCTTTCTTTTAGGTCCATTTCATTAAATTCTCTAATTGATTTCATTTTTAGTCGAGCCATTACTTTAACTCCTCCTCGATTTCTTCCATAAGATCAAGCTTTTCAATTCTTTCTGCATCTATTTTGATTTGTTCGCTTTCTGTTCTAGCCTTGACTTCTGCATCTTCACGTTCTTTTGCCAGCTTTCGTTCTTGGGCAGCTAGCTCCTCTTTTCCTTTTAGTTCAAAGTCAGGTAAGTATCGCTCCTTTCTTGCGATTCGTATTCTCACACCAATGTAACCCATTGGGGTTGGGACGTGAACATTGTCTTCATCAACTGCAAGCGTTGCTTTGTGCCCTGCTCGTGGAAGAATTCCTGCAGAATGTTTTTCAAATGATGAACGGTCACCTCTCAGTTTTCCGGAAACAGTAATTTGAACACCCAATGCGCCTGCATTCATGATTTGTTGCAGTGTCCACATTGTAGCCCTTCTAAACGCGGTTCCTCGCTCAATTAATGACGCTAGTCTGTTACACATCACACTTGCAGTAAGCTCTGGTTCTGTGATCTCATTTACTGCAATTTGTGGACTCTTTAATCCAAAATCTTTTTCAAGTTTTTCAGTCAACTCTCTAATTCCTGCTCCTTTTCTTCCGATCACTATTCCTGGTCTTGTTACATGTAAAACGACTCTTGTTCCAATTGGAGTCTTTGAGATATCAACATGCGAGAACCCAGACTCTTTGATTGCGGTTTTGAGATATTCTTTGAGAAGCATCATGTTGTAGTTGTCTTTGATTACGTTTTTGAGTGATGACAATTTTACTTCTCCTGAGCCACAAGCTCAATATGTGTCAAGACATTGTTTTTTGGAGTTGCTCTGCCCATCGCACGTGGGGTGAATCGTTTTATGAGTACCCCGCGGTGAGTGTTTGCTCCAACAATTTTTAGCCTATCAAGATCCATTCCCTTGTACTCTGCATTAGCTTCTAGATTATCCAAAAGTTTGATGAATTCCGTGGCGGCCTTACGCGGGTAACGACCAGACATTACGCCAGTATCAGATCTGTGGCCAACCTCATTTTTGTATCTCCTAAACGGAACTGCACGCTTTAGAGATATGACTTCTTGCAGATAATCACGTGCTTTTTCAATTGAAAGGCCTTTGATCATTTTTGCAATCTCTCGTGCGTGTTTGTGCGAGACACTTTTTTCTCTGACTGCGGCTCTGACGTGTTTTGTCGGGTCAAAATTTTGAAAAGCATAACCAAATTGAGGCATAGTATATTCACTTTAATGGCACGTACAGACTTGATCTTGATGCGCCGACACCGGGAGCGCCATGAACAACTCGTTTGTTTGTTCTGACATATTCACCGGTATAGTGTCCAATCATTTGTGGAGTGATTGTGACCGGCAGAAACTCTTTGCCTGAAAATACGTTAATTGTTACGCCGACCATGTAGGGTAAAACAATAAGATCTCTGATGTGTGTCTTTATCGGGTTTTTGGACTTGCCTGCCTTTTCTAGTTTTATTTCCTCTATTAGCTTTCGTTTTCCATCAGTGATGCCTCTTGTCAGTGATCTTCGTGCCCTCGCTGGAAATATCTCAAATAATTTTTCTAGCGACATGCTTTGCAGCTGCTCTAGTGGTATTCCCCTGTAATCAAATTCCTTAACCATTCTTTGACACCTTTAGGATTGAGATTTGCAAGTCCATATTATAGCATTCCTATCTTTGTGGCCAAGTCTCTGGCTTTTTCTACGGATTCGAACTTGACAAAGGCCTTTTTGCCAGATATTGTCCTTGCTGTGTTTATTTTAACTACGTCTTCTTCGTAAAGCGTTTTGATTGCTTCCTTTATTGTTTTCTTGTTTGCTTGTGGATCAACAATGAAGCAGATTCTGCTGTCTTTTTCTACTAGCGCAAATGTTTTTTCTGTAATGTGTGGCCTGAGAATTATTTTTGTGGCCTGAGTTGCATTCATTGTATTGCCTCCATTAATTGAAGATGTGGGGATTTGATGTTTGCAATCTCACCTATTGCAGCCTTTGTATACACAGTTAATCTAATTGGTTGAGAGCCAGGAGCCAAGTCAAGAACAGATAGATCCTTTGCTTCTCTCACATCAACTCCCAAAAAGGAGCCGCATGCTTTTGCAAGACTTTTTGCGTCTTTTACTACAAACAGAATGCTTTTTCCAGTCTTTGTTTTGCGTCCTCGAATTACCGCCCTGCCAGAACGTGCCTTTCTTTTCTGTAACCTTTGTATGTCTTTTGCCAGGTTTAACGCATCAAAAACTTTGGAGATTTCCTTTGCTTTCGATATTTTTTCAACGTCATCAGATACAATGATTGGAAATGATGTAATGTTATCAACTATATGTCCTCGTGATGCTATGATGTCTTTTGATGTAGTAGCAGCAATTGCAGAACATAGTGCGAGCCTGTTTTCTTTTTTGTTTAGCTTTTTGTAAATTACTTTCTCAGATGTTGGTGGATGTGCTTGTCTTCCGCCTCTTGCCATTGCGACTCCTGCTGCTTCACCTCGTCTTGGCCCTCCGCCTCGAATCCTTGCTATTCTTGCTTGGCCGTGTCCAGTTGGCGGATCATTTGACTTTGCAACTACATCCATTCCTGCTGTCGGGTGTCTCCCTTGTCTTTGGTAATGATGAGAATCCAAGTTCACATAGGCTTTATGAATAAGATCTTTTCTAAACGGTGTTGAGAAAACCTTTGGAAGATCAATTTCTTCCTGTTTTGTTCCGCTTAATGACAGTGTTTGAGCTTTCATACCACAATCTCCAATATGTTAGGCTTGAGAATCTTTGATTGAATGTTACGGATTTGCGTTCTGAGTTTTACGAGTCGTCGGTATGTTCCAGGAATTGATCCTTTGAGAACAACAAAGTCACCATCTACAAGACCATAGTGTTTGTATCCGCCTGTAGGATTTATTTTGAATTCATTTTTTTCAGTGTTACTCATTATCATTATTCTTTTGTTGTATTCTACGCGTTGATGAAAACCGCGTTGCCCACCTCTAGGCACAGTATACATGATGCTTGATGGCGAGATTGGCCCTAGTGTACCAAGTGCCCTTACACTTTTTCTTGACTTGTGTTGTTTTTTCTTGACACCCCATCTGGTGATCGGGCCTTCCCATCCTTTGCCTTTTGTTATCGACGCAACATCCACAGTTGAGCCAAGCTCAAATACATCTTCGACTTTGACTTGTTTTCCGAAAATACCTTTTAGAAAATCAAATTGTTTTTTGATGTCTCCACCTTTTACTGCAACTTCAAAGACGTATGGTTTCTTTTGTGCCAGTCCGATGTTGTTTGGCGATACTGCAACGACTGCAAAAAGATCACTTATTCTGTTAAGAAGTTTTTCTGCTTTTTCCAAGCTGCCTTCTTTTGGTTTTATAGTAATTAATCGCGATACTTCTTTTGGCATATCATTGCTGAAAACATCAAATAATGCATGAGTGCCGTCAACGTCTTCATGATAACCTCGAATGCCAATCACGGCAACTGGTGGAGTTGCAACAACTGTCCCAAGACTTACAAGCTGTTTTCCATGGTTTGGTGTTTTTTCTCTGTCATCGATACTGACAATTTGTATGCAGCCTACTTTGAAACCGGCATAGCCTAACAGTTTTGGTTGTTCTGAATTTATTTCCGGCCAAGTCCTAATTCGTGCCTCCATGCTTTTGGCACGTCCTCTAGGCAAATACGCAAGACTGCCACGACGTGGCTGGCTATGTTTTCTATGACCCATAGATAATCGAAAAAACTCGTTAACCCCATTATATACCTAGGGGTAACGAATGTTACGGTTTTGCTATGTTTGTGATCGAAAAGAACAGTGTAATTCCGCCGATGATCATTCCGGTAATTCCCACCAAAATGGCAAGCAATAAAATGTTTTTTTGTCTTGGCATGATTTCAGAACGAATCTTGCATTAATTTGAGTTTCCAAAATTCAAAATAGATAGAATTCCAAGCACTGCCTCTTCGAGTCGGATTGTTTCAGTTGCCTGATTTGCAAAAAAGTTTAGCACTCTTGCATTGTGAACTTCGTTTATTTTTTTGCCCAAGATGTCGTACAGGCCTCGATCTGGTGCGCCAAATACGATCAAAAGTGGCTTATCAGAACTTGCATATTCTCGAATTTGTTGTGCGGTTGCTTCTTTTCCCTTACGTGACGTGAGAATAACATTTCCATTCCATTCTTCAAGAATACTTACCAAGTTTGGTCTTTCCTTTACCTTGTAGCCCCAATATTGTTTGATGTGGAATTCAGAGATCTCTTTTGCTGTCAGTTCTGGCTCTACGGTTTTGATTTGTACTGTGATTCGTTTCTTTTCATGCTCTTTACCAAAATATGGAATTAATTTGTGGACTCCAATGTCAATGAATTTCTTTCCCCTGTAGTGTACTATTGCGCCCTCTCTAATGTCACCTTCTTTGAGATTTTTCGGGTTTGATGATAATGAGTGATGTGGAATTTGTAGTGGATGCAATATTCCAGCATATTTGAGCTCATCAATTTTTGGAAACAGTGTTCTTCTGAGATATTGCGGTGTTTCTAAATATTTGAGGACAGTCGATAAGAGAAAGCGATCCGAGTAGTTTCCTCCACTTTCCTCGTAGACAAAGATTGTATTTACACTAAATATTGCGCATGCCCTGGCAATAGATGAGACTTTACGCGATTTGTCTAGCTTAGTTGCCTCGTCCTTAAGAGAGGAATCTGGGATTGCGACTGAGATATTCAATATTGAAAAATTCTAAACGTTTGGGATTGGGAATTTTTGTTTGCCGATTTTTGCATAGTTTGCAATTTGCTCTATTGTTACTTTTTCAAACTGCTTTGTCGAGGTTTTGATGTGAGACATCTTGATGTGATCGGTTCCTTCTTTTTGGTCGCTTGCAATGTAAATGCATGCAGTTGCCAGTGCTGATGCATCTTCAAGTGACATGTCAGGTTTGTAGTTTTTCTCAAGAAAGTCATTTGCTTGTTCAGAGTTTGCTCCAATTGCTACGGCGTCATATGCTATGTAAGTTCCACTTGGGTCTGTCAGAAATAACGAGTTACCAGAAGAATCTACCCCGCCAATAATTAATGCAACACCAAATGGTCGCGCACCTCCAAACTGCGTAAACTGTTGACATTGGTCGGCTAGGTGTTTTGCCACGGTTTCCACATCAACTGCCTCATCATAGACAATTCTGTTACTTTGTGAAAAAAATCTTGCCGTATCTGCTTGGCTTCGTGCATCAGGTATGTAACCTGCTGCTGCAAATCCTATATGCTCATCAATTTGAAAAATTTTGTGTGCTGATTCTGAAATTTGTAATTTGCGTGGTTTTTCTTCTACTGCAATGACAACACCATCTTTGCATTTGACTCCAACTGCAATTGCACCACGTCGGACCGTTTCTATTGCATATTCTACTTGGTATAACCTTCCATCAGGAGAAAATATTGTGATGGCTCTATCATAACCTTGTTGGGAAGGAAGCAATTCTATTTTGAATGCTTTGAAAGTTTAATTTAAGTCTAGTTATGCTGCACTTGTGCGATTTGAGATTCCGTTTTACGGTCACAAAAATGTCAGAGCACTTCATCCAAGAACAATAGAGATCACAACCGAGCCTGATCTCACG
Organism: Candidatus Nitrosotenuis sp.; assembly: GCA_036396715.1. Classification (GTDB taxonomy): domain Archaea; phylum Thermoproteota; class Nitrososphaeria; order Nitrososphaerales; family Nitrosopumilaceae; genus Nitrosotenuis. Next base: position 15,781 of record DASWKH010000113.1, read on the forward strand.
CTGGATGGAGACTGCATAATTGGAGTTAGTGCAGATTGTGGGTGCAAGGAGATCCCAAAAAAACTAAAGCAGAAACTCAGGCAAACAGACTCTAAAATAACAATCACAATTAGGGTCAAGGGAAAATCATTCACAATCACAGGAAACGGTCATCCGGATTTGAGGTTAGAAAATCCACATGACATAGTAATTAGAAAAAGCAATTTTTTGTGCCCCAGAACTTTGGCAGTTGGTTGTGATTTGGCATCAAATGACATGCCGCGCCAGATGATAAAATTACTACAAGATCCAAAAACAAAAGGATTGTTTGTAATCGAAGTTACTTGATTTTTTTCTGAAATGTAAAGTTATTATTTTCCAAAACATTTGCCATCGCCCTGTTGACAATTTCCATCAAGACAAATTCATTATGAACTGATTCTGATTTTTTTTGTAGAGCAGGTTTTTTTGCAATCCCATCAAGTATTTTTTCTATCTTAGTTGACGTTGATTTTATCATTGAAGAGTATTTGACATCAAAATCTTTTGAGGACGTATTTGCAATTAGCTTAATTGATGTGCCATAAAACTTTGCAATTGCACCTCTGATTTCTTGGATTTTGACAATTTCGATCAGACCAGCTTCTTTTAGGATTTCCAGATGGTGACGTATTGTAGTTACTGCTTTATTGCAACCGTTTTTTTGTAGTTCCTTTGTGATTTGGTCAGTGGTGAGTTGTTTGTGGTACAGTATTTCCACGATTTTTGATCTTGCTGGGTCTTCAAGTGCTCGGGCCTGCTCAACAGAAATCGTCATGACTCGGTTAATTTTGATTTGTTTTTCAAGCAAAGTAGACATGTTATCTGCAAATCATGGGTTCAGCTAAAAGATCCTAGCATCATAATTTCTTGTCCATTCGCATCATTTTTTTTATGTTCCAACAAATTTCGTAGCAAACGACCAAAACTATCTTTTTGCTACTAAGAATGTTGTTGTGAAAAGAAAACTTTCGTACCGCTCTGAACTAATTAGTAGCAATACCAATAATTTCAAAAAAAGCAAAATTTTGGCAATGTCGGGGAGCTATGTTGCCAAACAGGTGCAGAACCCCCAAAGGGAAGGGTCTGAGAAATTCAAAATTAGAGTTAAGCTGAAAAAATTGAGCCTAAAGAGGTTTGCCAGATATGCGCTCATAAGAGATAATGTAGCGCTCCGACATTTTCTGAATTATTTCTTGAGGGATTGAAGGTGCCACGGGCATTTTTCCTTGTTTTCTTGCATCATCAAATTGTTGCTGGTATCCGTTGGCAGTAAGCCAGTCACGAAGTATTTGCTTGTCGTATGCCTCCTGTATTTTTCCGACTGCATAGATTTCCTTTGGCCACAGTCTGTACTCATCAGGTCCAATTGAGTCGCCAAGAATTATTTGGTCATCAAGCTTGCCGAACTCTAGCTTCAAGTCTGCCAAAATGAACCCTGCTGCGTCGGCAACACCATACATTTGGTTGTAAATCTCAATTGATTTTAATTCAAGCCAATTGTATTCTGTTTCGGTAACTAGGCCTTTTTCTGTTGCAGTTTGTTTGTCTATTGGTTCATCGTGTTCAGCCTTTGTAGTAGGATCAAAAATCGGCACTGGGAGTTTTGCGGCAATCTCTGTTTGTGTTCCGGCAGGCAGTGACACTTGACTTGCCTTCCAACGTGTGATCAAGCTTCCATAAAAATAACCGCGCACCACACATTCGACTGGAATCATTTTCATTTTTTTTACAACGATTTCATTCTTCGACACAGTCTTTACAAAATGGTTTTTGACTGGAATCTTGGTAAACCAGAATTCCGCAAATTTTGCTAAAACCTCGCCTTTGTAAGGGATTGGATCATGGAACTTGACATCGTATGCGGAAACCCTATCACTAAATTTGAATAGGAGGTTTCCGTCCTCAAGATCATAGACGTCCTTTACCTTGCCTGAACCAAGAAATTTCAATTTATAATTTGCATAATGAATTAGCCATTATAACAATTTTTGAATGTGTTTTTAATCCAGTGATTATTAATGCCAACATTGAGAATTCTGCTTTTGGTTTTAGGTTTGTCACTGGGTTTTGTGCCTGTTTTTGCAGATGAACCTCAAATCAAGGCCGATGATCTGGTAGTCGAAACCTTTGTTGATAACATTCCAAATAATCCAACCACAATGACGTTTGTTGGAGACGATATTTTGGTGCTCCAACGATATAACGGCCAAGTACGACTGGTCCATGATGGCGTCTTACAAGACAAACCAGTGTTAGATGTATCAGTTGCAAAAGACGGGGAAAGAGGAATGCTTGGAATCACATCTATTGGCTCTACAGTCTATGTTTACTTTACTGCGGCCGACACAGACGGGGGAAAAGCAATTGAGAATAGAATTTTCAAGTATGAGTGGAATGGTAGTGAGCTTGTCAACCCAATTCTGCTAAAGCAGTTGCCAGGTGACAACTATTATCACAATGGTGGCGCCATGACAAATTTTGATGGCCAAGTTTACGCAGTAATTGGCGACAATGGCAATTATGGAAAGCTACAGAACAGACAATCCAATTGGAAGAACGATACTAGCGTCATACTGAGAGTTGATCCGCCAGGACCATACTACGCAATGGGAATACGGAATAGTTTTGGAATCACATTTGACCCATTTACTGGAAACATGTGGGATACTGAAAATGGTGATGATGATTTTGATGAGATCAATTTGGTTCCAGAGAGTTTCAATAGCGGTTGGATTGAGATAATGGGTCCTGCAAAAAACCAATCACAGATTGACTCTTTGCCAAAGTATGGAAACTTTGTCTACAGTGACCCAGAGTTTAGTTGGCAAAAACCTGTTGCACCAACTGGGATTTCTTTTGTAAAGTCTGAAAAGATGTTAGATTACCAAGATAGTGTCTTTGTTGGAGATTGTAATACAGGGAATTTGTACAGATTCAAGTTAAATTCTGATAGAACGGATTTTGTATTTGAAACCCCTGAATTATCTGACAAGGTTCTAAATCTTAGTGACCCAAGTGATGAGATCATTTTTGGGAGTGGTTTTGGCTGTGTAACAGATATTGAGCTAGGGCCTGATGGATTGCTATACATCGTTTCCCTTTCTGAGGAAAAAATCTACAGACTTGTGCCAAAATCTATGGCTCAAGCTAGCCAAGAGCCAGAGATAGTTGATGGTGGTTGTCTTATTGCAACTGCTGCGTATGGAACAGAGTTAGCTACTCAGGTACAACTTCTCAGAGAGGTAAGAGACAATGTTGTGTTTAGCACACATTCTGGCACGACATTCATGACGGGATTCAATCAGGCCTATTATTCATTTAGCCCGACCATATCGGACTGGGAAAGACAGAGTCCTGTATTCAGAGAAATGATCAAAATCATAATTACGCCGATGCTCTCAACGCTATCATTACTCAATTATGCCGAAATCGATTCAGAGCAGGAGATGCTTGGGTATGGGATTGGAATCATTCTTCTTAATGTAGGAATATATTTTATTGCTCCAGTCATTCTGATTGAAAAATTAAGGAAACTAATAGATAAATGTAATAGAAAATCATAATCTAAAATTTTACTTTATAGTATCATAATTAGAAAGAGAAAACTAGGAAACAATAATATGCGTTATTACTTTTCGCGTTTTGTTTGACGCATCAAGGACTGACACCAGCTTCAATTAATAAAAGGATGATTTTTGCTGGGATTTTTTTGATCTCCTTGGCAGGTCTCGTACTGGAGATCGCCATTACAAGAATTTTTTCAGCTGCTGTTTCATATCATTTTGCCTTTGTTGCAGTGTCAGTTGCACTCGTTGGCCTTGGTTCATCTGGACTTTTGGTTCACTACCGATTAAAGAAAATCAAAGAAAACTGGGCCTCCGATCTCGCAATATTGTCATCCCTTGGTGTAACGCTAGTAATTCCATTGACTCTTTTTGTAATGCATTACTTTGCCTCACGTGTAATGTACCTGCCTTTGTACATGCTCCTCTTTGCAGTCTCTTTCTTTTTTATTGGCACTGTTATCTCAGCTGCATTTAGCGCCTTTGCTCATGTTGCTGGAAGATTGTATGCGGCAGATTTGATTGGTGCGTCACTAGGCGCAGTTTCAGTCGTTTTGTTATTATCGATGTTAGGAGGAGAAGGAACTGTCCTAACTGTTGGCTTCATCTCTGCTATCTGTGCCACAGTTTTCTCAATTGTAGCAAAAAACAAAAAGCGGGTTTTGATCAGCCTAGCATTTGTTGCCTTTGCAGCAGGGTTGTTGTTCATCAACGAAACAATAGAAATATTTTCAATTCAAACTAACCCCGATGCACAAAAAGACCTGCCATTATTTTTGAAAGAAAATCCTGGCGCCCACATTGTAAAGACGCAATGGAACTCTTTTTCAAGAATTGATGTAGTCGAGGGGATTACTGGGAATTGTGCTGGTAGTTCTGATCCTTATGCTCAAAGACAGTGTTCTCAAAAAGACATTGTTGCAAAAATTTTCATTGATGGTGGAGCTGGAACAAACATAATTTTCTGGGATGGAAATCCAGATAGCAGGCAGTCGTTGTCTTCTTGGATGCAATACGTACCGTTTAAGATGAAAGATGACCCCAAAGTTCTTGTTATTGGTTCTGGTGGGGGAAGAGATGTTGTAGCAGCATTAGCCAGTGGCAGCAGAGACGTTACTTCTGTTGAGATAAACCCAATCATTTTTGAAACTGTAAAAAGTTACGGGCAGAAAGCTGGTAACCTGTATACTCACCCATATGTACACTCCCATATAGACGAGGGTAGGAGTTTTATTTCAAAGTCTCAGGAAAAATTTGACATAATTTACATACCTTTTGTAGATACATGGGCTTCAGTTTCATCTGGGAGCCTTGGGGTTTCAGAAAACTTTCTTTACACCATAGAAGGTTTTCAAGAATATTATGATCATTTGGAAGACAATGGCAAAATAATTGCGGTTAGATGGCTCATAGATTCACCCAGATTTGTCTCAACATTTGCCGAACTGCTTGAACAAAATGGACTCTCACGTACTGAGCTTCAAAAACATCTCGTAATTGTAACTGCCGAATCGACAGAAAAAGATCCAAGCGTGACTATGGTAATATTTTCAAAGTCACCATTCACTGAAAACGAGGTACAATTCCTGTCAGATTCTTTTGAAAGAAACGGATACAAACCGATACTCATGCCAGACAAAATTGCACCAGAGAAGTATTCTGGTTTTTTGAGTGACAAATTATCTCATCAGGAGTTTTATGCTTTGTT
>DASWKH010000114.1:0-2436 GCA_036396715.1 Candidatus Nitrosotenuis sp.
GGATTTCTTTGTGCTCAGTTGCTGCAACCCTGTCAATTAGTCTTGGAATTACCCTGATTCCCACAGTTAGTGTTCCAGCAATGAGTGCTCCTGCAACAACTGCAACCACAACTATGTTTTCAATGGAAACAGAGCCTACTAGTGCCACCGACTCTAGTGTTGCAATAAGAATGACGGCGATGATGTCCTCTACAATCAATATGCCCAAAACAAGAATGGATGATTCTTTTTTGATCTTCCCCGTTTCTTCTAGAATTTTTACTAGGATGGCAGTACTACTAATGGAAAGTGCAGCACTCAAAAACAACGAATCCATAAAGTTTAGCCCGACAAGACTTGAAACGTAGAATCCTATTCCAAGCGTCATAAACAATCCGATTGTTCCAGCACCGACTGCAATCTTGCCAATAGAACGGATTTTGGAAAACGGAAACTCTATTCCAATCACAAACAAAAGTAAGATGACGCCAAGCTCTGCAAAGATGTTAAGCACCGCAATGTCAGAAAGTATTCCGGTCTTTCCAAGTCCCATAAAGCCATTGTCTTCTGGCAGAACTGAGCTCCAGATGGGCGAAAGCGGCCCAATTAGCATTCCAGCAAAAAGATATCCTATGATTAAGGGCTGGCGCATTTTGAAAAATGCTAGTGTTACAACAGAGGCCAAAATCATAATTATTGCCAAGTCAGTGACAAAGGAAGAGTGTGGAATCTCAGGCGTTATCTGGTCTATAATGTTTTTGACTTCGCCGTTAATTGTGCTTGCAGACTGTTGGCCAACCTGTAAAAGATAATTTTGCACTAGATTTTGATAAACAAAATCATTAAAATGAGTTTGGTTTTTAGATTACGCAGATTGTTTTTGCAAGCATCTTGATTTTTTCGCTTTCTGGCTCTTCTAGCTTGTGCTCTATGTATTTGGTGTTAAAGTACAGCAAATCCATTACCTTTGATTTGTCCACATTTACAATCGTTGCCTGATTTGACGGTGGTATGGTTGTGTTTGTTAGGATTACAAGCTTGTCCACAAATGCCGATGATTTGACTACGTTTGTTATTGTCTCAAAGTTCTTTGAGTGGCTAGGGTCCATGACTACTATGATTCCAACCTTTGTGCCAAATGCGTCATTATACACCACATCAAATGACGGGTTTGACTTGTTTGCCTCAGATATGTTTCCCATCTCATGTGCATAGTTGACGAGGTTTGAGACTGCCTGCTTTACCTGGTTTTGGTTTGTGCCAACAATCCTTTTTATTTTGATAAACTCTGATATTGGCACTTCCATAATGCTGCCCTTTATCTTTAGTCCCGGATAGGTCTGCTTTATTGTCTCATCTATTACGGCCTCGGTGATTTCAGAAGCTTCAAGCTCGCCTGCCTTTTCTATTGCATGGTTTAGAATGTTGATAATTGAGCGAACGTTTCTAAATTCCGGAAACTCGTCACACAGAACGCGAATTTTTGCAGCCAAGTCTTGCTGCTCTTTTTTGTTAAAGCGCTCTGTCTTGTCTGCCTCCTTAATGTATTCAATTGCAATTTCAATGAGCTCATCTATGGAGTTGGCACCTGCAAGATCAATTTTGTAGTTTGCCTTTTCCAGCCTATCAAATACAGATGGGTTGGCCCTTTGAACATCCATGTATAATGATGGTGTAGTAATTAGCAAAAGAATCGATGCCGGAATGTGCGCGTTGATTAGAGACTTTACAAAGTCCAGTGAGCCTTCCTGTGCGTCAAGCTCATCTAGCTCAAAGAGTATTACTTTGCCAAGCAGGTTGTGGCTGAATTTGCCAATTGCCCCGAGCCTTCCGTGAAGGTCATCAAGATTTGTTATTTTATCAAACGAGTTGGAAATTACATTTCGTATTATGACTGCCTCGTGCTGGTTGAAATTGGCAGCAAGATATCGCTGTAGCGCCTCTGCCGAGACGGGTTTTCTGTCATACATGATGTCCTCTGTTTTCTGTTTTAGCGTGATTCCTTTGAGCTTATCAACTAGGCCGTATCCTAGCGTCTTTTTTGCCAAGACGTCCCCTTTTTGCGCTTTTTCACACATTTGCAAGAGGAATTTTTCTTTGAGCTCAGAAAACAGCTCCTTGTTAAAGCCCCGAATGATTGCGTTGTAAATGCTGTCATTTGTTTTTGGCGAAATTGTAGAAAGATCCACAAAAGTAGTCACAATGTCCTGTCTTGTCTTTAGTGTCTTGATGTGTAGTGCAAGGTGGGTCTTGCCAGAACCAACGTCCTGAACTATTGTCACCATCCTAAAGTCATTATCAGTAGAGTTTCTTCTTGCCACTTTTTTGTACAGGTCAGATATGCACTCAAGTATTGAGGCCTTTGCCTCTTGGTGTCTTGATCCACCAAGTATTTTTGCATCGTGTTCTGTAGGGGTGGGACTGCTTGGGTACGGATTTGTTTTCAGACCGTATGGA
>DASWKH010000115.1:0-1666 GCA_036396715.1 Candidatus Nitrosotenuis sp.
GGTGATGGTGTAATGGAAGCATTGGACAAAATTGCGCCAATTCTTTCGGAGTTGTAAGGATGAGCTTTAGAATTTTACTAGAGGAGATAAACACAAACCTCACAAACATCATACATGACCTTGGCATCCACGAGACTGAATTTGTTTTAGAGCCAGCAAAAGAGGGATTTGGCGACGTCACATGTAATATTGCGTTTTTGGCAGCAAAACAACTAAAGACAAAGCCATATGAGATCGCGCAATCTATTGCCAAAAAATATGAACAATTCCTAGGAAAACTAGTTGCAAAAGTTGAGGCACATCAATCGGGTTATCTGAATTTTTATGCAGACGCCGCGCAACTTTGTCGCATAATAATATCTGCAACACAAAAAGGTGAATACGGTGCAGTTGATGTGGGCAAAAAATCTCACCTTGTTGTGGAGCACACAAGTGTTAATCCCAACAAAGCACTACACATTGGACACGTCAGAAACGTGATAATTGGGGACAGCGTGGCGCGAATTCTATCAAAGGTAAACTATGATGTGAGTGTGCTCAATTATGTCGATGATTCTGGACTTCAGGTTGCTGACATTATTGTTGGATTCAAACATCTTGGATTTTCTGAAAACCCGCCAACTGGACAAAAATTTGATCATTATTGTGGGGATGCAGTGTATGTTAAAACCACAGAAAAATACTCTGAGGATTCACACCTAGAGCAGATCAGAAACAATATTCTAAAAGATCTAGAGGACGGTAACTCTGAAATCGCAAAATTTGCAAAAACAATAACATGCAAAGTACTGGCAGAACAGCTAAAAACATGCTGGAGGCTTGGCGCATACTACGACTGTCTTAATTTTGAGTCAGAAATTGTTCGCTCAAATCTTTGGCCACTGATATTTGAAAAGCTAAAGGAGATGCATCTTATCAAATACGAAGAGGAGGGAAAGAACAAAGGCTGTTGGGTGATAATATCTGACGAAGAAGACAAGGTTCTTGTTAGGAGCAACGGTACTGCAACATACATTGCAAAAGATATTCCATATGCGGCGTGGAAGCTTGGTCTTGTAAAAGATCCATTCCATTACAAAAAGTACACAGTTCAAGAAAATGGGAAAATTTTGTGGCAAACAACACTTGAGCAAAGCAATGAACCACAACAAAAATTTGCTGCAGACAAGGTAATTACAGTAATTGATTCAAGACAAGCGAGGCTTCAAAACATAATAACGAAACTGATCTCAAAATTTGCCACCAATTCAAAATCATACAACCACCTAAGGTACGAATCCGTAACATTAAGCTCGGATACTGCCGGTGCACTTGGAATGGACACGAGGGGGAAAAACACACAAATGTCTGGCAGAAAGGGGCTCTACGTCAATGCCGACGCCATATTGGATATGCTTGAAGCAAAAACACTGGGGGAAACAAAAAAGCGGAATCCTGACTTCTCAGAGGATCAACTGCTAAAGATTGCAAACAAGGTGGCAGTGGCCACACTCAGATATGAGATGATAAAACAAGATCTGGACAAAATAATCACATTTGATCACACCAAGTCGCTTAGCCTGGAGGGGGATACGGCGTCGTACATCCAATATGCTTATGCAAGGGCAATGCGAATCATAGAAAAATCAAATATGACACCTGACTTTGATGCAAGATACGAACTACT
>DASWKH010000116.1:0-1520 GCA_036396715.1 Candidatus Nitrosotenuis sp.
CTTAGGAAGCTTGAGATTTCTCTAGTATTTTGTCCCAGATTTCTTTTGGCGGCCCGCCACTTTTGATCTTATCGAGTGGAACAATGTGTTTGATTCCGTCTGTGATCTGAATTTGCGATAAACTTTGTTCCTGAGATGTCATAGATGATTCAACACCTGTGTTTTCAACAGAATCAATTGCAGTTTGATGTGGTACAGTCATCACTACAGCTGCATACATTATTACTAAAACAGCGACTACGCCTATACCTCCTAAAAGTGGATATTGATAATTCATTTTGCAAAAAAAACGGTTAAGAAAGTATTAAAAAATTGTTCCAAATGCTCTTGCACTTTTGGATCTAATTTGGAATAATGCTTTTAATTGATTAGAAAAACGAGCATGCAATGAATAAGATACTAAAATACGCAGGATTGTTAGCAATTCTACCGCTATTTACGGCTTCATTAACCACCATAGCTTTCGAAAACCCTTCAGCTGAAGGACAAAGAATTTGTGGAGATAAAATTTGTACTTCGCAAAATGGTCCTGATGCTGAAAAAGAACGCGAAAAAATGCGACAAGAGATGGCTGGAAAAACAACTACATCGGAAACATCCCAAAAGGAAGAAACTAAAACATTTGAGGAAAGTGATCTTGGTTCTGTACTGAGATTATCAAGAGCAAATGTTCCTGCAACGATTCCGTTGCACAAGGGATTCTACAACGGTGAGGCAGTTTATTTCATAATCACAGATTCAAGTGATAAAACACATGCAGATACAATAACAAAGAATCAAGGATGGAAAGTCGAACTTGCACCACCACTTGCAAATGCACCAAAAGAAGCACTGTCAAAAACATACATGTTTACTAATGGTGTAAATGGAAACGGTGTCCATGGATTTCAAGGTGAAGTTTTTACGAGTACACCAGCTCAACCAGACAAATACAGTGCATTAACATCACATGTACATGTAACATGGAACGAGGATGTAACGCCTAGAGTATTGGATTCTGAACAAGCTATACTTGATGCACAAGCTGCAGGTGATGTTTCGCTACAAGATCTCAAAGTTGTAATCAACATGCCACAAATTGTCTGGCCAGGTGGTCAGATGATGGTAAAAGAAGACAAGACACTTAGTGACGAGACACCATATGGTGGAGGTCAGGTGCTTGACATTGATCTTGACAAAATGACAGTGACTTTTATTGCACACCGTGGTTGGGGTCCTGACGGTAGGACAATTTACTACATTGTTACAGATGCAACACCTGAGATGCCAGCAAACATGATGGGAGTTGTATCATCGCCAACTGCAGCAAAACTGATTGCAAACTCGGCAGCAGTTGATCTATTCCAGTTTATGAACGGAATCACAGGATCAGGTCCTATGGGATTCCAGGCAGGAATCGCAGCATCTGCACCAGGTGATCAAAACTATAGTCCAATGTGGAGAATCTCTGTGATTGGCTGGAAAGACCCAACAAGTGCAAAACTTTTGGAAACCACGACTGATATTAGTGCCTTCACAAA
>DASWKH010000117.1:0-44447 GCA_036396715.1 Candidatus Nitrosotenuis sp.
AAGGAGGCGGAGTACAATCCGGAGTAACAAATGCCTTTAGAGACCTTCAGGCCACAGTCAAATCAGGCAGTGTCACAAAATCACTAGACATTCTTTCAGATGTTAGGGCGGGTCATTACTATTCAAAAATAATCCCAACCAAAACCGGCTCCCTCGCAGTAGAGCTAAAGGGAACCATAAACGGAGTTCCAGTAAATGAAGAGGTTGCCATAGAGGATGTGGAAAGCATAGACATTCTTGCATTTCCTCCAACTGGCTCAGGAGGATCAAACCAAGACGTCTTGGCACTAACGAACGCCATGTCCTCACTTCAAAAAGACGTTACGGAAATTAAATCCAAAATGGGAAACATTGCAGATGGAACCAATATTGATCTATCAAAATCTTATGACTTTGCAGTATTTGGCATGGCACTTGGCGCAGCAGGTGTAATACTTGCAGTAACTGCTATGATAAAAAGAAAATAGGAAAGAATTCTAAAGTTTTAGAATCGCTTTAGATCTTGCTGTGACAGCAACAATGCTTACTATGGCAGCTGCAAGAACTATCATGGCAATTGGACCAAACTCTGGTACCACATTTAGTGAGATTGTCTCACCTATTGGGCCACTCCAGTTTGCCTCATCGTCAGGAAGTCCAATACCTAACATCGTAATTTGAACATCTACAGCACTATCGGAGCTCAGAGCACTTGTTGTAAAGTCAGCTGAGCCAGAGTGTACGTGTTGACCCATTTCAGCCAAAACCTCTGTTCCATCTTGTGTTGCAGAAATATCAAAGTTGACATGTTCTATTGCGGTTCCGCCAGCATCAGTGAATCCTACTGTCAAGGCCATTTCTTCACCTTCCATTGGTGCGCCTGCCTCAACCGTGATCATTACTGAGCCATCCATTGTCATTTCTGTTACATGAGCAGCATCTCCATCCATCATTTCACCATCATCTTCTGCGTGAGCTGCTTGAACGATGACTGTTCCTTTCATCCAAGCATGAACCATGCAGTAGTAGGGATATTCCCCCTCCGTTTCAAACTTGAATGTTACTTCTTGTCCCACTCCAGAAATAAGGTCTAGATCAAAAGGGAATACTCCCTGAGGACCTCCTGTTTCCGCTGAACCGCTAGTTACGGTATGAGGACTCCCAACAGCATCATCATCATTTATCCACGTAACTTCGGTTCCAACATCAACAGTAATCTCAGCTGGAACATAACATTGGTCTTCACCGCAAGCAGAACCTGTACCCTGATCCACTATGTGGATTACCTGTTCAGCATGATCTGCAAAAGCAGATGGTGCAACTACCATCAAAGCGAATATTGCAAAGATGGAGCCTATGGCTATTGTCTTCATTGAACTTGAATTAATAAGGGATCCATAAAAATCCTTATTCTGATTCACACAGGATTTACGCTATTTTCTAAATTTACGCAGTTTTGCTATTACCAGAGCTGGTATAACAAAGTACATGCCAACGTTTAGCAGTATGACTCCAATCCCATATCCTAACAGTTCTTGTTCAGAGTCAATGTCTACATAGTTTAGTATTGACAAAGTCGACAACATTGGCGTAATTGTAGCCCTTACAACATGCTTGAATGCAGGATTTTGTCTTTCCCAATCTGCCACGGTCGGGCTAAATGAATAGTAAATGTTGTTAAATGCCGTCATGAACGCTGTTCCTGTACTGGTGCTAAAGACTACATCGTCCCTTACTTCTCTGAGCAATTGTACTTGTGGTGCAAGCTCGGACCCAAATGCGGCAGTTGCAATTAGGCATCCGTTACCATTTGGAGTCTTATCACCATTTTCTTGAGCAGCCGCTTCAATCATTGTAGTAAATGTAACGGTTTCTGGAGGAATTGGTTGAAACCAAATCAGTTCTACATCAACTGTTATTTTGTGTTCTCCCTTTTCTTTGAATTCAACTGGTATGGTTATTGACCCCGTCCCAGTATGCTGAAGTGGTATTGGGCCAAAAACTGCTACTCCATCCTTTGTAACAGTTACCTTGTAGTCTACGTGCTCTTGAATGCCGTTTGTTTTTGGATTTATGAAATTAATTTTTAGTTTTGTCAAATCCCCAATTACTGGTTTTGCAGGTTCGGTGGTGATGTCCACAAGCAAAGTTCCCTTATCGGTTGGAAGCCGTTGAGACTCTGCAAATACTGGTGACATCAAAACAGGTAACAAAAATAATAAAAACAAAATTCGCATAAACTTAGTCGCAAATAGAATATATTAATAATTTTCTCAGAATTTTATTACTACAATAATGCCAACATTATTAATATTGATTCGATAAATTAGTAATTGATCTTGACTAAGATTTGCATAATTTTGAGCATTTTCTGCACATTTGTGCTTTTTACATCATACACAAACTCTGCTGCTGCGCAAGAAACAAACTCGACATCAAAATCACAAATACAAGACATTGTTTATACTGCAAAATTTGTGTGCGGCTCAATATCTGATGATGATGGGCCAATTCGACCAGGTCACTATGATACCTCAATTAACATTCTAAACAAGAAAGGCTACCGGGTTGGAATTCTCTTAACTGCAGTAATAAATGACGGTCCGTCTTCAATAGCAATTTTCAGAAATCTAGAGCCTGAAACATCTACTGGCATGAGCTGCAAGCACATCAAAGACATGTTTGGAATTGATACAAAGGAGATAGTTGAAGGATTTGCTATAATTAAGGTGCCTGTGGGATCATTACGCGGCTTTACTAATGAGCAAACCATTCCAGATTTCTCAGAGGATGGAATTAACATTCTTGATGTACAGGTATTCTATACTGCAAATGCCCTATCTACCCTGCCACATGAAATAGCACGTGAAAAAATTGCATTTTATATAATCCAGGACGGAACAGGAAAAATCCCAAAGGAGTCATTTAGAAAATTACTTGATGTTACAATTCCAACAACATTTAATGAAATTTCAGATACTGAGCAAAAAGTAAAATCAATTCTTGCTACAAAATACGATCTTGACAAAAATGAGCTAGAAAAGCTCAGAATTCGCATAAAGAGCATCTCAATTGGAGTTGGTGCCCTACTTGATGATCACGCAGTCTCATTGCATGTCGTCAGGCCACAACTCAGCTCATAAACTCAACTGTAGAAATCTGCTTAATAATTAAATACAGTGAAATTTTATTAATTAATGGTGAGTTTTAAAAAAATTTTTGTTGCAATTTTTGCTATTTTGCTTTCAGCTCAAGCATTTACTATTGCGCAATTTGCATATGGGGATGGCCTCACACAAGAAAATCTTCCGCCAGCTAGTTTTGGCGACAGACAAGCTGCACTATTCATTAAAATCAGCCCCCCAATTCTAACTAAAGATACCGTTGGAGATACATATCTACAACTTAGATTGTATGACGCAAACACAAACCAACCAGTCCCACACACATCTTACTTCATTTCAGCATGGAAAGACGACAAACTTCTTCTACGAAACCTATTCCATGCCCATTCTGGAGAACTGACGCTCAAAATTGTACCAAAAAACGTAGACGTAAACGATGTTATCGTATATGGCGACCAAGTGCCACAGATACCTGGCGCTTGGACTGGATATAACGACAGGGTGGATGTACACGCACCAGTCCTATTAGAATCTGGGTTATACCACTTTGAGATCAAAATATTTGGTATTGATTATGACCAAAACATCTTTGCCGAACAAGATGTAAAGACCTTCAACTCTTGGCTGAGTGTTGGTGACATCTCAAATCATACAATAAAATATGGTGCAGAGTCATACCCGGTATCTATAGTGTCATATTACGATCGAATAGACAACTTCAAATTTGACGAAACAAAAAAATCAATTTCATTTTCAATGCCGTTTAACTGGGATACAACACGAATTGAGGGACAAACAATTTTTGTACATCAAGAAGTCAGGGTTCCGCAGGCATTCAAAGAATTTGCTGATACAACCGCATACGATGGTAAAGTAAACGGCAAGCCAATCTTTGGAAGAATGTTAATACTTGATCCATATTCAATCGAAGGAACATCAATTTTACACTTTTTGATAACCAAAGCAGACATACTCGATTTAGCTAAAACAATTCCATTAAGCACAAAAACAATGGACTTTACAGTATCTCCAGCATCAGCTGTTGCCAAAAACTCTTTTACTGTGAATCTTGACTCTGGGGCTACTGCTACTGTATCGTATGATGCAAATCTTGGGGCTAGCGACACAATACCTCTCCAGATAACATTCTTTGACGAAAACGGCCAGATTTTGAAATTTGTACGCCATGGATTTAGAATAGATGACAGCTCAGGAAAGATTCTAGTTGAAAACGTAGGTGGTGAGCCACAAAAGCCAGGCATACTTTCCATAGAAGGAATTGATATTCAAGAAATCAAGTTTCCAGCTCAGGGAAACTACAAGATGACACTTGTCGTCTTTAATCACGGCCTAGATGAGCTCACAACATACCAAGGAATAGGCAGTGCAACATTTGCCATAGGAGCGGGAGGCCAGAACGCACCAGACTACCAAATTCCATCATGGATCAAAAATAACGCAAAATGGTGGGCAGAAGGCGCAATCACTGACAATGACTTTGTGCAGGGAATTCAATACTTGATAAAGCAGCAAATCATAAAGATGCCTTCAACACAATCAGGCACAGGATCACAAGTAATCCCATCATGGATCAAAAACGACGCAAAATTGTGGGCTGAAGGAACTATCGGAGATTCAGACTTTGTGCAAGGAATCCAATATTTGATAAAACAAGGAATAATCAAAATATAATACTCAACAAAAAATATCCAATTTTACAAAAGTTTTTCGTAAAACCAGATTTACATTATTATACAATAAAACATTTGTACTAATCATCAATGCTTCCAATAAAGGACGAAAATCCAAAACCACCTGGATTCAAACCCAAAATGACCATTGCACTTATCATAGTAAATGTAATTGTCTTCTTTTTTGAGGTGGCAGTCACCGGACAGTTCTTTGAGTTTAGCAATAATAATGCGGCATCACTATTTTACAACTGGGGGGCCGTTCCCGCATGTATAACAGGGGAGCGCTCCATATCGATACAACAATTCCAAGTCTCCTGCCCTGCGATGCCGATGTTGGGGCTACTAAGCTCAACTTTCCTGCACGGTGGACTAATGCACCTTGGCGGCAACATGTTGTTTTTGTGGATATTTGGAGACAACATCGAGTTAAAGTTTGGAAAACTCAAATTTCTTGGAATCTATTTGTTCTGGGGAATAATTGCAGGCCTTGCACATGTAGTTGGAGACATGAATAGTCCAATTCCAGCAGTGGGTGCATCAGGTGCAATATCAGGCGTGCTTGGGGCATACCTTGTGATGTTTCCACGAGCGCGAGTCATGACATTTCTTATGATGGGATTCTTTTGGAGAATGATTCACATTCCCGCAAAGTGGTTTTTGCCATTCTGGCTCATCTTCCAAAACATAATTCCGTTTTTGATTGGTGGATTTGGTTTTGGTGCAGGGGGGGTAGCCTACCTTGCGCACATTGGTGGATTTGTAATCGGACTGGCAACTGGATATCTGTACAAAAAGACTCACCAGTCCGAATTTATGTATGGTTCAAGATACGGATCGAGATACGGATGGAAGGGAGACTAGCTATCACATACGCATAAATCAAGCAAGTCAAACAAGCAATCATGCCATTAATCACAGTCTCGTTGTATCCTGGCAGAACACAACAACAAAAAGAAGAATTTGCAAAAGCAATAACAAAGTCAGCAGTTGAGATACTAAAAACAAAAGAAGCTCACGTAATTGTTGTCTTTGAGGAAAATCCAAAAGAAAACTGGTACTTGGCAGGAAACTCCCTGTAAAGTGTCAGTCTTTTTATTTACATTGTTTTTTAGATAATACATTGACCAAAGTCGCAGTAGTCCAGTTTTGTGCATCAACACAAAAAGACGTTAACTTGGAAAAAATTCTCGGCTTTATCAGAAAGGCTGCAGAGAGGGGAGCACACCTCTGTGCATTTCCGGAATTTATGATGTTTTACACAAACTCAAAACAAACACCAAAAGAACTTGCCACTCTAGCTGAAACAATCAACGGCAACTTTGTAACTACAATAGCCAAAGCTGCAAAGAAAAACTCGATCCAAGTTATAGGAACACTGTATGAAAAAAGCAAAAAAAAGGATAGGGTTTATGACACGTCGTTTATTGTCGACAAATCCGGCAAGGTTGTATCTACGTACAGAAAAATTCATCTCTATGACGCACTTGGCTTCAAGGAATCTGCAAAACTTGAGGCTGGCTCTAAAATCTCAGGCCCAGTCAAGACAAGTCTTGGAAAAACAGGCATGTTAATCTGCTACGACTTGAGGTTTCCAGAAGTATCACGCATACTTGCCTCTGCAGGATCTGAAATACTAGTTGCGCCATCTGCGTGGGTTAAGGGCAACAAAAAAGAAGAACACTGGATCACAATTAACAAGACTCGTGCAATTGAAAACGGATGTTACGTGGTTGCACCAGATCAAGTCGGAAACATTTACTGTGGAAGAAGTCTCGTAGTTGATCCATACGGAGAAATTTTACTTGATATGAAAAAAAAGCAGGGAATAGGAATTGTAGACATATCGCTTGACAAAGTAAAACAAACAAGAAAGGTCTTGCCACTTTTACAAAACAGAAGAACAGATGTTTACTCGCTTAGGCCTTAGGTTTTCTGCTTGGGCAGTTGATGTTGGAGCACTGCCGTACCCATCTCTGTCTTCTTGAATATCGAAATAGTATCTGGGGCCAGGCACACAGTGCACATGGTATCTTGGTTTGACACAACATTGCTTTTTGTAATAATGGTGATGATGCTCTGCAACCGTTATAATAGTTTGAACACCCCATGAATCGTTTTTTTGTTTTCCTTGATCTAATTACCATGAGCTTTCCAACTTTACAGCTGGGACACGCAACTAGTCCGTTTTTTGGCTCATTTGAACCTAAAATAACATACTTTCTTTTGCTTTCAGACCACGAAAGGTAACCATTCTTATCGAAATACTGACGTATTTCGGTTCGAAACAAGTTGATTCGTTTCTGTGTTAGCTTGACAGTACTTCGAATCGGTTTTTTCACTAAAAGCGTTCTAGTTGAATTTTTCACTTGATGAATTATTCGTTGAACGATTTTTATATGGATTTGGTCAGGGAGTGTTGTGGAAAAGGTCTGCGTTCTTGGTGCTGGAAGCACCAAATATGGAAAATTAGAAGACAGCATTACTGATATTACTATTCAGGCATCAGTTGGAGCAATCGAAAGTGCAGGAATAGAGTCAAAAGAGATCCAGGCAGGATACATCTCGAATGTTTTTGGCATTGCAGACAAGCAGGTTCACCTAGGACCGGTAATCATGAGCAACCTTGGCATCTCTGAGAGGCCCTCGCTATCAATCGAGTCTGCGTGTGGAAGCGGCTCCGTCTCGTTTCGCGAAGCATTTGCTAATGTTGCTGCAGGATTTTACGATGCTGTTTTGGTTGCGGGAGTAGAAAAGGTAACACACACCGGAACAGAGTGGACAACCACATACTTTTCATATTGTTCTGATTTTTTCTATGAGGGTGGTGCAGGGGCATCATTCCCAGGTCTTTTTGCATCAATGGCAAGAGCTTATCTGACAGAATTCAAGGCAACAGAGGAAGACCTCGCACTTGTAGCAGTAAAGAACCATCAAAATGGATTTTTGAATCCAAAGGCCCACCTTCGAAAGAAAATTACAGTTGATGATGTAATGAAATCAGCAGTAGTTGCAAGCCCACTAAAACTATATGACTGTTGTCCCTTTTCTGATGGAGCAAGCGCAGTTATATTGTGTAGTGAGAAATTTGCAAAGGCCCATTCTAAAAACTACATTGAAGTGATTGGATCGGGTAGGGGTGGGTCACCTGCTACACTGCAAGGCCGAGATCAAATGACTACCATCCCAAGCACAAAGATTGCCGCAGAAGCTGCTTACAAAATGGCTGGAGTCACGCCAAAGGATATTGATTTTGCAGAGGTTCATGACTGCTTTACGATTGCAGAAATAGTTGACACAGAAGACCTTGGATTCTATGCAAAAGGACACGGAGTGGAAGCAGTAAGGGAGGGAAGAACTGCACTAAATGGCGAAATTTCGATAAATCCGTCTGGTGGGCTCAAGGCAAAGGGTCATCCAATTGGCGCGACAGGTGTCGGTCAGGTAGTTGAGGTTTTTGAGCAGTTAACAGGTAAGGCCGGTGAGCGTACGGTTAGAGATGCTCGTATTGGCCTGACTCACAATTTTGGCGCAACTGGAGCAAGCTGCGCTGTGCACATATTCAAAAGCGTGTAAGCCTTGGCAATGAAGCAAGAGTTCATAGATACAATCAAGTCAGGCAAGATACTTGTCAAAAAATGCACGAAATGTGAGAGCCTACATTTGGCCACAGTCTATTTTTGCCAAAAATGTGGCAATAAGGGGTTTGAAAACAAGATTTTGGAAGGAACAGGCACAGTCGCTACATACACCATAATTACAGTTTCGCCGGCGGGATTTGAACAATACACTCCATATGCATGGGTTGTAATGAAAATTGACGGATACGATCTTAGGATTTCCGGCTTTTTGGGAGGAATCAGCTCGCCAGCTCAGCTCCCGATAGGATCAAAAGTCAAAATTGTCGGCTACGACGATCGTGGAATAATTTTAGAAAAACAGTAAACCAAATTTACCGTGTTAATTAACAAAATTCAAAAAAGATTTTTAATAGCTCCAAAAATGTCTCACTTTCATTGTCAGTTGATGTAATCTGTGGAAAGTGCGGAGCAAAGATCTCCAATATGAAAATGCTCAAGTCGATCAAAGATGTAATGAAACACTACAACAACAAATGTCCCTCCTGTGGACAGACCCTCTCTACATCAGAGTTTTCGGTAGAAATCGAGAAGAACTGATCAAAAATGTTGTTTAGAATCACGTCATAAATCTTATTTACTCCTGATCTATAGGCATAAGCATGAGTATCGAGGTAGCCACAGGATCACTAGATCCAAAGAAAAGCGGTGGCATTTTACAATCTACATCAAAACGCGTGAGGATGATTTTTTCTGTTATGGCAAGTCCAAACAGGATCGATATTTTGCGAATTTTAAACTCTAAGGGACCCCTCACCTATTCTGAGCTCAAGTCACTTGCTGGCTTCAAGTCCAAAAAAGAAAGCGGCAAGTTTGCATACCATCTAAGAAAACTGCTAAGACAATCCCTCGTTGCGTTAAACAAGTCTGAGAGGCGTTACACCATTACAAACCTTGGAAAACTTGTTCTAAGTCTTGCAAGACAGATCGAAGAACGTTCTATCATAGAATCTGGCAAGATGTATGTTAGAACCTCACACGAATCAATCGAGGAGTTCAATTCCCACAAAATTATCCAGTCTTTAGTTAGAGAAGGAAGTCTTCCATTGGAGCTGGCACAAAAAATCACTGAAGAAGTGGAGAACCGAATCTACAAGTATCAAACTACATACCTAACAGGCTCGCTTATTCGTGAGATGGTAAACTCGGTACTCTTAGAGCACGGCCACGAGGAGTATAGAAACAAGCTTGCCAGACTTGGCATGCCTGTCTTTGACGTTCAAGAGATGCTCACAAACGTAGATAACATTGACAACGGCGCACAAGGACTGTTTTTTAAGGCAGGCCAGACTGTATTTGCAGAAAACCTACTACTTAACATGCTTCCAAAAGACGTTGCAGACTCGCACCTTTCAGGCGATATTCATATCTCAAATCCAGGCATATGGTCGCTTTTGCCAGACACGATATTCTTTAATGTAAAGGAGGTAATCGAGGACGGAATAGACCTAAAGGGCAAATATCTGGGTGTGAGCCGTATTCCTACAATCAAAACCATTGATAATTTGATGGCGTCTTTGTCCATGATAATATCCCTGGCTTCAAAGGAGGCATCAAAAGAAATCATCATGGATGGATTAGTACAGCTTTGCTCAAAGCACGCAAAAAATATCACAGAACTTGAGGAAAAATTAGTAGGCGCATTTACCACCTCATCTGTTTTGTCCAAGTATACTAAGGAGCCTACACTGGTCTCATTTAGAATCCAGCTTGGCTCAGAACCCAAAATAGTGCAGGCAATCCTTGGCGCATACAAAAACTATGTCAAAATGACCCCGGTTCCACAAATAGGACTAATAATTGATCATGCCGTAGGCAAGATATCTGACGTGTCTGGAGTCGTTGCCGAGATCATCTCGCTTGGCGGCAAGGTATTGTTCACAAAAGACGAGACGTCATACAGTGGTGTTGTGAGGATCAAGGGCAAAAACAGCACTTCTTCAATTAATCTACAATCATTGACAATTAACCTACCAAGACTTGCCTTTGAATCAAACAAAGATGAGACATATTTCAGAGCAAGGCTTGCCCTGCTAATGAAGCCAGCACTTGCCGCAATGTCACTTCGCAAAAAAGATATTTCTGATCTTACGAGGAGGGGACTCAACCCAGTCTTGGCAGCAAACACGCAATACATGCAACGAAGCTCAGTCTGTCTGGTACTAAACCTCATAGGACTAAAAGAAGCAGTATTCAATATACTTGGTTACAATAACGACAAGGAAGGACAAGAAATTATTTACAAAGTAATCCAGACTGCAGTAGATGTTGCTGAAAAGAAGGGCAAGGAAATGGGTGATGCAGTAATTGTGGCAATGACTGAATCTGACGGAACGAGTCGATTTGGTACCCTCGATGGAGAAAAATACGGCAAAATGTCTGTTCTCAGATCCCTTGATGGTGCAACCTACTCAGAAGGTGTGGTTCTTGCATCCTTAGAACTTGATTCCATGAACGCAAAGGCTGAAAAAATCGTAGAAGCAAACAAGACTTCAAAGCTCTTAAACGGAGGCCTGCTAGTCAAACTCCAATTTGAGAAGGAGTCAAAGGTCGAGGATATAAAGAAAGCACTCGAAAAGGCAGGCGATCTGGTAGGTGCGTTTAGACCAAGCAAGGAAGTTCCGATCTGTGGGAACTGTGGCTTTAAGGATGAAAAACTCTTTGAAAAATGTCCTATCTGCAAATCCCCGTATGTTATCAGCTAAATCGAAATCCGCAACATCTATTTTCGTCAAATAAAAATTAATCCTTGTTGGAAAAAAGATCGCCTCTAAAACTTGCTGAATTCGCAATCCATCCTAGGAACAACCCTTGCGAAATTTCTTGGAATGGTGTAAACATTGTTGAGCTAAAATCTGAAATCTTTGTCAGTCAAGATTATATCCGATTCGATATTACCTAGTGAGGGGAGACATTATGACAACAGATTTTTCTCAAATAGAAAGTTCGATCGTAGACGTGAAAAAGCGAGATGGTAGAATTACCAATTTCAATAAAGAAAAGATCACCAATGCGATCTACAAGGCATTAATTGCCAATGGCAACCCAGACAGGAAAATAGCCGAGGATCTAACAAGCGGGGTTTTGACCAAGCTGATTGAACAGGGATTCTCTGTCGGAAGCCCTCCAAGCGTTGAAGACGTGCAAGACATGGTGGAATCAACACTAATCGAAAAGGGACTTGGCGACATTGCAAAATCCTACATTTTGTACAGACACGAGCGTCGCAAACTACGAGAAGACAAAATGAAGGTCCTTAACACAAAGTCTTTGGATTCTGTCGCAAAGACATTTGATCTAAATTGCCTACGAGTTCTGGCATCAAGATATCTTTTACGTAACAACAAAAACGAAATCACTGAAAGCCCAAGTCAAATGTTTGAGCGCGTTGCAATACTTGTAGGCATCGGAGATCTTCTTTACGATGCAGAACTTTATTCTAAAGACGCAAGCGCACACCAAGACATCGAAGAGGCAAGACGATACCTAACAAAGCTTGATGATTTCGAATACAAATTCAAAATAGGAAGCTATTATCTGAACAAATACCAATTCAGGGGCCTCATCAACCACTACATCTACCTAGCAAAGCGAGGCCAGATGAAAAAGAGCTTTAAAGAAGTTCTCACACTTATCGCTGCAAAGAAATTCGACAACTATGCAGAACGCATTCAGGAATACTATGACCTTATGACCAAGCAGGACTTTTTACCAAACTCGCCTACAATGATGAACGCCGGTGCACGCCTAGGACAACTGTCTGCCTGCTTTGTGCTTGGCATGCCTGATGATATGAATGACATAATGAAGTCAACATCGGATGCTGCGCTCATCTTCAAGTCAGGCGGAGGGGTTGGCATCAATTATTCTGATCTTAGACACGAAGGGGACATTGTTGCATCCACCTCTGGGGTGGCATCAGGACCGGTCTCATTTATGAACATAATAAACACAGTAACTGAGGTTGTCAAGCAGGGAGGAAAAAGACGCGGGGCAAACATGGGAATCCTGGAGTCTTGGCACCCAGACATTGAAAAATTCATCACAAACAAAACCCAAGCAGGAATACTTGAAAACTTTAATGTCAGCGTTGGAATCTGGGAGGACTTTTGGTCTGCACTTGTTGACAGCCAAGATGGCAAGTATACACTTCGCAGCCCGCGCGACAAAACGCCAGTACGTGAAGTCAATGCACACCAGCTAATTGATCTTATTGCAATGTCAGCATGGAGGAGCGCAGAGCCAGGTCTCATCTTCTTTGATAACATCAACAAGTACAACGTCTTTGCAAAGGCAAGGGGTATGCCCCTGCGGGCCACCAATCCATGCGGCGAACAATCATTGTATCCATACGAGTCGTGCAATCTAGGTTCTATCAATTTAGCAAATCTTGTGAAAAGAAAAGCAGACGGTCAATACGAATTTGACTGGCAAAGATACGAGGAAACAATTCGCAAGACAACACGATTCTTGGACAACGTAATTGACATGAACAATTATCCGGTTCCAGAAATCGACCAAGCATCAAAGGAATCAAGAAGAATAGGGCTAGGTGTGATGGGAGTAGCGGATCTTTTGTACAAGCTTAGAATTCCATACAACTCCAAGGAAGGATACGAGTTCCAATCAAAACTTGCAGAAGCACTCACATATTACTCCATGGAGGAAAGCGTTGCACTTGCGCACTCTAGAGGTGAATTTGATCTATGTTCAAAAACTGAATATCCAGAAGGTAAGATTCCAGTCGCAGGATATTATGAAAAGCCAATAGGTGAGCATTATTATGACTGGGACGCACTAATCTCCAAGATTCAAAAACACGGAATCCGTAACGTCTTGGCAACCACAGTTGCACCAACTGGAACCCTTTCTATGATTGCAGACTGCTCAAATGGAATGGAGCCAACATTTGCACTAGTATTTGAAAAGCGTGTAACCGTTGGTAGATTCTTTTACACAAACAAGATCTTTGAGAATGTTTTGCGAGAAAACGGATTATACAGCGACGAACTCTTGGCAAAAATTGCAGACAACTATGGCTCAGTAAGAGGGCTGGCTGAAATTCCAGAATGGATCCAAAACATCTTTGTTACTGCAATGGACATACACTGGTCTGACCACCTGATGGCCCAAGCAGTATGGCAGGAGTGGATTGGAAACGCAATTGCAAAGACAATCAACATGCCACACGATGTATCATCAGATGATGTCAAGGCGGCATACCTGTTGGCGCACGAGCTTGGACTAAAGGGAATTACAGTGTATCGTGACGGGTCACGACACACCCAGGTACTGCATATGATGAGCGAAAACGCAGTAAAGACCTTCGATGTGTTACCAAGCGAATATTTGCATGAGTACATTGGAAAACACATCAAAAACACATACATCAGAGCCCAAGTCAACAACGCACTTGAACTCAAAATTCCTGAAGAGCCACTAAAGGAAAGCGCACTCGAAGAGATAAGAGAAGACATGCTCTGCCCTTCCTGCAAGAATAATCTTGTATTTGTTGAAGGGTGTAGCATCTGTATCGAATGCGGATTCTCTGGCTGCACATCAGGCTAAATCCAACAGAACCATCCATCATAACTCTTTTTACTCTCAATTTTTACTGGCACAATTGTGAACAAGAAAATTTTTGCGGCAATTGGTATTGCACTAGCAGTAGCTATCGGCATTTTGGCTGTGCTGCCAGGCTCACCACCACAAGATTTACCGGTTGCAAAAAATGAAAAGCTCGGCCTTATAATTAACACGCCAGGCAGTGCTGTTACGCTGGATCAGCTAACGCGTGTTTATTCTGAGGCATCAGCCGCAGGCATTGGAAGAAACAATCTGTATTTGTTTTGGAATAACATTGAACCGCAACCAGACCAGTACAACTGGAGGGATACCGACATTTTGATGAGCCTTAACAAAAATAACAATCTCGAGGTAACACTGTATTTTTCCATCGTTAATGGCAGAATCATCGGTCCATACCCTGATTGGATGGGCGCACCAGGCTTTGGAACAATACTTGAGCAAAATGCAGTAAAAACGCTTGACGCAATCATATCAAGATATGGAATAATTGATTATGTGATAATTGGAGGTAATCTTGATTCTTACTTTGATGATACGGAAGGTTCTGTAGGTCTATATGAAGAGTTTTTCACAAACGTCTACACTGAACTAAAGCAAAAACATCCACAAGTCAAAATTGGTAATGCGTTTTCACTAAACAACGTACTCGACAAAAACCTGGAACATTATGTGACTGATCTGAGTCAGATTGGCAATTTTGTGGCATTTACGTATATGCCAGTAGACAGACTAAATGATATTACCAAAACACCGCAAGAAGCACAAGAAGACCTGCAAAAAATGTTTGAGCTTGTACCTGACAAAAAAATTGCTGTCTTTGAGATAAGCTGGAGCACATCTGATCTTGTAAATGGAAATGAGGCAGCACAAGCCGAATTCATCAAAACAGCATACGAGTTCTACAGACAAAATGAGTCTAAAATCGAGTTTTTCACTTGGTACCGTCAATATGACAGGCCAGAAGGTAGCTGCGCAATTGAGCAAAACTTTCCAGAATCCTCAGTCACAATTGCTGGTGACCAATATGTAAGAGAAAGGCTTGCAAGCTATACATGTGATGCAGGGCTAATCAAAATTGATGGCTCCCACAAGTCTGGCTGGTCTGAGCTCAAAAGACAAATACAGTCAAGCAGATGATCTTCTAAAATGCTTTCTCTAATAATCGCAGAATCATCATTAGAGCTAGTTCCGCGGGAGCTACAACGCCACAACGCGGTCACTTCATACTGCAGAAAAATGGGCAAACGGCCATCAGAGGTTTTGCTTGATAATTCTTGGCACTTTGGCGCAATGAAGGGAATTGAAAATGAAATTAAACGTGGTCGGCCAGACATTGTGCATTTCTGCCTTCTTGAAGCTTGCACCATTCCATTATACGAAGAAGACGAAATAACAGTGTATGTCCATACTATTAACGATCAAGTGATCCAGGTGGGAAAGAAAGTGAGGTTGCCAAAATCCTATCATAGGTTCGCTGGCATAATTGAAAAATTATTTTTAGAAGGGATAATCAAAAGTGAAAATCAAACACTGCTTACCCTCAAAGACATGACATTTTCCGAATTGGTTGATAAAATAAAACCAGATAAGGTAATTGGACTGTCCACCGAGGGAAAACCAAGCACCTATTCTGATGTTGCAAAACTGTGTACGGACGACTCTTGTCTTGTAGTTGGTGGATTCCCAAAGGGACACTTTGCAGATTCTACCAAAAAAAGAATTGATATTCTGCTCAGTGTCGATACAAGACCGCTTGAAATACATGCAGTTTTGGCCCGAACTTTGTATGAGTATGAAAAAACCATTTTTATGTAGGCGCAAGACGCTTGACTTTTGTGCGGCCGTAGTATAGCCTGGTAGTACGCTGGCCTTCCAAGCCCGTTACCCGGGTTCAAATCCCGGCGGCCGCACCTGAAAAACTATTTTTAATTATTGAGAAATTTTTCAAATTTTGATCTTTTTGTATGCGGCCTTGCTAAGCCTATTCATGATCCCAAAGCCTAGACCTCTCTGACTAATCCCTTGCACCAAAATGATATCGATTTTCTTTGAATCAAACTCCCTGAGCGTTTTAAACAAGTTCGCGGCAATTTTGTCAAAATTACTTCCAACGTATTTTATCATGTCTGCTTTTTGAGAAAAATCTTTGTCAGCAGTCATTACCCCTACTCGTTTTCGTTGCTTTTTGTACGTCTTGATAAGCTGAGAAATCTTTTTGTTTACACTTTGTTTTGTACCCTCAATCAAAATCAGCTTGGCAAGAGGCGAATAATGCCGATACTTCATTCCGGGGGAACGAGAAACAGAATTTAGTTTTCCACCCCTCAGAAATGGATGAACATCTACTTTGCCAATAGCTTTTCGCAGCTCTTCTAGTGTTACTCCGCCGGGTCGCAACATCACGGGTCTCTTTCTGCTAAGATCAATAACTGTAGATTCAATTCCAATGTTTGTCTGACCTCCATCAATTATCAAATCTATTCTGCCCTTCAAATCATCCCACACATGTCTTGCGAGTGTGGGGCTTGGCTTTCCAGCAAAGTTTGCCGAAGGTGCAGCAATGGGAATGCCAGCTTCTCTTATCAAAAGATTTGCAATCTTATTTTTTGGCATCCTAATTGCTACGGTATCGAGTCCCCCAGATGTGATCTTTGGAACAATCTGTGATTTTTTCAAAACTATGGTGAGCGGGCCAGGCCAAAATTGTCTAATGAGCTTCTTTGTGATTTCTGGAATGTCTTTGGCAAGAAGCTGAATGTCGTTTTTATCATAAATGTGTATTATGAGGGGGTTATCAGAAGGTCTTCCCTTTGCCTCAAAGATTTTTTTTACTGCAAGATGGTTTAGCGCATTTGCTCCAAGCCCATAAACTGTCTCTGTTGGAAATGCAACGAGCTTTCCCTGCCTGATTAATCTGGCAGCTTCTTTTATCTTTGAGATTTGAGGGCTTTTAGGATTAATCTTGATAATCTTTGTCTGCATCTTGATTTTAGAAAAGAATTCGTGCAGGCATATTAACCTACAAAATTTTGGGATCGAATTATTAAAGGAATTTTTCTATTCTTATTCTATGAAGCCTGACCCAAAGCAAATAGCAATGGAGAGAATCCAAATTCTAATCAATCAGGCACTTGCCAATGCAAAAAAAAATCCAACGCTAGCTCAAAGACAGGCCAGCCTGGCAAAAAAAATCAGCACCAAATACAGAATCAAACTACCATATCAAATCAGAATGCATTTTTGTAAAAAATGCAAGATGTTCATTACACCTGGAATAAATTCTAGAATTAGACTCGGCAGATCTGCTCTCAAATCAGTACGAATAACCTGTGGCTTTTGTAACCACACCTACCGCAAAGTTATTTCTAAATGATTTATAAGTCGAGTTAAAAGTTTGATTTTCACATGGCAAAAGCTTACGATGTACCAGCAGACGCACTCATATCAAGACTAGCTGAGGCACTAAAAAGTGAAAACATTGGAAGGCCAGAATGGACAATGTATGTCAAGACAGGCTCACACAAGCAAAGACCTCCGCAAGACAAGGATTGGTGGTACAAGCGATGCGCATCTATTTTTAGAAAGATCTACCTTCACGGCCCAATTGGAACTAATGACTTGAGAATAGAATATGGGGGGGCAAAGGCAGTAGGATATGCACTACCTCACCACAGAGATTCTGGCGGCGCAATCATAAGAAATGCAATACACGAGCTTGAAAAGCTGGGTTATGTGGAAAAAGTCGAAAAAAAGGGCAGAGTAGTCACACACCAAGGAATGAAAAAACTTGACAGACTTGCATCTGAGATCTTAGACGAGATGGCAGTACAAAACCCAACACTGAAGATCTATTCATAGTGAAACACTATGAGCTATGAGCAAGACGATTCAAATCCTCAAAAAGAAGCCGAAATTACGGCACAAAAAGAATTCATACTAAAGCAACTCCTATCACCAGAAGCAAGACTAAGACTGAACAATGTCAGAATGGTCAAGCCAGACTTGGCAGCACTTGTTGAAAATTATCTGATCGGAATGGCCTCACAAGGAAAACTCCAGTCCCAGATAACAGACGACCAGCTAAAACAAATTCTAATGTCTGTCCAGCAACCAAAACGAGATTTCAAAATCAACAGAAGATAAACTCAAACAAAATATAATTAGGGGGTATCTGGGATCCAACTCATGAAAGGCGTAGTTTATGAAGAATATGCACCAGATGATAATTATCAAAAAATCCTCAAAGTAAAAGAAGTTCCTGACCCAAAACCCAAAGCAACCGAAGTTGTCTTCAAAGTAAAAGCAGCAGCCCTAAACTATAACGACATCTGGGGAATGCGTGGACAACCAGTAGCTGTTCCATTACCTCACATTTCTGGCTCTGATGCCGCAGGTGAAGTTGTGGCAGTTGGTGAGGATGTAACAACCCTCAAAGTTGGCGATAGAGTGGTTTCTCATGCAAACATGTCGTGTCGAGTCTGCAAGGCGTGTACAGAAGGACGCGAATATGACTGTACTAAGAGAACTATCTGGGGATTCCAGACAGGTCCAAATTGGGGCGCATTTTCTGAGCTTACCCATCTTCCAGAGGTAAACGTTCTGAAAATTCCAGAAGGTGTGGGTTTTGATGAAGCGGCAGCAGCTTCAATGACACTATTAACATCATGGCACATGCTAGTTGGCAGAGCCAAAATCAAACCAGGTCAAACCGTCCTAATTATGGGTGGTGGCTCAGGTGTCGGCTCGTTTGGAATCCAGATTGCCAAACTCTATAACTGCACAGTTATTGCAACTGCATCAGGCGACAAGCTCGAAAAATGCACAAAGCTTGGAGCAGATTATGCAGTAGACCACAGAAAAGAAGACTGGAACAAAGAGGTATTCAAAATAACAAAAGAAATTGCCAAAACAAGTGGAGGTGTACCAGGAATAGATGTAAGTTTTGATCACATTGGTCAGACCCACTGGAACCAACAGCTGACGCTTCTCAAATACGGCGCAACACTGGTAAGCTGTGGCGCAACTACTGGTTATGACGCAAAGACTGATCTAAGACACGTCTTCTTTAAAGGAACAAACATCCTTGGTTCTACGCAAGGAACAAGGGCAGAATTAGAGGATGGATTTTACTGGATGGGCAAAGGAAAGATCAAAGCAGTAATTGATTCGGTGTATTCATTTGAGCAAGCTGCAGAAGCTCACACAAAGATGCTAACTGGTAAAGGCCTCTTTGGTAAAATCCTCCTAAAGCCAGAAGCCTAGGTCTTATGACAAGGCTTTTTCGCAGCCTTTTATTTGTGCCAGGAAATAACCCGCGTTTTTTAGAAAAGGCAAAGACCATTCCAGCAGACATTGTTTGCTTTGACCTCGAAGACTCGGTGCCTGACTCTGAAAAGAAAAATGCCAGAAATCTAATCAAAGAGGCACTCAAATCACGCTCAGACTATACGCCAGATGTCTATGTGAGGACAAATTCTCCAGCGTCTGGAAAAATTCCTGACGATTTGGATCAAATAGTGCAAAAAGGACTTGATGGCATTGTCATACCAAAGGTAAACTCTGCAAAAGAGCTAAACAAAATAAAAAAAACTCTATCAAGTATTGAAAAAAAACGCAAGCTCAAACCAATTCCCTTAATGCCGTCAATTGAATCAGCTCAGGGGGTTGTTAATGCATATGAAATTGCGATAGAAAGCAAGAGGGTAACTGCATTGGTGTTTGGCGTCTTTGATCTGCTAAATGATATGGGAATAGAGTATACAAAACAACCAGATGGCGCAAAGTATGCAAGAGCCAAGATACCAGTAGACGCTAAAGCAGCAGGAGTTTATGCTATTGATGCAATCTGGCAGGACCTACAAGACAAGGATGGCCTAAAACAAGACTGTATCATCGGCAAAAGCCTTGGTTATGTGGGAAAAAGCATCATACATCCTGATCAGATACCAGTAACACATAACGCGTTTGCACCAAACAAAGCCGAAATAGAGTGGGCACAAAAAATTTGTGACACATACTTGGAATCAACGAAAAAAGGAAGAGGTGCAACAGTAGTAGATGGTAAGATGATCGACGAGGTTCACTACAAAAGAGCCAAAGCGCTTTTGGAAGTGGTAAAAAACAACCACTAAGCCTTGCAATATCAACCTGATAATGTCTTGATCTCACCGTTTTTTTATCGGTTCTTAATTACCATATGTGAGGTAAAACAGTGTGGTAGATAATTACGAAGAGGCAGCCAACAATTTCTTGGAATTATCAAGCCATCAAAGGCTGCAAATCATTTTCAGGCTATTAGAGAAAAAATCCAAGGTGACATCAATGGCAAAAGATCTTAACGCCACAACTCAAGAAGTACACAGAAATTTTGCTAGATTAGAGGACGGTGGTTTTATCACAAAAAACATTGATGGATATTACTCGCTTACCACATACGGAAATACCATTTGTTCGCAGATACCATCAATAATTTTTCTCTCACACAACCGCAAGTATTTTGAGGATCACAATTTCGGTGACATTCCACCAAAATTCATAATGAGAATTGGGCAGCTGGCCAACTCAGAACACATCACAGGCGTCACAAAAATACTTGAACAGTGGAAATCAATTTACAAAAACGCAGATGAGTATATCTATGAAATGCTAACTGAGATTCCGCTTGATATAATTGAGCCAAAGGTAAGAAGAGTGGAAAAAGGCGTCAAACTCAACTATATTTTGTCAGAGGGCGCAGTGATACCAAAGGGAAGAAAAAACCTATTGCTAAAGCTAAATTTTGCCAAACTGATTGATAAGGGCCTTGTTGAAAGAAAAATGAAAAAGACCGTTCTTACATTGCTTGTTCTTAACGAAAAAGAAGCAACCATATCTTTTCCAAACATTGAAGGCGAGCCAGACATCACAGAGATATTTTACAGTACAGACTTGATGTTTCATGAATGGTGTCTTGATTACTTTAGATACTGCTGGTATGCATCAGAAATTTTTCAAGAAAGCAAGCTAAAAGAATAATCCTACACTAAAAAAAGGAAAAGTTTCCTAGGCTGTTACTAGGAATGCGCCAATTCCGGCACCTACACCAATGCCTAAGACAAAAAAGAGCATGTCCCAAGCAATGACTTTTTTGAATGGTGCACGAACCTGATAGCCCCAGTGATCTGGCTTTGTTATCTGTTTCATGATTATACTGCCCATATCTAATTGATAGCACCTTGTCAGCTAGGTTGTTGATTGATAAGCTAGTTGTTGATAGCTAAAACCAAGATGAGGACAAAATCGGACTTACTATGACTTACTTTCAAATTTGACTTACCATTTTTGTCGTTATCCTGATCCAAGTTTTCTCAAATTTTATGGCGTGAAATAAAGGAGCTTCCAAGCAGCAAGATGTTTCGTTTTCTTTCCTTTAGACGACGTACTGAATAAGGAAGCCAGTTTGTACCATATGGTATGTATTCTGCAAGACTAAATCCCATTTTGATAAGATTTAGTTTTAGCTCATCTCTAATTCCACGAAGCATTTGAAACTCGAATTTTTTTTCATATCTTTTTGAAATCGCAACGGCTTGTCCGATCATCACAGAATCATGAGTAGCAATGCCAAACTCGTTGCCTTTCTCAAAAAGCACCTTCATTAGTTTTAGATAATTCTGATCAACTTTTTCTTTTGATTTGAATGCCACCTTGGCAGTTTCTCTATACGCTCCCTTTACAAGACGAATTTTACCGCCCATTGAAAGCAGATCCGCAAGATCATTTTCAGTTCGGTGTAAGTTAGCTTGTAGTGCTACTCCAAGCCTTTCATATCTTGCAAAAAGATTCTGATAGATTTCTATTGTTTCGTCTGTATGGTCTGAGGATTCCATGTCAATCCACACAAAGGTCTGGGATGACGATGCAGCCTTGATTAGTGCTTCAAAGTTACGCAGGCATTCCTTTTTGCTTCGTGACAGGCCAATCTGTGTTGGCTTTATTGAGATGCCTCCACTTACTTTCCATCTTCTAAAAGACGACATGACTATCTTGTATTCATCAATGGTTTTTTCGATTAGTTGTTTTGAGGTATGGTATTCGCCTAATCTGTTTATTATTACACTCATGCCATTTTTGTATGATATTTTTGCAGCCGCTAACGCCTCATTAATGGTATTTCCAGCTATCCATTGTTTAGCAACACCAAAAAGAATCTTTTCCATGATTTGTGTAGATACCAATAGATCAGAATCGGCCTTCCTCTGTAAAAATATTCGTTAGAACCTAATGGATGAAATTCTCATGTGTGGAAGAGCCAAAAATAAGACATAGAAATCTAATAAATCAATTTATACCTAAATCATACACGTTAAACAGAGTTGTTTACTGGAATAATAGAAGGCATAGGAAAAATACTCAAAATTGAAAAAAGTACCAAAAACAGAAGCGCTGTCAAAATGACAGTTGATCTTGGAGGACATGCGAGGGGACTCAAAATAGGACAAAGTGTTGCATTAAACGGAGTCTGTCTTACAGTCACTGGCATTTCAAACTCTAAATGTAATTTTGAGATGATAGAAGAGACAACAAAGAAAACCGATCTTGGCAATCTCAAGATAGGTGGATTAGTCAACATAGAGCGAAGTCTAAAAGTAGGGGATAGAATGGAAGGACATTTTGTTTTAGGCCATGTCGACGGTGTAGGTACAATAAAAAAAATTGAAAAAAAGCCAAAAGAGATCAAAGTCTGGTTTGAAACACCAAAACACCTCGCAAGATTTGTAGTCCAAAAGGGATCTATTGCAGTTGATGGAATCAGTCTGACAGTAGTTGATGTGAAAAAAAACCTTGCATCGGTCTGTCTTATTCCCCACACTGTCCAGATAACTAATTTTCAGACGCGAAAAGTCGGCGACAAGATTAATATTGAAACTGACATTTTAGGGAAATATCTTCTAAAACAGGAATAAATTACTACCAATTTAGTGGTAATTACCAATTTTTTAGTAAACTTTATAATTGTTTTAAAGCAATTTTCAGTTATGAGTCTTCAAGAAGCAATCTTCTCACTAAAGCGCGGTGAGTTTGTACTACTGTATGATTCTGGAGGGCGTGAAAACGAAGTAGACATGGTAGTAGCTGCCCAATTTGTAACACCTGAGCACATCTCAAGGATGCGACAAAACGCAGGCGGTCTCATATGCATTGCAATCAAAGACTCTTTTGCAAAATCGCTCAACCTACAGTATATGCACAACATCTTGTCCCGCTCATCTGATCTTGACGCTGAATCTAAGCAGATGATAATGGGTACTGCTCCATATGGAGATCACCCAACATTTTCTATATCGATTAATCACAAACAGACCTATACTGGAATTACCGATAGCGACAGGGCTCTTACCATCAAAGAAATGGCAACAACATATCATTCCGCTAATCCAAAGCAAAGCTTTGTATCATCATTTACAACTCCCGGTCATGTGCCATTGTTGCTAGCATCAACTGGATTACTTGCAAGCAGACAAGGTCATACTGAAATGTCAGTGTATCTTGCAGAGCTTGCCAAACTTACCCCAGTTACTGCTATTTGTGAGATGATGGATTCTCAAACATATTCAGCTTTGACAGTAGAAAAGGCACAAAAATTTGCCAAAGAAAACGCCATTCCATTTATTGATGGCAAAGAATTGCTAGAGTTCTCAAGGGTGCACTAATTTTGAATATTGCAATTGTGACGGCGGAGTTCAACGACGAGATAACATCGAGGATGCTCGATGTGGCACTAGAAAAAGCAAAATCACTAAAACTTCAAGTCAAGTATTCCTGTAAGGTTCCTGGTTCCTATGACATGCCATTAATAGTTGATGCATTGCTTCAAAAAAAAGAAGTTGACGGCGTAGTTACGCTAGGTTCGATAATAAAGGGTCAAACAAAACACGACGAAGTAATTGCAAATGCTACTGTCAAATCACTCACAGAACTGTCAATAAAGCATCAAAAACCAGTATCTTTGGGTATATCTGGCCCAGGCATGCAGGAACGTCATGCCTACGCACGAATAAGGCCAGTCGCAGAACGGGCAGTAGAGGCAGTAGTAAAGCTTGCCAAGGAGTTGGAGAGAATTTCTTGATTCAGCTTACCATAGTCAAAATCACTGAATATGGTCCGTGGACACTTACTCTTGGCAGCGACAGAGAGCACGCACTGCAAATGCTACAGGCAGACCTTTACAGAGAAATCCAAAAGCTGTTCTCTGAGAAAAACTGCCTTGTATTTTTCAACAGATTTGACGAGTTCTTTGTAGTGACAAATGGTTTGGGTCTTGATGATCATGTAGAAATTCAAAAAAAATTGGGAAAAATCTCCAAGCTAAATCTTTCAATGTCAATTGGATACGCAGATAATCCATTTGATGCAAACCTTAGAGCATATGAGGGAAAAAAGACACCTGTTATCTTGGATGAAAAACACAGCATCTATGGCTTTGTAAATGGAGCAGCAGACCAGAAAGTGACCATAATGCATTTTGATATTGAAGACCTCACATCACAACGTAAAGTCAAGTCGCCCTATGAGATCTCTTCAACAATCTTTAAACTGTATGCAAAAATGTCCGAATTCTTTTTGGATAAAAAATCATTGACATTTTTTATGGGGGGAGACAACTTTATGGTGGTATCATCAGATAATTCAAAACAAACCGCAAAAGAATTTCTGGATTTGGCAAAAAAAGAATTTGATATCACGCTAAATTGTGGAATAGGTACGGCAAGGACTGTAAGGGAGGCAGTTAATCTTGCAACAAAATCCCTTGATACCATCAGAGAGATTAGAACATCTGGAAAAGAAAAGCCAGAGATCTATGAAATGTCATGCTTTTAAAAAACATCAGTATTCTATATGGAAAAAATCTAGAATACATTCCTTCAACTAATCTGCAAATCTCAAACCAAACCTTTGGAAAAATCAGAGAAAAACTATCTAGGGAAAAAGACACCATTGATTGCGAGGGCTTGCTTTTAGTGCCAGGTTTTGTAAATGCGCATACGCACATTGGTGATTCTATAGCCAAAGATGCCACACTCAAAGGCACCGTAGATAGTAAAATCCACCCTGTTTTAGGCGCAAAACCACGAATCCTGAAGCAAACCACACCTAGGCATCTTATGGCTTTTATGAAAAACACATGCCTTTCTATGATAAAAAAAGGAATCACGACATTTGTAGATTTTCGCGAAGGCGGTCTTGATGGAGTGTTGTTACTCAAAAAGGTAACATCCCAAGTACCAATCCGAGCTGTGATTTTAGGCAGACTAGAGTACTATCAAGACAAAAACCAAATTCGAAAAAACATTCCACTTGATAAATTACATAAAAACAAACTGGAACAAATTCTCAAAGCATGTGATGGAATTGGAATAAGCGGGCCAAATGAAAACAGCAGTTCTGTACTGAAATATTATTCTAAAACAAAAAAGATCCGTGCAATCCACAGCTCAGAAACCACGGAAAGCTCGCAGTTATCAGAAAAACTAACGGGAAAAACAGAAACTACAAGAGCACTGCTACTAAAACCACATTTTCTTGTACACATGACATACGCCAATGACACTGATCTGAGAAGCGTAGCCAACAAAACCAACGGTATTGTTATCTGTCCTAGGGCAAATGCTACACTAGCAGAGGGGATCCCAGACTTTTCCCGAATGACAAAAAACGGATGTACTGTAGCGATTGGTACAGACAACGTGATGATAAACTCACCCGACATGTTTCGAGAAATGGATTATCTTTGGAAGGTGCACATGGGACTACACAAAACAAGAATTGATCCAAAACAAATACTCAAAATGGCAACAATAAACGGCGGAATCTTACTTGGAAAAAAAATTGGTTCAATTGAAACAGGTTATTTGGCAGACACGATATTTGTGGACAAACACGCAATTGATTTGGAGCCAATGCATAATCCACACGCATCTCTGGTTCACAGGGCTTCGGAGTCTGCCATAAAGGCAGTCATGATTGGAGGAAAAATCATTCATGGCAAGCTCTAGGCCACGTATAGTTTTGAGTGCTGCAATGAGCATTGATGGCAAAATAGCCACGAAAACAGGAGATTCTGAGCTCTCCTCAAGGCAAGACAAAACACGGGTTCATAGGCTGCGAGCCAAAGCAGATGCAATTATTGTTGGAATAAGGACAGTTAATGTCGACGATCCTCTCCTGACTGTCAGATACACAAGGGGGAAAAACCCAACAAGAATAGTTTTGGATTCTTTTGGTACAATTTTACCAAGCTCAAGAATAATCAAAACAGCAAACAAGGTTCCAACAATTATAGCCGTATCAAAAAAGGCCCCAAAGAAAAATCTGGCAAAACTTGTTAGATATCCAGTCAAAATTCTAATAGCTGGACAAAATAAAGTCGAGCTCAAAAAACTTCTCAACATATTATACGAACAAAAAATAAAAACAATCCTGCTTGAAGGTGGCGGCACCCTGAACTGGGAGTTTATCAGACATGGATTAGTAGATGAGCTGATTGTTACCATAGCACCTTACATTGTGGGGGGAAAAGACGCAATAACACTAGTAGAAGGAAACGGCTTTTCTAAAATTCTCTATTCACCAAAGCTAAAACTGCACAAAATAGCTAGACAAAACAACGAAATCGTATTGCACTATTACAGCTGACGACGCATATCATTTCTGATTTCAGTAATTTTTGATTCTAATGCCTTTTTGAGCTTGTCGTTTTTCTTTAGGTTGACTACGCTACCACACCTTGGACATTTGAAAAACAACTCAAGTGCAGTCTCAAACGTAATTCTTGGGCAGTCCTCTCTTCCACAATGATAAAACTGCGACGAATTCTCATAGTCTAGTCTTTGCTGGAGCCGCTCGGCAATCTTTTTTTTCTGGTTTTCGATAAAGTTCTCAACTTCGTCTTTGCGGGAGCGCCATCTGTACACAAACCAGCCCTTTCGCTCATCTTTTACTCTGATTCCAGTGATTAACGCCTTGCCAAAAAGATCATAGAGTACCTTTCTAACCATGTTGATTCTAAGGCCAGTCGAGCTTGCAATCTCTTCGTCTGTTGCGTCTTCTGCCTTTAGGAGTGCGCGTGCCACCTTGAGATATTCGTCTCCTCCAATCATAGCGGCGATCCTAACAAAAGGATCTTCGTAAGATTCGACCAATGTTATTCAGTTTCCTAGGTCCATATTTATTCAATCGTTTTTTGCGACTACTTTTTTGCCCTTTTTTGTCGGAACAATCTCAAGTTTTGCATTGTTGTATTTTGCATCAAACTGTTTTCCACCCTGAATTCTGTCAAGCAAGACTGCAAGCGCACTAATTTCAGAGTGAGGTTGATTTCCAACAGCTACATTGTAATCTGCTTGCTCGTACACATCGCGTGGAACCTTTTCAGCACCTACAACAATTAGGACGTTGTCTTCTTGTGTAATTTTTTGTTCAACATCATTGATGTTTTCACCATACATGGTAAGATGCACGATTTTGGCAACTTTTTTCTTTGATCTTAAGAGTTTTCTCCAGTCCTCAATGAACTCGATTTGAAAATCGCTACCCCAAGATTTGTTCACTTTGTTTAGTGTATCTTTGATTTCTGGATTTACCTCATTCATGTAAATCTTTGATGCGCCAAATGCACGTGACACCAATGCCACATGCGTTGTCACCCTATCGTCTCGGACCAGCCGTTGCCCTATTCTTAACACTTCAATCTTCTTCATAGAATTCTGCCAGATCTGATTTTTTTGGAATTTCTTTTATTTGCTGCGCTGGTAGCTCTAGCATTTTTTTGACAAGATCCAAAAGCTTTGGGACGTTTTGTTTCGTTACTGAGGAAATTGGCACCCATTTTTTGCTGTTTTCAAAGCCCAACAGCTCTGATTTTTGCACAATCTCTTCAGGACTTGCAAGGTCAGATTTGTTGAGAGCGTAGATTATCTTTTCAGAATCTACGTCTAGGTCTGCTAGTGTTTTGAGGCAGCTTCGGAATTTCTTTTTGAGTTCTTGGGCAGAATCAGAAATATCAACTACAACAATTACAACGTCGGCGTATCGAAGCTCTTCAAGTGTGGACTTGAACGCTTCAATCATGTAGGCAGGAAGCTTGCTTATGAATCCAACGGTATCTGAAACCAAAACTGGGTTTTTTTCAATGAAAATTTTTCTTGTGGTAGTAGAAAGGGTCGTAAATAATTCCGGACTTTCTTCTTTTGTTTCACCCGTCAATAAATTAAACAAAGTTGTCTTACCGGCAGACGTGTATCCTGCAAGCGAAACTGTTCTCAGCCCAACCCGCCTTCGAGCCTCTCTGTGCAATGCTCTTTGTTTTCCAGTTTTTGCAAGCTTAGACTTGACACTTCTCATTCTGTTCTGGATATCGTTATAGTACGTGTCAACTTCGTACATTCCAATTCCCAT
Organism: Candidatus Nitrosotenuis sp.; assembly: GCA_036396715.1. Classification (GTDB taxonomy): domain Archaea; phylum Thermoproteota; class Nitrososphaeria; order Nitrososphaerales; family Nitrosopumilaceae; genus Nitrosotenuis. Next base: position 28,459 of record DASWKH010000117.1, read on the forward strand.
AAAGCCTGGCTGTTCACCCATCTTTGCAAGCCGAACCTTTTCTTTTGCTCGTGACATCTCATATCGTAGCTGGGCTAGCTTGATCTGAAGGTGTGACTCAAAGCTTGATGACCTTTTCTCAAAAATCTCCAAAATCAATGACTCTCTATCTAAAATGTTTGTCTTTAGCGTAGATGCAAGATTGTAGCTTTGACTTGGTTTGAGTACCTCATCAAAAACTATGACATCGGGTCTTATCTTTGTGACAAGCTCTTTGATCTCTAGTACCTTTCCCTCGCCTATTCCATACTTGTGTTTATCAAGAACCTTTTGCCTGATTATTTTTGCAACCTTGTAGCCCGCAGAATCGCAGAGCCCGAGCGCTTCCTTTATGGCATCTTCGTTGTCATATGTGATTAAGATTGCAGTTTGTGTCAATACAATCAGTTTTTTGTCTTTTTCAGCATCTTTTCTATGTTCATATTTAGTACGATTTCCGCAATATCGCTTGCGTATTCCGCAATTCGGATGATATTTTCCGACATTCTTCTTATTCTGTAGGCTTCTTCCTCGTCTTTTATGGACTTGATGGATTCTAGGATTCGCTTTTCATATTTTGAAGTCTCTGCGGCCTTTTTGATTGCAAGTTCTGCCTGGACAAAGTCTTCTTTGAACAACGCAAGACATGCTTGATCCAAAACCGAGGTTGCAAAGTTGTTGAGGTCCTCAATTTTTTCCATAACTTCCTTTCTTACAGATTTTTTGAACTCCAAAAGATCCTTTGCAATTAAAACTGCATGATCACCGGTTCTCTCAATGTTCTTAACTATTAACCGATAACCGAGGCACTGTCTTGCATTTGTAAATCCCATATCTTTTAACATATACTCGTTTGAAATTGCAATTTTTAGCTGTCTGATTATATAGAAACCAAATCTGTCTACTTCATCATCACTGTCAATTACTTCTCGTGCCAAATCTAGATTTGCCTCCTCGACTGCAAGCAATGCATCCTTTAACATTGATTTTGCAAGGTGCAACATTCTTTTGAATGCGCCATCTACTGTCAGCTCAAGTAGATTCACAAGAACCTGTATTGTTATTCCTTCAACAGAATCTGAAATTATTTCAGAGCCCATCAACATTCCTTTTACTGCAGATTTGATAGAATTGCGTTGGCCCGGTTGGAGTCTATCTGTCTTTGGTTTTATCTGAATTGTCTTGTACCCAAGAAAATAAAGTGACACAAGCTTTCTTACAATTGCGGCGTTATCGTCATCACGTGTTATTTCTAAAACTGCTTCGTCTACTTGTGTTGATTTTGCCTGATCTTTTGCTGGTAAGATTTTCAGAGCCGATTTTCCTTCCCGAGTTATCGTAATTTGGTCTCCTTGTTTTAGACCAAGCTCCAAAACCCATTGTTTTGGAAGTGAAACAATATACGATGATTTTCCTGTAAATTGGAGCCGCCTTGTCTCTTCTCGTTCTTGCATACTGGTCTGGGAATCATTGTTCTATATAGTTTGTTTGCTGTCTATGTGACAACACGTTTTTTCATATTTAATGGAAAGAGGTTATTTTCAGGGCTGATAATAGTTACCACCATTAAACATAACTTCAACATAATTAATTTTGAAAAATTGGCAAAAGATCCTGTCTGTGGAATGATTGTTGATGAGAAAAGGGCACTAAATTCTGAGCTGGGCAGCAAGACATTTTATTTTTGCAGCCCAGTCTGCCAAAAGACATTCCTTGAGCCAGAAAAAGAGCTTGCCAAAATGAAAAAGCGGATGTATCTTGCCGCCTCTGGAGCTTTGGCCTTGGCAATCATAAGGGGGGGCGCTTACTTGGCGTTAGCTGCCGGAGCCATTGCTTTTACATGGGTCCCATTTCCAGAGATTCCGTTTCTGTCATATGGATTACTTTTATTTTTTATCGTAACACCAGTGCAGTTTATCGGAGGTTGGTCGTTTTATGTTGGAGGATATCATGCAATAAAACGTCGTACTGCAAACATGGATTTGCTTATTTCAATTGGAACTCTTACAGCCTACATCTATAGCACCGTGGTGTTGTTCTTCCCAGATGTAATACCAACTGAAGAAAAATACGTCTACTTTGAAGTTTCTGCAGTCATCATAGCCTTCGTGCTTCTTGGCAAGTACATGGAAGAGGCAATCAAAAAGAAAAGCTCAGCATCTGTGAGGAAGCTGTTGGACCTAAGACCAGCGATGGCAACGGTGGTCAGGGATGGAAACGAGATCCAAATTCCGGCAAATCAGGTTGAGCTAGGAGACATAATGATTGTAAAGCCAGGTGAAAAAATTCCAACTGACGGATTGATCGTCGATGGAGAGTCATCAGTTGATGAGAAGATGATAACAGGAGAGAGTCTGCCTGTTGGAAAAACAAAAGGGGACGAAGTGATTGGTGCAACATTAAACAAGCATGGTCTACTCAAGGTCAAGGCCACAAAGGTTGGAAAGGAGACTGCACTTTCTCAAATTATTCACATTGTAGAGCAGGCACAATCATCAACTGCAAAGGTCCAGCGTCTAGCAGATTCCATTTCAGCCAAATTTGTACCGGCCGTTGTGATTACTGCTGTTACAACGTTTGTGGTATGGACGTTTTTGCTAAGTGACCTTGTTTCAGGCATACTTACCTTTGTTGCAGTTTTGATTGTTGCCTGTCCATGTGCTCTTGGGGTGGCAACACCTGCGGCCCTCATGGTAGGGGTTGGAAAGGGTGCGGAGTCTGGCATACTAATCCGAGGTGCGGAATACCTTGAGCGCTCTCAAAAAGTCAATACTGTGGTATTAGATAAAACCGGAACTCTGACTAAGGGTGAGCCCGAGGTGACTGATGTCGTGAATTTGGGAACCCTTTCAGAAGAAAAACTAGTTGAATTTGCAGGCGCAGTCGAATCTGGCTCTGAGCATCCAATAGCGCAGGCTGTTGTAAAAAAGGCAAAAGAAAGCGGAATTTTAGTTCCTGCTTTGGAAAAATTTGAAGTGCTTAACGGTTTGGGAGTAAAAGCAATAGTAAGGGGGAATTTCGTCTATGCTGGAAATAGAAAGATGATGAAAAAGTTTGGCATTCCAACTGAACCAGTAGAAGAAAAGATGTCAATGCTGGAATCGCAGGGAAAAACAGCAATTATTGTTGCCGTTGATGACAAAATTGAAGGCATCATTGCAGTAGCAGACTCTCTGAAGGAATCCTCGCCCATGGCAGTTGCAGCCTTAAAAGATCTTGGTATAGAATGCATCATGATAACTGGAGACAATGAAAAGACAGCCAAGACAATTGCAGAAAAAGTAGGTATTGACAAAGTCATTGCAAACGTTCTTCCCTCCGACAAGGCATCGGAAATCAAAAAGCTGCAATCACAGGGCAAGGTGGTCGCCATGGTGGGTGATGGGATAAACGATGCGCCAGCACTGGCACAGGCAGACATTGGCATAGCAATTGGAAGCGGCTCTGATATTGCCAAAGAGACGGGAGGAATTATTTTGATAAGGGATGATGTCATGGATGTCTCAAGGGCCATCCGCCTTAGCAGGGTAACTATGAAAAAGATAAAGCAGAATTTATTCTGGGCATTTGCGTACAACTCTGGTGCAATCCCAATAGCTGCCATAGGGCTGCTCAGCCCAATACTTGCAGCTGCTGCAATGGCTCTGAGTTCCATTTCTGTTATTGCCAATTCTTCTTTACTAAAGCGCTACAAGATTACCAGCGGTGAAGAAAAACTTTCTTTTAAAAAAGAATACAGCCAAGAAAAACCAATTGAACTAATACACTAATCAAAACCCTTCTCTATAATTTTAAAAATGGCGTATCACACAGAAATTTTCACATATTAATAACAGGTAAATTGTTAAGCATTTGATGGACCCAATCCTTAAGCTAAAGTACACAATTGATGCGCTTTTTGGTGCAGGCGTCTCAAAACATCTCCCAAAGGACATCACAATTACATTTTCAAAAAAGACTGGAAGGATTCGTGAGGTAAAGCACAACGGCAGACTCTTGTGCACGCTTAGAATTGACGGCGGTCTTGCAATAACCACGTATTTTGCACAAATCCTGCTAAAAAGTAAAAAATTCCGTCAAAACTGCATCGAAGTTGACGAGGACTCTAAACCGTTTGTGGAAGATGGCAAATCGGTTTTTTGCAAGCATGTTACTTGGGCTGGAAAAAACATTCTGATTGGTGCTGACGTTCCAGTACTATACCAAAATAAAGTAATTGCAGTAGGTCGGGCAATTGTAAACACAGAAATGATGATGTACCTAAAACGCGGAGTTGCAGTCAAAGTCAGAGATAGTTTAAAATCTAGTTTGGAGGCATAAACAATCATGATGCGAGGCGGCAACCGCCAGATGCGAAGAATGTTGGACAAAATGGGCCTTGATATGAAAGAGCTCCCAAACGTCCAAGAAGTAATAATAAAGACAGACAAAAAAGAAATCATAATTTCCAAGCCTTCCGTTACTGAGATGAAGTCTCAGGAAAATTCAATCTTTCAGGTTATCGCAAATGGGTATGAGGAGCGCGAGCTAGAAACCCCAGTGTTTTCAGAAGAGGACATTATGCTTGTGTCCCAGCAGGCAAATGTAACTCCAGAAGTTGCAGCAAATGCCCTAAAGGAGACAAACGGCGATCTTGCGCGGGCAATCCTTCTTTTGAGTACAAAATGAAGGCTTTAATTATGGAAAAAGGGGATTTTTAACTGATGAAGGAAGCAGCACAGACAGCAGTCGCGGATTCTAAGGTCAGCAAAATTATCAAGTCCTTGGCTGATCTTGAGAACGACATTGATTCCCAAAACATCAAGATTGCCGAAATGAAAAAATCATTAAATTCAAAGGCTCTAAAGGAGATAGATTCACTAAAGGAAAAGGTAACTCAGACAGCAATAAAAGAAGCCGAATCAATGATTTCTGAAACCAAGGCAAAAGCAGAACAGCAAGCAAAAAAGATTGCTTCAGACGGAGCAGCAAAGCTTGACAAACTCAAATCCACAATTGATTCAAAATTCGATGAGGCAGTTGACAGCGTAGTTTCTACAATTCTAAAACCCTAAATTTTCAAACCCTAAAGCCTTAAATTCGCAAAAACCATCAATGAAAGGTATCAGCACATTAGAAGATTGTAGAATTGGAATTGCCACCACCTACGGCAAACCTTATTTCCAATTCGTCAAGGCACTCAAGTTTCTGAACCTAAAATATGACTCACTTTTGCCAACGGAGATCCAAAGCTATCCAGGAAGCCTCATTTTGACAACGCAGGAAGAATCGCCTCAATCTGCAAGCCAGACGATCCTAAACGAGGAGATACTAAAGGAAGACCCAACCGTAATTCAGGGAATAATAATCGAAAAACTTGACTCTGGTCTAAACCAACACGAGCTAATAATTGGAATCGACCCAGGACAGAGAATCGGGCTTTCTGTACTATATCTTGGAAAGGAAATCGAGCGAGGACTGTACACCTCACCAGACGAGCTTGCCTTTCATGTGGCAAGGATTCTTGGCGGACTCCGATCAGAAAAAAAGATTGTCAAAATAGGAAATGGAAACATGGATGTTGCAAAAAAGATAACAACCCTTCTTAATTTGAGGTTCTGCTCTCACTTTGAGTTAGAGTTTGTTGATGAGAGAAAAACTACAAGAAAAATCAAAAACTACAACAAGCGCGGCGAACGCGATATGATGTCTGCAAAATACATCACACAACGCCAAGGGTATCGTCGTTTTGTTCTACCCCTTTCAAGAACTGGATAATTTCGTAAAATCCGCAAAAAATGACCAAAAAATAGGCAAAAAAATCCCAAAAACCGCGCCTGAGGGGTTTAATATACCATGTGTAAAAAAATCGTAAGATATTTATACATCTTGACGTGGTTTTTTCAAATTGATCGAGCTATTCCCCAAGGTTCAATAAAAAAATTACAAGATTTTCAAAATAAAACTATAGAAATTTTAGATCCATCCTTAAATATTTGCGAATCCTATATCATATTGAAGAAATATGACATGTAAGGGAATCTGCTCCAGATACAAGGCTCAAAAGCCAGTAGGAACCGGACGTTATGCTTCAGGACAGAGACGTTGTCAAATTTGTGAAATCTTCATCAAATGGGAAGGACTTTGGTGTCCATGCTGCGGTTACAGACTGAGAACAAAACCACGAAATCTCAAGTACAAAGCCAAGCTGCGAGCCAGAGTTGAAGCTGAAGCTCAAGAAGCAGAAGCAATAGCAATAAAGGCATAAGTCTTACCTAGCAATTAATGTCAAGTTCTGACCACAGAGTAATCTCTGTGGAAACAGAAAATCGGAAATTCGATGTAACAATCGTAAAGTACGATAATGGTTTTTTCATTTCCATCACCGAAGGTGCTAGAAAATTTGGTGCAACTATAATATCAATTGGAACGGGTCCTGCACCAAGCTCATCTATTATTATTCCAGCAAAAGCCGACTCGCTTTTTTTGAAATTAATTTCTCAAAAGGTAGCATCAGAAATTAGGGGTTTGTGTATTGCATCATTGTCCACACAAAAAGAACTTGGAGCAAACGCCGGCAAGGTTCTAATTGCCAAGATAATGGAGGCAGTAAGAGAATGACAGACATTCGTAATTTCATTGATCATATAAAAAAATCTGGACAACTCTCGATAATAAAAAAGAAAGTATCTACAAAATATGAGATTGCAGCAATTACTGCCAAAGTCGATGGCGGCAACGCAATTTTATTTGAGAACATTAAAGAAAGCAAGCTGCGCCTCGTTGCAAACCTGGTTGGAACACGTGCAAGATTTGCAAAGGCAATTGGAGCAAGCGAGTCAACAATTCATCACAAAGTAATTTCGGCAATAGGGCATGCAAAAAAGCCTAAAATTGTATCTGGTGGAAAATTCCTCGAAAACAGCTCACGGGATTTGTCAGTTTTGCCAGTTGTTACCCATTTTGAAAAAGAGCCAGGACCGTTTATCACATCTTCAATCATTTATGCAAAAAATCCGGAAACTGGGGCACAAAACTCTTCATTCCATAGACTGATGCCGCTTGATAAGACACACTTTTCTGTTAGGATGGTAGAAGGACGACACCTTCATCGCACCTTTGTTGACGCAAAAGAACATGGCAAAGACCTCAAAGTAGCGATAACTGTGGGCGTTCATCCTACCATATCCATTGCAGGGGCATATCAGGCAGAATGGGGAAAAGACGAGCTAGACATCGCAAACACGCTTTTGGCAGGCAAACTTTCCCTTACAAAACTGCCGTATTCTGGCCTTGCCGTACCAAGTGGTGCAGAAATAGTCATGGAGGGCAATATCTTAGCAGACAAGACCCACAAGGAATGGATGGTTGAGATGCTAAGGACGTATGACTTTGCAAGACAGCAGCCAGTATTTGAGCTCAAAAAGCTGTATTACAGAAACAATGCAATATTTCATGACATACTATCAGGATATGCAGAGCACAGGCTACTGATGGGAATGCCAATTGAGGCAAAACTAAACCGCGAGCTCAAAAAGTCAGTTCCACAAACAAACCAAGTGGTCATGAGTGATGGCGGCTGCAACTGGCTTCATGCAGTTGTACAGATTTCAAAGAAAAAAGATTCTGATGCAAAAAAAGCAATCGAAAAAACCTTTGCCTCGCATCGCTCGCTAAAGCTAGTCACAGTAGTAGATGACGATATTGACCCCTCCGATCCTGTGGCCGTAGAATATGCCATGGCAACAAGGTTCCAGGCAGACAAAGACTTGACAATAATACAAAAGGTAAGAGGATCAAGCCTTGATCCGTCAAGTGATCAAAAGAATCTATTGACTGCAAAGCTTGGAATTGATGCTACGCGTCCTCTTTCAAAAAGAAAAGAAGGATTTGAGATTGCCAAGATTCCAGGCCAAGAAAAACTTTCACTAAAAAAATATCTGAAATGAGCCAAGCTTTTTTACCTAAAATGGGGTTTGATATAACATGGAAGTAAAAAGGCGCAGCAGTTGGTGGTTCCTCTTACCAATTCTCTTTAGTGTAATAGGTGGCATAATTGCCTACTTTGTGATCAGAGAAGACGATCCAAAAAAAGCAAAGGACTGCTTACTTCTTGGGGCAATACTTACTGCCATCGGAATTGCGATATTTGTTATCCCAATTTTGGTTGGAATGTCGTTTATGCCACACACTAACATGTTTGAGAGTAGCTTCTAAGTTTAGGATTTCTAAAGAGGCATGTTTAGGCTTTGAATTTTCTTGATTATTTCATCATGGTCTGCTTTTACATCAATTGAGAAAATGAGCAGCCCGTCATCCAAAAACAATGTGATCAGCTTTACCTTTTCCTTTGCAGTTATCATCCAGTTTGTCTTGCCTAGTGCATCATCGAACATCTCCTCCATACTTGCTTTTACTGATGCGTGGTAATGAGCCAAGTTTCCTAATTCAGAATCCAAAAGCGGTTTTTTTTCTGGATGTCGTGCAAAGGCAATTACCTTTCTATCCTTGATTCTTCCAACAAATCGTATGGAATCATCAAGGCTCAAAACCTGTTTGCATATATCAAGTGGATTTAGCTGTTTATGCACTAGTATCCCCTTAAGCAACAAACCTCAGAATACTTGTTAAAAGTCTTTTTATTGATGCAGAAAATCGAATGTAATTTTACAAATTTTTAGCTGATCTGCTATATTTTTCCAAATTTTTCAGTTTGATGATATCAAATTTTAGATTCTAAACAATTTACATATGCCCATTGTAAGATCTGGAAAATTGCTTTTATGTGATTATAAATCTGATCAAACTCAATGAATGATAAACTCAAACTAGCTTCGTTGCTGTTGATACTACCTCTCTTTACTGTTGGGCTAACAACCAACTTTCAAGATGCTGAGGCGTTAAAAAGCAAGGGAACTCCTCTATCGGCTACATCATCAAGTAAGGTCTGTGGAGACAAACTTTGTTCTGAGATTCCAGGCGGAAAATCTGCAATGGAAGAAAAACTATCCAAAAAAACAGAAAAGATGACAGAAAAGGAAACCATGATGGAAAAAAATTCTATGGTGGAAACGGAAACCATGATGGAAGAACCAGGGTATGAACTAAGACTTGCAAGGACAAATGTTCCTGTGACGATCCCACTTCATCAGGGTTGGTACAATGGTGAATCAGTGTACTTTATCATAACCGATTCCAGCGAACAAAAGCATGCCGATGTTATCACACAAAATCAGGGTTGGAAAGTAGAGCTTGCCCCATTTTTGGCAAATGCGCCAAAGAAAGCACTTTCAACAACATACGTCTTTACCAACGGAATTGAAGGTGGTGGAATCCACGGATTCCAAAGCGAGGTCTTTACAAACACTCCTGCCCAGCCAGAAACGTACAGCGCACTGACATCACACGTCCATGTAACATGGAATGATGCTTCACAGGCTGATCTTTTGGATTCTGAAGCCGCAATACTTGCGGCAGAAGAGGAAGGCTTGGTGACACTAAGTGATCTTCCAGTGGTGATTAACATGCCACAAGTTGTGTGGCCTGGAGGACAGCTCCAAGTTAAGGACGACAAGACATTAACCGATGACACACCATACGGCGGAGGACAGGTACTAGACATTGACACAGACGAAATGACAGTCACATTTGTAGCACACAGAGGGTGGGGACCAGACGGTAGAACCATCTACTATATTGTCACGGATGCAACTCCATCAGGCCCAGCTGCCATGATGGGCGTAGCAAGCTCACCAACTTCAGCTGCACTGATTGCAAATTCTGCAGCAGTAGACTTGTTCCAATTCATGAATGGCGCCAAAGGAACTGGCCCATTGGGATTCCAGCCAGGAATTGCAGCAGCTGCTCCTGGAGATAAGAACTATTCTCCAATGTGGAGAATATTTGCGATTGGATGGAAGGATCCGACTTCTGCATCAGTACTTGAAACAGTAGGTGATATCAACGCATACAGCAAAGCAGGATTGATTGATGTGAATTTGGCGCGACCAATGGATAGTGATCACATAGTGAACTGTCCGTTCATCGATCCATTCCAATAACTTTTTTTATTTTTTTTGAGTAACAACAATTTGGTGTTAAATTGAATCAATTTCAGATAAAATGTGCAGATTGTGAGTGCTTGCCATCAGAATGCAAAAAAAGTAATTCACCAGTTGACTGCCCAAATTGCATGTATGTTGAGTGTTGTTGCTGGACTGAAATTAATCAACCTTCGTAGTTTTCTTAATTCTGTTATAAATAAAATAAAACGCAGCCCCACTCAAAACAACTCCAATACCCATCAATATCACATATACATCCAATTGAATCACTCCAACAATTGGTGTGATTATTCCAAGTACAGGTAAAATTGGAAAGTTTTTCACATTTAGCGGAACTTTGAATGGCCTTTCAGCTTGCGGCTCCTTTAATCGTAGCCAAATCAACGAAAAATTCACTGCAATGAAAACCATGATGATGGCAAACACAGAGATATTTGCTATAGTCGAAATATCTCCTGCAAAGGTAAATGCAACAGCTAGAGAACCAATCATAATTACTCCAGCCCATGGAGTTTTTCTCCCCTGATGAATAATTCCAAAAATTGCTGGAAGCGATTTGTCACGAGCAATCCCATAAAGAATTCGTGATCCCGAAAGCAACATGATTAAAACCGTGTTTGTTGTAGCAAAAAGCGCAATTAACAAAAGAATGATCTGGGCCTGGGGGCCAAGTGCTTTTTTTACAACATCCGCAAGAGGTGCAATCGAAGACCCAAGTTCTTGCCAGTCTAGTACCCTGATTGCAGAAATTGATACTAGAATGTAGATTATTGCAGTAATTGATATGGAAAGAATAATTGCTCGCGGAAGAACTTTTTTTGGATTACGTATTTCTTCAGCAATATTTGCAATGTTTTCAAAGCCAATATAGGCAAAAAACACAAGCGTAAAGCCAGAAAATATGCCCATTAGACCATGAGGTGCCTCAAAATAATCAACTTGTGAATTCCCAAACAACGCAAAACCAATCCAAATTATCAATCCTAGTCCAGCGGCTTCAATTATGGTAAAAATTACATTCATAGAAGATGATTCCCGTATTCCAATAAAATTAACAAATGAGAGAACCACAATTACAAGTATTGCAGAAATCAAAATTGGTGCGCCAAACAAACCAGCAAAATATCCACCAAAACCAAGTGCAATAGTTGATGCAGAAATTATTGCAACAAACAGTGTAAGCCAACCAACAAGAAATGCCACAAAATTATTCTTGAATGCATTTTTGGTGTAAGAATATTCGGCAGCAGCCTTTGGATACATAGAAGAAAGCTCCGCATAACTTAGTCCTGTAAACACAGCAGCCATGGCAGCCAAAATAAATGAGACCCAAACTGAATTTCCCGCTTCTCCAGTAGCACTTCCAATTAACGCATAAATTCCCGCACCAAGGATAAGACCAACGCCATACATGGTTGTCTGAAAAAGCCCAAGATGACGTCGTAATTCTGACATGAATTATCCTACAACTTTGGAATTATTTATCTGCACAATGGAACCCAATTCTGATAATTATCACTTCTATACTTATACGATAAAACAGCTAAATTCTTTGTGAACAGTGATAAGAAATTCATAATAATCGGGCTGATTGGTGGTTTTATTGCACTTGCTGCAATTTTTGGTTATGCAAGCCAAGGATATGTCAGACCGTTCAATATTTTTTGGCCAGAAGAAGTCAGGCAAACATTAGAGTTTCGAACTCTGGATGGGAGAACAGTTGTAGTAGGTACGGTAGGAAACGCCGGAACAAATCCAGAACTTGTGATGAGAACTGGTGATTATTCTTACATTATTACGGTTGTAAACAAGGATGTGATATCACACCAGCTATTCGTTGAAGGACCTAATATTAGCACAAAATTGTTAGAACCAGATGAACGTGATAAAATAATTTTACAAAGCAAAAACGAGGCAATCTTCAATTATTATGATACCGCAAATGGTAAAGAATTTCTTGGAACAATTCGTGCAGTTAAAGTAACGCCATTTGAATAATTAAAATATGATCTTAAAACTGAGTGAAAAATCAAATTGATCTCAATAATTGGTAGCGGCAAAGTAGGATCTGCACTTGCATTTCTTTGCGGCTCTTTTGCACTTGATGATGTGATTCTGGTAAATCGTAACGAGAAAAAAGCAATTGGTGAGGCATTAGATGCATCAACTACAATTCCAGCAACATCGACAATATCAATTAATGGAACAAGCGATTATTCGAAAATCAAAAACTCAGATGTCGTAGCAATTACCGCAAGCAGCGGAGTACATCTGCAAAGTCGAACCGAAATAATGTATGATCAGGCCATTATGATTAGAGAAATCTCACAAAATATAGCTAGATACGCACCTGAAGCCAAAATACTGATGATAACAAACCCCGTAGATGTTCTTACATATGTAATGCAAAAGGAGAGAGACTTTCCATCAAAAAACGTAATAGGTGTTGCCTCAAGCCTTGACTCTAGTAGATTTAGATATCTTTTATCAAAAGAATTTGGTACAAACCAATCAAAAATTACTGATGCCCTAGTTTTGGGAGAACACGATGATTCAATGGTCCCAATTTTCTCATACGCAAAATTCAATGGAAAACCAGTTCAAGACATTTTGGATGGGCAAAAGAAATCCGAGATTACAAATGAGGTAAGAAATTATTGGAAATACCTTCGAGATTACAAAGGACATTCAGTGTTTGGTATTGCAAAATCTACCTTTGATATAATAAAATGCATAATAAAAAATGAAACATTGGATATTCCTGCCTCGACATTACTTGATGGACAATTTGGGCTTTCGGATGTGTGTATTGGTGTTCCACTCACCATAAACAAAAATGGAATTGCAAAAATTCATCAAATCAAAATCACGAAAAATGAAAATGAATCCCTGCAGAAATCTGCACATGTTGTAAGAAACAACATAACAAAAGTTTTGGAATTTTTAAAAACTAACTAATGACTTGTCTTGCAAGGTTTCGTAATATTATTATCCGTTTAATGGAAATGCCAGTTTTGTTTACAACCTCATTTACGGGCATATCTACCAAATCTTTGGCAATCATCAGACTGTTTTTGGAAAATAACACTAATTCCTTTTTAGTTGGACCCAGTATGGTGATGGGATACAGCTTCTTTTCTTCAATCATTCGTTCCAAACCCTTTTCGGTTGGATACTTCCAAGACAAGACTTGTTGCCCAACACATTTTGCGTATGTAATTACATCTGAAGATACCTTGGTATTGCAAACAAGCATTTCACCATCAAATTTGTCAGATAGGTCCAAAAATCGTGCATGCGTATACAGGGATTCTTTGAGTCCTGTGTATCTGCCAGGCATGTTATGATATTTGCATTCGGCCATCCACTTTTTTCCGTCTTGAATTGATTCCAAGACGAGGTCGACTTCATGCTTGACACATCTTCCTGTCATCTCGGTACGAATAGACTTGGTAGTGTAACCAAAGTGTCCAAGAATCTGTCCTACGTAGATCTCAAATGAAAACCCAGCAGGTCCCATTCTCATTATTGCTTCTTTTAGGCGATACCTGTGTTTGATAGCTATCATCCCATGTTCGGAAAGAAAATGCAGTACCATTCTGTAAATTTCTCTAGTTGACATTCCCTGGCGAGTTTTAGAGTAAACCTGATTCGCAATTCTTTTTGCTAAATCAGGACTTGCACCTGCTCTGATACATGTTGATTCTACTTTGTTTGGATCAAATGGTGCTTTTTCCCCATTTGCTTTTATGATCATTATTTTTTTCAATAATTTAGTACATCCCAGATGATTGATTAAGCATTTTGCCCAGCTACAGTACAACTGGAAGTAATGTTCTCAATGATTTTGGCTGTGTTGATGTTTTTTGGTCGTCTCTACTTCTTGATTGTTTTAGGCTCTGAGAATTTGAATTTTAGAGTTATCAAGGTTGAAAATTGACCATTAATTGTATATAGATATAATTACGAATCAAATCAGTGACAAATCAAATTATTTGGATAGGAGTTGTAGTGGGTGTCTTCTTTGCAGGACTAGGCATAGGATATGCAATGTTTTACTCGACTCAACCAAACTTTACGCACATGACTCCACAACAAATGCAACAAATGATGAACAATCCTCAATCCATTCAACAAATGCATGACCTTATGATGAATGATCCAAACCACATGCAACAAATGCATCAAATGATGATGCAAAGTCCACAACACATGAATACAATGATGGGTACAATGATGCAAAATTCCCAGTTTGGAAGCGTGATGATGGGACAAATGATGAACAACCCAAACACCATGAACGGCATGGTGAATCAAATGATGAACAACCCACAGTTCATGAATACGATGATGGGTACAATGATGCAAAACCAAAACTTTCAGCAGCAGTACATGGGGCCATGGATGATGATGAGGGACTCACAGTTTATGCATAATATGAGAGGCCAATGGTTCCAAGAGACAAACCTTGAGAGCTCGGCAGTTCAAACAAACCAAGTTTCTATACTGGCAGACACTTGGCGATACCAGTCCACAAAAGCGTACTCTCCATCCGTGATAAAGGTCTCAACTGGCACTACGGTCACATGGACAAATGATGACACTATAATTCACACGGTAACGGATCTTGGAAACGAGTTCGATTCTGGATTCATTCAGGCAGGTGAGACTTGGCAGTACACCTTTGATACAAAAGACACATACCATTACTTCTGCAGCATCCACCCATGGATGAGAGGCACTGTATTAGTGTCCTAAAACCAACTTTTTATTTTCAAACTTGATTTTTTCCCAGCAATTTTTAATCTCACTATGTGGCTTTAATAACAATGAAATGGCATTTTGAGGATTTCATTTATGGTTCATTTGACGGCTCGGTTACCACATTTGCTGTTGTAGCAGGAGCAATAGGTGCTTCACTTTCTCCCATGATTGTGGTGATACTTGGATTTGCGAACCTTTTTGCCGATGGTTTTGCTATGGCAGTAGGTAGCTATCAGGCAACCAAGGCTCGAATTGAGTTCATTCAAAAGGAAAGAAAAAGGGAGGAATGGGAAATCGATAATATGGAAGAATCAGAAAAACAGGAAATCCGTGATATTTATGCAAAAAAGGGATTCACTAAAGAGCTCTTGGATGAAATTGTCAGAGTAATTACTGCAAGAAAAAAAGTCTGGGTTGATACTATGATGAAAGAAGAATTAGGACTAATCGAAGACGATAAAAAACCTCTTGCCAGTGCTACAAGCACAATTATGGGTTTTACCTTAATTGGCATTATTCCACTAATCCCATTTGTAATAATCTATGCATTGGGACTGACAAGCTCAGTTTCTGAAAGCTTTACATCTTCAGTTATCTTTACAGGCATCGCATTTTTTATAATTGGAATAATCAAAGGAAAAATTGTCAAAAAACCATTATTTCAATCAGGTCTTATAACATTATTAATTGGAGGAATTGCAGCAACGGTTGCATATCTGGTTGGGAACTTGATAAGTAATCTTGTTAGAGGCTAGTAGCTGGCTATTGCCTCTTCGTTATGGTCATCAAATATTTTTGTCAGCGCGTGATAATACATTTTTCTTGTATCCTCTCTATTACATACAGTATACAATTTGATCAAATCAGTAGTTGTGACAATCCCTAGCAATTTGTCCTCATCTAGGACAGGAAGTCTTCGTATCTTTCTTGAATACATCAGGTCTGCTGCAATCCATACCTCATCGTCTGGACTTACATGAATCAAAGGTGATGACATTACCTGCTTTACCTTGGTGTGAATTGGATATGCATGAGCAGCAATTTTTATTGCAAAATCCCTGTCTGTCATTATTCCAACTGGAATGTTTTGTTCTAAAACTAGGACAGAGCCAACTCTTGCCTTTTCCATCATTTTAGCTGCCTCATTAACGGTTGCAGACGAAT
>DASWKH010000118.1:0-3032 GCA_036396715.1 Candidatus Nitrosotenuis sp.
TCATTGGAGTCATTGCAGGCATTGTATTTTTTGGTGCGTTAATGACCATAATAGGACAGGGCACAGTAAGGCATGTAGATATTTTCTATCCTGAAACGGTTCGGCAAACTGTAGCGTTTAGAGACGATGGTATAAAGACAACTGTAGACGGAATAGTCGGAAACGGTGAAAAAAACAATCCCACTTTGATTACTCGTCTTGGCTTTATGTATATTCTAACTGTAATCAATGATGGTACATCCCCTCACAGGCTATACATTGATGGGTTAGATATCCAGACAGAACTTTTAGCATCTGGAGAAAAAGACATTATTACATTTACTCCGCAATCTGAAGGAGTTTACAATTACTATGATAAGCAGCAAGAGCTATTACTAGGACAGTTAAAGGTAGTCGAGGTAATTCAAATTGACGCTATTGAGGCAAATAGTGGCTAGAATTTTTAAAACGATTATCAATTGTGGAATTTGTAATCATCCCATAAATAGAAAATCTTTGTGTTATTTTTATGGCTCAACTACAGACTACCGCCGAAGGGATTCCAGTTATTTTACTAAAAGAAGGAACTCGCCAATCAAGAGGACGTGATGCTCAAAGAAACAACATATCTGCAGCCAAACTGATTGCAGAAATGATAAGCACTAGTTTAGGACCGCGTGGAATGGACAAGATGCTTGTAGATTCACTTGGCGATATTACAATCACAAACGATGGTGCTACAATACTCAAAGAAATTGATGTTCAGCACCCAGCTGCAAAAATGATGGTAGAGGTTGCAAAAGCAACAGATAGTGAAGTGGGCGATGGGACCACATCTGCGGTAGTCATGGCAGGCGCACTCTTAGAAAAAGCAGAGTCATTAATAGATAATGAGATTCATCCTGTAATAATTGCAGATGGCTACAAAAAGGCATCAAGAAAAGCAAGCGAGCTTCTTTTAGAAATAGCCCAAAAAGTAAGTGTTGATGATCGAAGTACTTTAGAAAAAATTGCAAAAACTGCGATGCAGACAAAGCTTGTTTCAATTGAAGCATCAGATCTGGCAAAGCTTGTTGTCGAAGCCTGTCTTGCAATACGTGAGGAAAAAAATGGCGAATATAAAATAAAAATAGACAATATCAAGGTAGAAAAGAAAGCTGGTGGTTCTGTTTCTGACAGTCAGATTGTAAATGGAATCGTACTTGATAAAGAAGTTGCCAACAGTGGCATGCCAAGAAGAATAGAAAATGCAAAAATTGCTTTGATTAGCGCGCCACTTGAGATTGAAAAAACAGAATTTGAAGCAAAAATAAACATCTCAGATCCCAACCAAATCAAATCTTTCATGGACGAAGAAGACAAGATCTTACGTGATATGGTTGAAAAAATCAAATCTGCTAATGCTAATGTGATCTTGTGCCAAAAAGGAATTGACGATATCGTACAGCATTATCTTTCCAAAGCCAACATTCTTGCGGTAAGGAGAATAAAAGAAAGCGACATGTCAAAGCTTGCAAAGGCTACAGGCGCAAGAATAGTTGGAAATGTAAATGATTTATCAGAAAAGGATCTTGGACTAGCCCAAAATGTAGAGGAAAAGCAAATTGAAAATGACAATTGGGTGTTTGTAGAGGGCTGTAAAAATCCAAAAGCAGTAACCGTACTTATACGAGGAGGTTCACAAAGGGTAATTGATGAGGCTGAGCGCTCCATACATGATGCCTTAATGGTTGTAAAAGATGTTGTTGAAAGACCGTTAATGCTTGTAGGTGGCGGAGCACCTGAAGCATATGTTGCTGTAAAGCTTAGGACATGGTCGCAATCGTTATCTGGTCGTGAGCAATTAGCAGTTGAAAAATTTGCTGAAGCTTTAGAATCAATTCCCCTTGCACTAGCAAGAAATGCAGGCATGAATCCAATTGATGCTATAACTCAGCTTCGTGCAAAACAATCAGCTGGCGAAAAATATACAGGTATTGATGTAATTAACGGTACCGTAGGAAACATTTCAAAACTTGATGTTCTAGAACCACTCAAAGTAAAAGAACAGGTAATAAAATCTGCAACAGAAACTGCAAACATGATTCTAAGGATAGACAATGTTGTTGCGGTATCAAAGTCTGCTTCTCCACCACAAGGAATGCCACCAGGTGGAGGAATGGGCGAGTATTAAAATTAATATTTTTAGACAATTCAAGCTGCAAGATAGTTTTTTACAACTAATGCAGAATGGTGTAATGATTCTAATTCTGATTTTAAAAGATCAATTTCATTGATTTTATCTATACCATTTTTGTTTATTTTTATTGGAACACCAAGGCACAAATCAGATAGATCATATTGGCCATCAACTAATACAGATGCTGAAAGCGACAGTTTTTCGTCTTTGAGGATTGCACGTGCTACATCTGTTGTGTTCTTTGCAATACCAAATATAGAAAAAACCTTGTATTTTCTTAGATCTTTCCAATAATTTCTCACATTATCTGTAATTTGCTGCACCTGAGTAGTGCTTAAAAAATCTAAAACAGGTTTACCGTTATATCTTGCATGAGAAAAAATTGGAACCATTGTATCTCCGTGTTCTCCAAGTACAAGCGCATTTGTGATTTTGTCAACATCTGTATTCAATTCCTTTGCAAGAATATACCTAAATCTACTAGAGTCAAGGTTTCCTGCAATACCAATTACCTTTTCTTTTGAATGGGGCACCTCTTTTTGAAAAACATAGGTAATAACATCAAGAGGATTTGTTACAATTAGAATTTTTGACTCTGGAGAATGTTGTTTGATTTTTTTGGCAATATCCTTGATTAGGACAACGTTTTGTTCTAAAAAATCCATCCTACTAGTTCCCGAGTTACCTGCACTGGCAGAAATTATAACAACTTTAGAGTTCTTTATTTTAGAATAGTCATCGGTTCCAACAACAGATACCGGTGAATCCACAGACACAGAATTTGATATATCAAGTGCTGTACCTAGCGCCTTTTCCTTGTTACGGTTAACCAAAACAATATCATCAAGCGATGTTGCAGCAATAAGAAATGCTA
>DASWKH010000119.1:0-4851 GCA_036396715.1 Candidatus Nitrosotenuis sp.
AATTGAGGAGGCAAAAAAGCTAGCTTGAGTCTAACAAAAAGAGTAATTCCCTGTCTTGATGTAGCAAATGGCAGAGTAGTAAAGGGATTGCACTTTGAGTCAATCAAAGATGCAGGTGATCCTGTCCTTTTAGCACAAAAATACAGCAATGAAGGTGCGGACGAACTGGTCTTTTTGGATATAACTGCATCACAAGAACAAAGAGAAACAATTAGATCACTAGTATCAAAGGTTGCCCAAGTAATTGACATTCCATTTACTGTGGGAGGTGGAGTGAAAACCCTGCAGCATGCGCGAGACATTTTGCTTTGTGGGGCAGACAAGGTGGCAATCAATACTGGCGCAGTAAAGAACCCGCAAATCATTACAGAGCTCATGGAATTATTTGGAAGACAATGCATTGTTGTAGCAATTGATGCGAAACGAAACTACAATGTTTCAAATGGGAAGAACATTTTCTCAGAGGATTCCAAAAAGTTTTGGTTTGAGGTGTTCGTATATGGTGGAAAAAAAGAAACTGGTCTTGATGCCATAGACTGGGCAAAAAAAGTACAAGAGCTTGGGGCAGGTGAGATTCTTCTAACAAGCATTGACAGGGATGGAACTAAAGACGGCTATGACCTAATTCTAACTAAAGCAATTGTAGATAATGTGAGCATTCCAGTAATTGCGTCAGGTGGATGTGGCAAGCCAAACCACATGCTAGAGGTTTTTAAGCAAACTAATGTCGATGCAGCCTTGGCAGCATCCATATTTCATTATGAAACCCATTCCGTGGATAGGGTAAAAGAATATCTCAAAGTAAACGACGTTGACGTAAGATTATAAGGAAAAATCTAATTCTAAAGACATGGAAAAGAATATCAATGATTTAGATTTTGCAAAGGGAGACGGACTAGTTCCAGTAATAGTTCAAGATGTCAACACAAAAGAAGTTCTAACACTTGCATATGCAAACAAGGAATCAATTTTGCTAACACAAAAAACTGGCAACTCGTGGTTTTGGAGCAGATCAAGAAACAAATTATGGATGAAAGGCGAAGAGTCTGGCAACACACAAAAAGTCAGAGAAATCCTAGTTGACTGCGACTCTGATGCCGTGATATATCTAGTAGAGCCGGCAGGCCCTGCCTGTCATACCGGCGAGCGAGTCTGCTTTCATAACAAACTGGATCAGCAAACTCTTTGAAAAAGAGCTTCGTCTCCGCGCAGTGTTTCATTTAGGAATTCAAATGATATCGGTTTGTAATTAGTACCGCTAAGTACAACCGTCCACACCCCTACAAGATCATCAACACTACAAATCTTTCTTGCCTTTGAAATAGATGGTTTGAAATACTGATTAAAGTCGGTCTTATCAGCGCCGTCAAATGGAATTGATATGTATTTTGTGGTCTGATTTGGCATGACAAAAACCATGGTGCCTACATCATTTGGACCAAGGCCCTCACCTACAACAAAAATATTTTCTCCAAGCTTGTACTCAAGTTTGTTTATGGCAAAAGGGCCAGATCGATTCCAGCCCTCAAATGGATCCTCTTTTTCTTGAGGTTTTGCAACATCGATTGGCCCAACAAAAATGATTGCTAGTACAAGCGCAGTAACTACCACCGAAGCAATGGAAATTCCAATTATTTTTGCCTTCATCGTTTTTGATTACATCGCAAAAAAGATAAAAAACGTTGTGGATGAGTCATATTTGCGCGTTATTAGACCTAATTAACTATTATTAAATTTTTAGCCTAAAAAATTAAGTATTACTAAACTTGATATTAGGACATTTTAACTATGGTTTAGTAAACGATTTTTCATGACAAAGGTATCATTGCAGTGCAGAGAATGCAAAAAAGAATACGATTCTACTTTTAGGTATATTTGTGATGAGTGTTTTGGGCCACTAGATGTCAAGTACGAGTTTCCACCAATTTCAAAAAACACCTTTGTAGGCCGTGAGCACACCTACTGGCGATACTTTGAGTTATTGCCAATCCAGAACAAGGCAAACATTGTAAGCATTGACGCTGGAATGACGCCGTTAGTCAGAGCAGAAAATCTTGGAAAAAAGCTAGGGCTGAATAATCTTTACATAAAAAACGACTCTGTAAACCCCACATTTTCATTCAAAGACAGGCCGGCAGGCATTGCGGTATCAAAGGCAAAAGAGTTTGGCCTGTCTGCAGTTGGATGCGCATCTACTGGTAATCTGGCGTCGGCTACTGCGGCACATGCTGCAAAGGGGGGTTTTCCATGCTATGTGTTTGCCCCAAGTGATATTGAGCATGCAAAAATAACTCAGGCACTTGCATACGGCTCAAAATTCATCGCAGTGGATGGAACATATGATGATGCAAACAGGATTGCAGCACAAATTGGCGACAGCAAGGGAATTGGGATTGTCAATATTAACATGAGATCATACTATGTTGAAGGATCAAAAACACTGGCATACGAGGTCGCAGAACAGCTTGGCTGGCAAGTGCCTGACCATCTTGTCGTTCCAGTAGGAAGCGGCGCAATGCTAAACGCAATATGCAAGGGATTCGAAGAATTGCAAAACATTTCCCTGCTAAAAGATGTGTCTGGAATGCATATTCACGCTGCACAACCACACGGCTGTGCACCAATCGTTGATGCGTTCAAAAATAATTCAAGTGAAGTCATCCCGGTTGAAAACCCCGACACCATAGCAAAAAGCCTTGCAATAGGTGATCCTGGAGATGGCCGTTACGTTCTCAAAAGACTAAAGCAGTATCACAGTTATGCCGAAGAATCAAACAATCGGGAAATCCTTGATGCAATACTTCTTTTGGCCCAAACAGAGGGAATATTTACAGAACCTGCAGGTGGTGTCTCTGTTGCGGTTCTCAAAAAAATGGTAGAGGATGGCAAAATTGACAAAAACGACACTACAATATGTTATGTGACAGGAAACGGACTCAAGGCAACAGAGTCACTAATGGAAGTATTGCAAAAGCCAGAAGTAATGCAGGCAGATTTGGCAAAAATCTCTGCAGTGGTGAAGTAATTTGCCAAACATCACATTTACAATTCCATCAGTGTTAAACAAAGGTGGAGGAGAAAAAAAACTCCAAATAACTGCAGGCTCGCTTTTAGAATCTTTTAACAAAATTTCAGAAAACATGGGAGATGATTTCAAGCGCCGAGTTCTAAACGATGATGGGACTCCGCGTTCTCTTATCAACATCTACATCAACGGAAAGAATGCTCGATTCTCTGGTGGCATGGAAACAGTACTAAAGGATGGTGATGAGATATACATCCTACCTGCAGTGGCAGGCGGCTCAGAACTCTCAAGCAAAGATGTTGACAGATACTCTAGACAAATCATGCTAGAGGAGATTGGTTACCAAGGACAGCTAAAGCTAAGAGCAGCCAAAGTCTGCGTTGTGGGAGTTGGAGGGCTAGGCAATCCAATTACAACAAGGCTTGTTGCAATGGGAATTGGAAAACTGCGAATCATAGACAGGGATGTAATTGAATTATCAAACCTACACAGGCAAACAATGTTTGACGAATCTGATGTCGGCCAAGTCAAAGTGGAAGTTGCTGCAAAAAAACTAAAAAAACTAAACTCAGATGTAGAAATCGAATCCCTACCAATCTCAATTAATGATTATACTGCACTTGATGCCATAGAGGGATGTGATGTTGTAATAGATGCGCTTGATAGTGTCAATGCAAGATATGCTTTGAACAAGGCATGTGTCGAAAAAAACATTCCATTTGTTACTGGTGCCGCAGTAGGAGTATCGGGACAAGCCTTTACCATTTTGCCGCATCAGAGTGCATGCTATTCATGCATGTTTCCAGCACTAGATGAAGACTCGATGCCTACCTGCAGTATTGAGGGTGTACACCCGTCAATCCTCTCAGTAATAGGTGGTATTGAGGTTGCTGAAGCAGTCAAAATAATACTTGGCAAAAAACCAGGCCTATCAGACAAAATACTACACGTTGATTTGGAAAACCTGGACTTTGTGATGACTAGAACATTCAAAGCTGAAGAATGTCCTGTATGTGGAAACGGCAAAGTTGAATCAACACCAAAAGAAGAGCTAATCATCGAGGAGCTTTGTGGAAGAAACAGGGGAAAAAGAACATTCTCAATTACACCAACACAAAAGTTCGAAATAGATTCTGAGAAAATCACTACTCTTGCAAAAGACCTAAAGTTTCGGGTGGAAAATCAGGGAGAACTGGGACTTTCTATGAGAACTGATGATTTTTCTGTCAGCTTTATGAAAAGGGGTTCGGCAGTCATTGTTGGCCCAAAAGACGAAAATGATGCTGTTTTGCTATACAAAAAACTCTTAAGCAAAAAAGAAGTCATGATCAATTAAAAATCAGACTGACATGTATCAAAAATCATGAAAATGACCCCGTAATCACCGTATGAAATGTAAATATTGCAAAATCCGATCAAAAAAATGGATCAGGCGCAAACCAGCCTTGAAATTTATTCAAAAAATCATCCCATTGTGGATAAATTGTCCATTAATCTTATATACTGATTTTCGAACAGACCAACTAATAACATGAACAACGAGATAGGACGTAAATTAACTAGTCTTACTTTAATGACAATTATGCTGACTTGGGGATATTCGGCATTCGCACCAAGTGTGATGCCAGAAGCCTCAGCAGCAAATGCAAACTTGTTTGTATCGGCTGAAAACTCTCAATTCCAAAACTACTTTTCAGGACCAATGGTCATTGAAGTAGTTGTGATTGATAGTTCAATCAGTGATACTAACGAAGCAAAAGGTGAACCCGATGTGACTGCCAACGGTAATCAATTAAGAATGGTTCAAGCAACTGATGGTAACTGGT
>DASWKH010000120.1:0-7690 GCA_036396715.1 Candidatus Nitrosotenuis sp.
ATCATCTGTGGCAGTCCATGTAACTATTGTCTCTCCGACTGGGAATGCAGCAGGTGCGTCGTTAGTAAGGCTTGATACTCCTACATTGTCAGAGGCCTCTGGAACTACTAGTGTTATGGCATTGTCTGATTTTGATGTGGCTTCTATTGTGATATCTTCTGGCACAATGATTGCAGGTGCAGTGGTATCTTCTATGGTAACTGTTTGTGTAGCAGTAGCGGGGTTGCCTGCCTCGTCTGTAGCAGTCCATGTTACTATGGTCTCTCCTAGTGGGAATGTATACGGTGCATCGTTTGATACTATTACCTCGCTTACAGAGTCTGTTGTCTCTGGAATGATCAACGATACGGTGTTCTCTGAGGCAGATACCGCTTCCAATGTTATGTCGGATGGCGGAATTATAGTTGGTGCAGTAGTGTCAACTACTGTGACGTTTTGGATTGCGGTTACGACATTTCCAGAAGTGTCTGTAGCAGCCCAGGTAATTGCGGTTGTTCCTAAATTGAAAATATCTGGCGAATCACTTGTGATTGAATCTACGCCGATTACATCATTAGCAGTTGCTTGGCCAATAGAAACGCTAGTGCCATCAGAGTCTGTTGCTTCCACTACCAAGTTTTGTGGTATTATTATTTCTGGGGGAGTTGTGTCAACCACAGATATTATTTGTGTTGCAGTCATGACGTTTTCCGAAGTATCAATAGCAGCCCAGGTAACTGCTGTGTCACCAAGCGCAAATACATCTGGTGCGTCGTTTGATATTGATTCAATTTCTACAAGATCAGAAACCTTTGGCTCCCCAAGCATTACAAGATTTTCCGAAATTCCTGTTGCCTCAACTTGCACGTTCTTTGGTGCAGTAATCTTGGGCGGAGTAGTATCAATTATTGTGATGGTTTGGTCTGCAGAAGCGCTGTTTCCATAATTGTCTGTGGCAGTCCAAGTTACTATTGTAGAGCCAAACGGGAATTCCAAGGGAGCGTTGTTTGATATTGATGAGATTCCCGTAACGTCTTCTAGTGTTGGCTCGCCAAGTGTAACTAGATTTCCTGCAACTCCCGTTGCCTCCTGTGTGATGTCTTGCGGCTGGATTAGGGTTGGTGCAGTAGTGTCAACTACTGATATAATCTGAGTTGCAGTAGAGTTGTTTCCACTCAAGTCGATGGCAGTCCAAGTTATGCTGGTTTGGCCAATCGGGAAAAATTTCGGGGCATCGTTTGTAATTTGTACTTCTTGCACATCAGATACGTTTGGTGCGACTAGTGTTACTGAGTTTGATGTTTCAGAAATTGCTTCAATAATAATTTCTTGCGGTTGGGTGATGACTGGGGTCGCAGTATCAACTACGGTTATCTTTTGGATTGCATTTCCAACGTTTCCTGCCACATCAATTCCAGTCCATACAATTTCGGTTTCTCCAAGTGGGAAAAATTGAGGGGCATCGTTTGTAACTGAGGAAACTTCGGTATTATCAGAAATGGACGGCTCGCCAAGGTTTACCTGGTTCTGATTTAGGCTTATTGCCTCCATTGAGACATCTGCTGGGGCGCGTATCCTTGGTGGGGTCGCATCAGTTACGGTGACTTTTTGGGCGTACGTTGCCACGTTTTTGGCAACATCAATGGCAGTCCACTTTACTATGGTCTCTCCAAGCGAATATGTCTCTGGAGCATCACTAGTTATCGACAACACACCAACCAGATCAGTGACGGTCGGGTTTCCAAGTTTGACTTGGTTTTGCGATCCTTTTGCTTCTAGTACAATATCTGACAGATTTGAAATTCTAGGTGGAGTCGAATCGTTTACTGTCACGGTTTGGGTTGCCATGCCCACATTTCCAGCACCATCGATTGCAGTCCAAATTATCGTCGTAATTCCAAGCGGGAATTCTGCAGGTGCGTTGTGTGTAAGCGACTTTATTCCGCTTTCGTCTTCGGCAATTGCCTTTCCAACTGAGACTGGAGTTAGTCCACCTGTTGCCTCGATGTAAAGATCATTTGGTGGAAGTACGGTTGGTTTAGTGAAATCATTTGGCACTGGCTTTACTGTAATTTGCTCAGTTGGAGTTTCCTGTGTTGGTTCTGGTGTGTCTGCTGTGCCAAACTTTTGAATTCTGTGATTGCTTGAATCTACGATAAACAAGTCTCCATCAGAATCTAGTGCGGCGCCCTTTGGTATTTTGAATTGGTTGTTGGCAGTGCCAGTGGAGCCAAACGTTGTTTGTACAACCCCGTCCTTGTTCATTACTAGAATTCTGTTGTTTGCAGAATCGGCTACAATTATGTTGCCAGATGAATCTATCGCAAGACCGTCAGGTGTGATCTTAAATCCGGCAGATGAAGTGTTGGAGCTTTTTAGAAAAACTCCTTCAGAGTTGAATTTTTGCACTCTGTTGTTTCCAGAGTCGCTAACATAGATATTGCCATCGCCATCAACTGCCACTCCAAGTGGAAATAAAAATCGTCCCTGTTCTTTTCCACTAGAGCCAATTGTCTTGATAAATTTTCCATCCGAATCATATTTTTGGATTCTGGCGTTTGCAGTGTCTGCAACATAAACATAGTTGTCTTTTGATACTGCTATTCCGTTTGGAAGCTTGAGTCTTTCTGACTCTACACCATCAGAACCCCATGACTTGATAAAATTTCCAGTGCCATCGAATTTCTTTACTAAATTTAGCTCGTGATCTACAACATAGACATAGTTGTTGCGTGCTGCAATTCCAGATATAGAAGAAAATTGAGAAGATCCCGTTCCTTTTGATCCCCATGCATGGAGATATGTCCCATCATTGTCAAATTTCTGGACTCGAGAGTTCCCAAGGTCTGTTACATATACTGTGCCTGCCTCGTCAACTGCCACGTATTGTGGGAATGTAAAGGCACCAGTTTTTGTAAGTCCCATGCCGCCCCAACTGCTAACAAAAGGATAGTTGGTTGCTGCTTGTGCAGGCACATACAGTGTTAGGGTGAAAATAAAAAATACTGCTAGCGTAGCTATTTTGATCCGCATTTAGGCATAAGTTTCGAGGTTAGCAAAAGATCTCAAAAGTAAGAATTTCTTGCAGTTTTAGTCAAATTTTTTCTGAATTAAAACGGCTTGTTGACTTCGCGCGTAAAGACATAGCTGGCAAGACCAATCATCGTGACCACAAAGGCCCCAATTATGCCAAGGCTTAGTGCAGTTGAGATGCCTTCGGTAACGCCCGTCATCAGGCCGCGCACCAAGAGCACTGTGTATGTGACTGGGTTTAGTCTTGCTGCTGTTGCAAGCCAGTCTGGCAAAAGCTCAAGTGGGAAAAGCGCGGGGCTGAGCATGAATAATGGCATTCCTAAAAAGTTGATTACTCCCCAAAACGTCTCCTGCGACTTGGCAGTTGCCGCGACAATTACAGAGATGCCGGAAAATCCAAGCGAGAACAAAATTACAATTGCCATTATCGGAATAATCACAAGCAGGTTTGGAAAGCTCACTCCAATTATGATTGCAATTCCAATTATCAGCGCAGATTGGAGTGCGGATATCAAAGAGATTGCAAGCATCTTACCAAGTGCAATAGATGATCTGGAGATTGGTGCGGTAAGTGCCTTGTTCATAAATCCGTACCTTCTATCCCACAGGGTGTTGACCCCGCCAAAAATGCTTGTAAAAATTGCAGTAAGAATTATGACTCCTGGTGCCATGAACTCCAGATAAGTTCCGTCAAATCCAGCCTGCTCAATTAGTGGCTGGGTTCCTGCAAACGTGTGGCCAATCACGATAATCCAGATTGCGGGCTGGATTAGCCTTATTAGAATACCGCTTCGGGATTTGCGGTATCGCTTCATCTCACGCCAAAAAATTGTGTATGTGTCGTATAGCATCATGGTGACATCCTCTCCTTTTTTCGGTATTCCTTTCTTCTGTCATATGTCGTCCCGTCGCTGTCACGCAGATCACGGCCCGTATATGACAGGAACACGTCATCGAGTGTGGGCTGGGTGATTGAAATTGATTTTATTGTTATGCCAAACTTTGAGGAAAGAGAAAAAATCATCGGGGCTACCTCTGGTCCCTTTGATGAGAATATGGTTATCTTGCCGTCACTTTCCGTTACGTCCCTTACAAATTCTATTTCCCTAATTGAGGAGACTAGCTGTGGTTTTGATGCGTGCTCATCGATTGAAACTATGATTACGCCGTTTCCAAGCGCGTTTTTGAGCGTCTGTGGGGTATCTATTGCCTGGATTTTACCATAGTCGATTATCCCTATTCTGTCGCACAGCCTGTCGGCTTCTTCCATGTAGTGAGTAGTCAAAAAGATTGTCATCTGGTATTCGGTGTGGATTTTTTTGATGTACTCCCATATCTTGTGTCTTGTTTGGATATCAAGGCCTACTGTCGGCTCATCCAAAAACAGAACCTTTGGTCTGTGCAATAATCCCCCTGCAATTTCAAGTCGTTTTCTCATTCCGCCAGAATAAGTTATTGCTGCTTCGTCTTGTTTGTCGACAAGCTCCACTAGGTCAAGCAGCTCATCAATTCTAGAGTTCAGTTGATTTTTTGGAATGTGGTTTAGCCGGCCCTGCAAAAGAAGGTTTTCCCTCCCAGTAAGGTATTCGTCAATCGTTATGTCTTGTTGGACGTAGCCTATTTGCTCTCGAACCTTTTTTTGTTGTGATACAATATCAAACCCCGAAACAAACGCCTGGCCCTTAGTTGGCCTCAGAAGAGTAGTAAGTATCATCATAATGGTGCTCTTTCCCGCACCGTTTGGGCCCAGAAAGCCAAAAATCTCACCCTCGTTTACCTGAATTGAGACGTCATCTACTGCCACGACATCAGAACTATATACTTTTGTCAGCGATCTGGTCTCTATTGCATACATTACGATCAACCAATTGGACTGGCTATAAAATGGTGTCTTAACTTTGTTAATGGGTAAAAAAATTTTGCAAAAAAAATTTAAGGCAGAAAAAATTTTTCATTTCTATGAAGGGCCTATGCCACATCTGCTATAACTCAAATGTTGAAGTAGTCTTAAATGACGGCACCCCGATGTGCCGCAATTGTGCATCAAAGACCAAATAACTTGTTTTTTTAGATAAAAAATTAAAAAGAAATTAGTGTGAGCTTTTGAACTGTTCTTTTGTCATCTTTAGAATTACCTTTTCTCCAACGCCCCAGATTTCTGACTTTGTGATTATCTTTGTGTGTAGTACTCCGTCTGAGACTTCAATGGATTGGAGTTCGCTTGTTTCGTTATCTTTGACTAGACGCTTTACCTTGCCTAGCTTGTGTCCGTCGATGTCAACTACTGGTACATCAGTTCGAATTGGCGGCCTGCTGAGTAGAAGCGATTTTTCTGTAAACCTGTCAATGTATTCGGTTGTCAGATAGTAGTCCTTGTGGAATCCTTGGTGAATTGTCACTCCAGAGACTGCAAGTGTGTTGGTATTGATGTGGATGTGTTTTACCTTTCCATATCCGATTCCCTCTCTGTCTACTACCTTTTTTCCTGTAAAATCGTCGGCTGTGCACAGATTTTCCGTCATTCCTTCTAATTGTGTTGCCATGGCCTGTTTTTCAAGATTGGTTTATGGAATACAAAAATTACAATTTTCAATCAATGAGGTTAAATTACTTGACTTTTTGGAATTTGCGTGCAAGGCAAGGTCTTCAAGGCAGCTCTGATAACAAAGGGCAGAAGGACTGGGAGGGAGCACTCTGTGTGGTTGCGCGCTGTCTTGTATAATGGCAAAGTCTACTTTTCGCGAAGAAACCAAAACTCGGACTGGCTAAAAAATGCCATTGCAAGCCCCACAGTCAAAGTGGTCTTTGATGATCAGACCCATGTCGGGGTGGCATCACTTGTTACAGACGAGTCTCTTGCCAAAAAGATCTCGGAGCTCAAGTATCCTAGTGAGGCGCGGGCACAAGAGGCAAGAGTGGCACTACAAGTTGAATTGAATTTGCCCTAATTCATAAAACCTGATTGATAACATATACCAAGTTCTAAAACTTTACACTATGTGTATTATGGTGGAGACACCACGCTTGTCCATCTCCACATCGTTTTCCATCTCTGCTACCGAAATAGTAAATGATATCAAATCGCGCTGCTGTGCTGCTGTAGCATCGATGTAAAGGTGTACGTCCATCATATCAAATTCCCCTTGCGGAAGTAAAGTCTCGTCGATAAAGGCCTTGGCAGTAGACTCTATTCGAAACTGCTGGCCCTTGTAATGCTCAATTATCTTTGTCTTTCTTCCATTTCGTCCTACTGCCTTTACATTGACGTCGATGACTCCCGGCTTTGAGCTCGTATAGCCAGATTGCTTGTTGACAAAGACACCAATCTGGAATGGCTGGCCGGCAGTTGATTCGGCCATCTTTTGTATGCCGTCATTCATTACAACATCAACTCCCTTGATGGTCTGGGCAATTTTTGCAATCCACTCGTTTGTTCTTTGTATGACTGATGCAATCCTGTCCCGCCTTTTTTTGTCCTCATCTGGTGGGAGTTTGTAATAATCGACCCATACCAGATAGTCCTTTGATATGTCCTCGATGAATCGAATACATGTGACCTTGTAGTCATCCACACTGCTTGCCCGCTCAGAGCCCTCATCGCTTCGAAGCCCGTCATAGTCCATTGGCATTGCCATATCATTTGGTTCTCACTGGACGTAAAAAAACCATCCCGCGCAATCAATGAATATATTTCAAGCATACTACAAATCATCATGAGTTTTTCTGCAATTACTGCTGAATTGCAGCTACAGCTCAAATCGAATTTGCCGCAGATAAGACTGCTCCTAAAGAAAAATCCTGCAATTGGATACACCAAAATCACCGAGATTGGCTCATCTGTTGGGCAAAAGTACAAAATCCAGCTACTAGTCAACTTTCCCCAAAGAGAAAAGATCAACGAGTTCGAGTTGTACGGAAGGCGCGACCTTTCCATCATAGTCGACAGGCAAAAAAAGAACTTTCCAATCCAGCGCTCAATCATAAAGGATGTGGCAAAAAAAATGCTCGGAGATGTACAGGTAGATGATGCATATATGTACGAGGGAAAAGAAGGGGTGCGCGTCTCATTTGAGGGTGGCAGAATTGACATTTTGCCGCATTCGCTGCACATCTGGTGTCTTTTTGATGATAAGGTGACTAGTTACTGCGACTGGCTTTTGTCCGAGGTCTATTTGCTTGGCAAAGAGCCCTCAAGCTTGACTAGCTCAAAGGAATAATCCAAGTCCCCCTCAATTGTATAGAATTCTGCTCTGACTGGAAGCGGGATATTATCTGCTATCAGAAATTTATTTTCAACGTCGTTTATCTTGTAGGATATGGTGTATGTCTTTAGTGTCCCAAATTCAAATTGCGTGTCCCCGTATTCTGTGAGCTTGAGTTTTGGTGTAAATTTGCCAATGTAGGTTGTGCCCCATTCTGCCCCAACAACTAGGTATTTTGATCCACCCAGCGTGTCCCGCACTGAAAAAACAGTAAGATCCAATGCGTGAATGTATGGTTTGATGTCTTCTGGCACATCAATGAAGACATACGCCTCGCCAATCCTTAGCGTGTTTGATATCTGTTGGTTTGTTTTTTTGTCGTCAATTATTACTTGGATGTTTTGTTCGCCATCAAGCTGATCCAAAAACCTAAGCTCTGCTAAAAACTCCATGTCCTGATATTTTACCAAATATTG
>DASWKH010000121.1:0-7519 GCA_036396715.1 Candidatus Nitrosotenuis sp.
ATCTGCAATGTTTCCCATTTTGGATTTAATTTCCGTAACGTCTTTTTGAAGTGAGGACATGGCGTTCTTTAGTGCCAAGACGTCTTGGTTTGATCCTCCTGAGCCAGTTGGAGGAAATGCAAGAATGTCTATGCTTTCCACATCCTCAATGGTAACCTCTTCATTTACCTGAACTCCGTTTATGGTTCCCTTCAACTCTATTGCAAGAGATCCAATTTTGGTTGGAATTATTTTTGAATAGTAATGACCCGCCCTAACGTCTGAAAGAATGTCTAGTGGTTTTGTGATACTTCCTGACTTGACTGTGGCCTGAAGGTCTCTGAAGGCATTTGTTACTCCGGATTGTACTCCGCCTCCTTCATCTACCGTAATTGCAAATACTATGGCGTTTTGCTGGCTTACCAAGGGTGGTTCATCACGCCAGCCTACTTCTATTTCATATTGCTCGACAATAACGGTCTTGTGGGCAGATACCGAGTAAAATCCTGTTATCAAAACTGCCGTAACTACCATCAATAGGAAATGAGTCTTCATGATGTACAATATTCTTACTCAAGTTATTTACTTTGTGCAAAAACTGGTAGAACCGTCAAACTAGTAAATTGTTTAAATTAGCAAAATGACCAATCAAATACGATTGAAAAAATTTCTAATCCTTTTATCATTGATTTTTGTTTTAGGAATTCCTTTAGCATATGCTCATCCCGTAATTCTTAATTCAAGTCCCGCACAATCAGAAGCAGCCCCGGTTGACACCACACAGATTATAATCAATTATTCAGAAGCCATAGAGATTGATTTTTCCGTCATCAAAGTTCTTGACAGTAATGGAAATCAAATAGACAACAAAGATACTCGATATTTTGACGGTGAGTCGTCACTTGTCGTAACTACTCCACCGTTAGAGGATGGAATCTATACGGTGACGAGTAAAGTTCTCTCAAAGGTAGATGGACACCTAGTCCCTGAGGCCTTTGTGTTTGGCGTCGGTAATGTCAGTGTCCCACCACCAAAACAAAAAGATTTGGGCGAATCAATCTATTTTCCAGAAGCCGGCGCTAGGTTTCCAGGTCTTGTAGGACAGGTAATCGTGCTTGGTTCTGTAATTTCATCTCTTGTAATGTGGAAGGCAGCTCAGAGAAAAAATCTCATCAAGGAAAATCTTGTAGAGCTGCAAAAATTCTATCATTCCAAATTTTCCTCCATTACTGGCATTGCGTTGTTTTTGGTATTTGCATCAAACATTTTGATGCTAGTTGTCCAGACCATCCGTCTTGAGACATCAGCTGCCAACGTCTTGCAGACATCGTTTGGCTCCGTGTGGATACTCAGAATGGCAATAACTGTTATTTTGCTTGCGGTGTGGTTTTTGATGGAAAACAAGACAAGCCTTTCCTCAAAAAAACAGGGGTTGATTCTTGGACTATCACTTGTATTAATTGGCACAACAACAATAATTGGACACGGCACGGCAAGCGAGCAGCTTTCTGCAGTAATAATTGACTATATCCACAATCTGATTGCGTCAGTTTGGATTGGTGGTGTGATCTTTTTTGGGTTCATCTTGTTGCCTGCTTTTGCCAAATTAGACGGCGACAAAAAAGAGCTAATTACGCTATTAATGATCCCCAAGTTTTCTTCAATAATTATCATTGCGCTTGGAATTCTGATAATAACTGGGCCCACATTGTTGTGGGTCCTAGAAGATGATCTTGTGGCACTAAGCCAGTCCTACTATGGTTTTCTAATAATTGCAAAAATTGCTGTTGCGTCAGCAATGGTGGCACTTGGCGGCTACAATCAGTTTAAGATACAAAGACCTGCAGAGGCGGCGCTGAAATCAGATAATGTTGTTGTTCATAAAAAGCTGAAAAGATCACTAAAGACTGAAGCAGTGCTTGGGATTATTTTGCTTGGAGTCGTTGCACTGCTCACAAATTCTTCTTTGCCAACAACGCAAACACAGCAAGCAACTGCACAGATATCATACGGATTACAAACTGCAGAGTTTTCAGAAAATATCAGATTTGATGTAGATATTGAACCGTTTAGAAGTGGTGCAAATACAATATCTATTTCTGCCTTTGATTCTAACGGAAACCCTCTTGATGATCTAAGCAATATCAAGGTAAAGATCTCTAATCCGCAAAAAAACATAGTACCTATTGAGATCCCACTAACTAGATCAGAAAATGATCCAAAATATGAGGGCGATGTGACGTTTGGTTTCTCAGGAAGATGGAATATTGAAGTCGAGGCACAGAGAACTCAGCACGCAAACGAGGGAACGAGCTTTTCTGTCTTTGTAAAACCGCACATCTCTGAGCTAAAAACAGACATCACCGAGATTGACTTGCCAGACAGCGCAGCACCGCTTTATCCTGCGTATGACGGTGATGACACCATATGGATTAGTGATGCCTCAAATCCGCGGATATGGAAGTTTTCAATTTCTGATAAGCAGTTTGCATCATATGAGTTTGAAGGAAAAACGACAGTGTTTCTAACAATCGGCAATGATGACAAGATTTGGTTTACGGATACGCCTGAAAGTAAAATTGGCTATTTTGATCCCATCAGAGAGGAATTTACAGTCATTTCTCTTCCTGCAAAATCAATTCCAATCTCGCTTGAAACAGACCTTGATGGTAACATCTGGGTTGCGTTGATAGATCAGCACATGTTGCTAAAATATGATCAAGACGCAGATCAGTTTGAAGAGTACAAAACTCCGACAAACCCATCAGGTCCAGTTGCTCTGACAAAAGATGCAAATGGCGACATTTGGTTTGCAGAATCACAAAGCGGGAAAATTGGTGTAATTGAGCCACAAACTGGAAACATTCAGGAGTTTGCACCATCTGAACCGCTAAAAGAGCCGTTTGCACTTTTTATTGACGGTGATGGTAACGTTTGGATTTCAGAACATACTGGTTTGAGCATAACCAAGTTTAATCCAGTGTTGCAGACATTTGAGTCAGTTGCAGTGTCGGATCCAAATTCACTTCCCTTTGCCCTTGCGCCGGATAAATTTGATAACATCTGGATTGCGCAACACACAGCAGACAAGCTTGGTGTGTATGACCCCCACAAAGGTGAGTTTGGCGAGGTGAATATTCCGACAACATCCACAGCCACGCAATTTTTGACTGCGGACAAAGATGGAAATATCTGGTTTGTTGAACAGCGTGCAAACAAGCTTGGAAGTGTCATCATATCTGAGAGCCCCCAAATTAGCATCGTACAGGAACAACCAGAACTTGATCTGAAATATTCTGAATTCGTAGCACCGTTTATCTCTGCTGGAATAATTGCAACCTCGATGTTTTTTGTAAAAAGCGTTCGCGATAAGCGAAGGCTTGATTCCATGATAGCGTAAAAGCGTTTGTTCTTTTCGAACGACATGACGGTATTATCTGACTTAATACAATTTTTCATATGGACAATAATGGTTCGGCTGAATCAAAAAATGAAGGTGGCTATAAAAAACGACTAAAGGATGCGTCTGAGGCAAGATCTGCAGAACAGGCAAAAACAGAACAATCCCCACAAGCCGACTCTGAACTGCAGCCTGGCAAAATATTCGAAGAAAGCACAAAATCCATTTCAGAAATGACTAGTGAGATGAGGGAAACTGCCGAGCTTGTTTCATCCATGAGAGAAGGCCTTCAACGAGTAAACAAAATTGCTAATGTCATATACGATAATCCTTTGTATAACACGCAGGAAGACCACAGATACAGTGAGATAGAAAGACTGGCTGCTCAAAATTCTGGGTCAAGTCAGAAATCATTAGCTGATGTTAAAATCGCTGCTAAACAGTCAATTGACAACTACAAAGTTGTTGATCTTGCTACCGACCATACAAAAGATGGCCTATCAGATTTAAAATCAGATACTGAATCAATACGACACGAATTGATGCAGTTCCAAAATAATATTAAACAAAAGGAATCAGAGTTGATCGAATTCAGAGAAAAGCTAAATTCTGCACGACAACAAGTAAGGGGATTTTCAGATCAAGATCTCACAGATAATGTCAGTTCAAGCTTGCTAACTCAAATATCTAAGAATGCACCTGAAGAATCGCAAGATCTTACGGAATTTGATGCCGCCACGTCACTAAACGATTCAACGGATTTTGGTTCAATACAAGAAAATGAATTACTAAATTCCCAACACGAGATCAAAGAAGGAGAAAAGACACTCCTTGAGTTACGATGGAAGATAAAAAAGGCAGAGGCAGAATACGAGAAAAGAAAAGCAGAAAAAGAAGAGTTTGGGGATTTGATGGCGCAAATTCAAGAATTAGAAACAAAACGAGATAGTTTGAAAGTCGAGGTCAAAAAGTTAGAAACCCAAAACAAAGAGCCAAAACAGGAACTAAAAGAATTAGGACAAAAAATAGAGTGGGCTAAAAAAGAATATGAAGAAAAACTGGCTGCAAAGCAAGAACTAGATGACGTAAGATCAGTCCTTGAATACCTCAAACTAGACAAAGAATCCCTCAAGTCAGACCTAGAAGAGCTTAGAGTGAGGATCAAAAACGCTGAGAAGGAGTATCAAGAAAAAAAGGCTGCAAAGGACGAATTTGAGGATGTAAGGTTTAACGTTACCACGCTCAAAGCAGAAAAGGAGACTATTTTGGCAGAACTTGAACAATTGCAAGCAAAGATCAAAAAGGCTGAATCCGAATTTGAAGAAAAACGAGCCGAAAAAGAAAAGCTTGGAGAGTTCAAAGCCGTTCTAACCCATATGAATATTGAAAAGGAATCACTTGAATCTGAGCTTGTCGAACTCAAAGAAAAGATCAAAAAAACAGAGACAGAATACCAAGAAAAGAAGGCTGCTGCAGAGGAACTACATGAGGTTCGTGAAGTCATTACGTTTTTGAAGCCGGAAAGAGACGCAGTAAAATTGGAGCTAACCCAGCTTAGAGGGAAAATTGAAAAGCTGCAAGACAGCTATGATGAAATAAATGCAAGAAAGCGAGAACTGCAGCTAGAATATGACGAGCAGAAGTTTAGGCTAAGAAAGCTGGAATCAGAATACGAGGAAAAGAAAAACTCGCTTCACTTTAGGTAACTTTTTGATATTCAAGTGGTTTGGATTTTCCTACAATCCCAGCATATTTTGCAATCAGAGTCCCAATTAGAACTGCAACTGTTATCATCACAATTGTTCCAGACGGCGCCAGATCCAGATAATATGACAAAATTATTCCGCTAACTACAGAAAACACCGAAATTGACATTGAGATAATTACAGTTTTCTTAAAGCCTTTCCCAAACAGCATGCTTGTGATGTTTGGCAGAACAATCAGTGCAGAAATGAGCAAGATTCCAACAAGTCGCATTGAGGTAATTACGGTAATACTGGCAAGAACAACGAAAATGTAGTTTAGTCTATCAATATTTAGGCCGCTTACTTTTGCTTGCTCCTCATCAAATGTCATGTGAAGCAGTTGTTTTCGTAAGGCTGTCAGTGCAGCAACAACTCCGGCACTAATTCCCAAGATGAGCAAGGTGTCTTCTGTGCTGATCAAAAGAATGCTTCCAAAAAGGAAGCTAAACAAATCGACTCTGAACCCATCTGTGGCGCTAATCAAAAGCACGCCTACACCAAGGCCAGACACCAAAAGCACTGCTATTGCAGCATCTCCAGAAATCTTGGTGCTTTTTCTAAGCTTAGTTATTCCCAGCGCACCTAACACAGATACTGCAAATGCAGTCCAAAGTGGGTACACCCCAGCTAGCATCCCTACAGAGATTCCACCAAATGCCATATGTGCAAGCGCATCACCAAAAAGAGAATAACGTCTTAAGACCAAAAATATGCCCATCAGTGAACAAATTATTGCAATTGCCATTCCTGCAACCAATCCCTTTTGCATGAAGCTGTAGCTTAGAATTTCAAGGCTCATGGTTAATCGTGGTCGTGCATGTGCATCTGCATCGCAGACTCGGCATATGTCTTTAAGAGCTCCTTGTTTGAGAAGAATTCACCCTTTTCTCCATGGAAGAACAGTTTTCTGTTCATGCATGCAACCCTGTTTGCTAGCTTGGAGATTGCTTCTAGGTCGTGAGAAGACCACACTATTGTGATCTTGTTTTCTTTGTTTATTGTTTGCAACAAATTGTAAAACTTGGATTGTGCTTCCATATCTACTCCAGTCACTGGCTCATCAAGTATCAAAAGTACTGGATCCTTGACGAGTGCTTTTGCAATAAAGACCCGTTGCAGCTCTCCACCAGACAGGTCACCTATTCGTCTGTCTTTTAGTGACTCTAATCCAACAGTCCTCAGTGTCTGAAGAACCTTGTCGCTATCCTTTTCTAATTTCTTGTATATTCTGCTCCAACAACAACCGCAATTTTGTAAAAGGATGGCACCTTTGACGAGTTTCTTTTCTGGGAGAAGACCCATAGAAACAACTTCTTGAACAGTTGCAGGAAAGTTCTGCTCAAAATTGACTTTTTGAGAAACATAGCCAATGAGGGGAAGCAATGGGTGGTAGTCTTTTCCTTCATATCCAAACAGTTTGATGCTGCCTGTGTAGTTTTGCAGCCCAATTATTGCCTTAAACAGGGTTGTCTTTCCAGCGCCGTTTGGTCCAACGATTCCAAGCAGATCACCTTCTTTTACGCTAAAATTGATTTTATCTACGGCTAGATAACCGTTGTATTTTATTGAAACATCATTTACTTCCAATACATTCATTGACATTCAAGTGCCACCTTTAGATTCTCCAGATTTTCTTCCATTTTAGATATGTAGGTTTTACCAGCTGCGAGATCCTCGTTGGTAAGGCCCTCCAAGGGACTTAGGATCATTACTTGTGCGCCAGCCTCATCAGCAAGAACCTCCGCAAGCCTTGGATCAATTAGTTCTTCGGAAAATATGATTTTAATTTGGTGTTCTTTTACAAAATCTATGAATTCTTTTAGCTCCGCTGCAGTTGTTTCTGACTCTGGTGCAACTCCAGAAAGAGCAAAGATCTTTAACCCATACCTGTTTGCAAAATAACTAAAGGCGTCATGAAAAGGCATAAAGGTATCTTTTTTGCAGTTTGATAGTTCTTCTCTTATTTTCGAATCGAGACTATCAAGTTTTTCATTGTATGTGTTGGCATTTGTTTCATAGTATTGTGCGTTTTGTGGGTCTGCTGCAATCATTGCATTCTTTATCGTCGTGACTTGGTGTTTTACAAGAGTTGGATCCAGCCAGACATGTGGGTCATATTCAGAATCATGTTCGTCTTCTGTTTCAGTATCATGTTTTTCTTCATCATGTTTAGGTAATATCAGATCAATTCCTTTTGCGCTTTCTACAAAAACCACATCGTTGTATTCTCCTGAATCAATTAATTGCTCTACAAATGGTTCAAATCCTGCACCGTTATAGACGAAAACATCGGATCCTTTAAGCTTCAATATGTCACCGCTGCTCGGCTCCCAGTCATGCGGTTCTATACCAATTGGAATAAAACTTGAAACTTCGGCTTTCTCACCGCCAACAT
>DASWKH010000122.1:0-6245 GCA_036396715.1 Candidatus Nitrosotenuis sp.
CATCAGGAAATATCCTCTCAGTAACCCTTCCAGCAGGGGTATCGGGCGTCATCACATTTACAGACACAGATTCAGGGTCTTCAGATCAAAGTATAGAATTCTTTGGAGACATAATAGATATTGATCCAACCGGTGGGGCAAGCTGCGCCACAGGATGTACAGTATCGTTTATCTTTACGGGTACAGATGCTGCAGATGAGG
Organism: Candidatus Nitrosotenuis sp.; assembly: GCA_036396715.1. Classification (GTDB taxonomy): domain Archaea; phylum Thermoproteota; class Nitrososphaeria; order Nitrososphaerales; family Nitrosopumilaceae; genus Nitrosotenuis. Next base: position 202 of record DASWKH010000122.1, read on the forward strand.
GTCTTAGCCCCTCTGATGCAGTAGTGTACCATGATTCAAATGAAAATGGCAGCTTCGAGTCAGGCGAAGGCCTTGTCACCACAGTCACAGGCTCAGACCCATACACTGCAACTGCAACCGCGTCATTTACATCAAAATTCGCAGTAGGTGGAGTCAGGGCCAATGTAGCTGCAGCAGCACAATCGCTTTCAGCCGGCGGATTTTTCAAAAACCTTTCATCATGTGAGTCAAATGGGTTCGATTCTGGAGTGTCACTGCGAGTGTATTCAATAAGCTATGACAAGTGTGAAAACAACCAGTTGCAGGTGTTGGCATACTCTACGTGCGGGCCAATTGTAGCAGAAGTAACAACCAAAATTGGAAGATACACACTTGGAATATCGTCTACTCAGCCATTCCTAAATGATAAAGAAAAAAAGATAGCACTTGGAGCAAACATCTCGCCAGAGCTGGAATCATTTAACATCCTGATAAAGGACAAAAGAGATTCCTTTACCGACAGAATAATGCTAAACCAGTGCAATGCAACAAAGACATACACACATACTACTGGATACACCTCAGAACAACAAGGATTACTTGTCAGAAATGACACAAAATCACAAATCACTCCTGCCAGCATTGAGCAAACCAAACCAGATATTCCACCGTGGATAAAAAATAATGCAAAATGGTGGTCTTCAGGGCAGATAGCCGATTCTGAATTTACTCAAGGAATAGAATACCTCATCAAACAAGACATCATTAACGTACCAGAATCTACACAAACGGACACTGCCCAAGAATCAAAACAAATCCCAAATTGGATCAAGACAAACTCGCGGTGGTGGGCAGACGGCATGATATCTGATTCAGAGTTTATCCAGGGATTGGAATATTTGATAAAGGTTGGAATAATACGTGTATAAAATCCAAATCCTTATTTTCTTAATTTTTTGCAGTGATCTCAGGGGGCAGGTAAAATAACATGGAATACAGCTTGGAATTTTTTGCAACAATTGGGCATGTGATGACTGGAATAGGAACAATGATGCTGTCGGTTCTTCTCTACAAGACATTCAGACACATGGAAGCTTCTACGCGTGCAACCGAACTTCAAACCGAATACAAGTTCAGACCATGGGTTGGGCCAATTGGTACAGTTAGGGAGATAAATGATGATTCTGATAAAAAACGATTTGAGATCACGATAAGAAATTATGGTGAGTATGCGGCAACTGATGTTACAGCTGCAAGTCTTGTAAAATCGGAAAAAATAACAAGGGATGATCTAAAGTCAAAACCAAACGGCCATGTCAGTCTTGGACCACTTTTGCCAAACATGGAAAAAAGATTCTGGTTTGACATAGATAATCAAACAATCAAAAAAACAAAAGAAACCAACACAAAGATTTTTGTTGGAATCACTATAGAATACCCACTAGTCGTTGGAAACAGCGAATATGGAATGATAAGCGAGGTTGATCCGGAGACACTTAGTTTTGTTCATAAGGATATGTGGGTGCAGAGCCCTCCTCTGAGATCCAAATAATATTTCATTCTGGACCCAAAATGAAAGCCATTTTTCCATGGTGCTTATCATGTTTGTGGCACAATTAATTATCATGACCTCTCTTTCAAAATTCTGATAGGTGATACGAAATGAACGTGATTTGTTCCCTAATGAACATTCTAAATGGTCAAATCAACAGACTTGCTTTTGGATTTCACGCGGTGATCTTTTGTATCAAGTTGGGAAAATGATTCTATTTTTTGATTCTTATTATGAGATTGTTTCCCATCCCAAAATCTACTCATACCATAACAATTACGAGTTGGTGCAATAAGGAACAGTGTGTTTAGTTGAACGCACAAAATTTTGCCGGTTTTATAAGATTACCATTCAAGCCTCAGGGTTTCACCTTTGAGGTTTTCAGCCTTGTTATATCTAGTAATAAAACAATCTGGGGTTTCTTCCACGATCAGATCTATCTCTGACTTTGTTTTTTCGTCCGTTTCTTGATTAATATAGTAAATTATAGGTTGGCAATCTCTCATTGATTTTGGGTATTCAAAAACAAGTGAGAACTTTTGAACATCTATTAAAAACGCGTTTTCAAAGTATCTTTCTGGCTCTTCTACTTCGTAAACTAGGGTGTATTTTCTGTCTTTTTCGCCCTTTACGACAGGCCTGTTGAACTGTGTGGTGAATTCTTTTGTGGTTGGCTTGTCCACATTAATGCTTGATATTCTCATTTCCCTGTTTGCATCATCAAGTACTTGCAAATTCAGATCATTGATGGAATATTTTTCAACATCCGTTGCGATTCCATGCAGAACATATTTTATCGGTTCATCTGAAATGTTGGCTACCTCATAGGTTCTTTTGTGTCTTGTGAGCATTTTTTCAGGATCTGTTATGGTAAGGTGTACCTCAAGATTTGGATATAGTGCGGTCTTTTGCATTTTGAGAATCTCTTCACCGTATTTGCTTCTCTCTGCAGCGCCTTTTGTTGGATGTTGTGGATTACCAAATCCTGGACCATACGCTGAATACACGAGCATTGTCTGACCGTGCTTAATTGTGAAATCATGTACTGGTTTGATTATTTTTCTATATTCATCTGATAATTCACGCAAATCTTCAGCTAGTCTAGTGCTAAGAAGAATATGACCATCGTCTCCAAAATCCATCACTCTTCTTGAGATTATTGTACCGGGACCCCAAACGTTGTCATAACCTCTTATGTCTTTGACGATAAAACAGCTGCCACTGTGCAGTCCTATTCGTATCCTTACTGTCTCAGATGGAATCTTTCCCTTGTTGTATTCGTCTAGTTTTTTATGAAGATCTATTGCTAAATGGAGCGGTAGTTCTGGTCCCTGCAAAAAGCCAAGGCACATACCATCTCCAGTAGGTAGGACAAGAATGGTATCTTTTGGAGTGTTCTTGTATGTGGTAGTTTCGCTTATGCTTTTGTTTAGGGTCTCAATTTTTTTTACTTGGGTTTTAGTCGACATGGATGGATCTGATAAGCCCACAATATCCACGAAAAGGAAGTGGGCATGAAATAATCTAGTTGGTGTAGGAATTTCCATTATGTCTAATTTAGTAATCTGCTACATAAAGTTGAGTTCAAACCCATACGTCCCGCGCCTTTTATCAAAAATTAATAATCCTTTTACGCATAGAAATTAATGGTTAGGCCTCCGTTGTTTTGTATTGCAGAAATTTGATTTTGCCATAATTGGTGGAGGTATTCTTGGTACCACAACATCGTACTGGCTTTCTTCTTTGTATGATGCAAGAGTGTGCGTTATTGAAAAAGATGGTATTGCCTCGCACGCAAGCAGTAAAAACACCGGCGTGGTTCACTCACCGTTTTATCTGGATCCTCAAAAAAGAAAAACAATTGCCAAGGCTGCCTTGGCTTCCCATGGCTTGTGGAAGGATTTTGCATTAGCTAAAAACATTTCTTGGAAACAATGCGGCACAATCGAAGTCGCCTTGGATGAAAAACAACACAAAACACTAGAAAAATACGACAAGTGGGGAAAAGAGAATGGGATTTCTGATAACGAACTAGAATTGTTGGATTCAACACAGGTTTCAAAAAAAGAACCAAACGTTAGGTGTTATTCTGGAATTTATTGCAGTCGTGATGCGTCAACAGATTATGGTGCTCTGACAAATGAGCTTAGCAGAGTATCTGAAAAACAAGGAACAAAATTACTGCTAGGACATCACGTACAAGATATCAAAAGCAAAGACGACGGTATAGAATTAGGATTTGATGACGGCTCAAATCTAGAATGCAAATTCTTGATAAACTGCGCAGGAGGACACTCGTTAGATATTGCAAAAAAGCTTGGCATTGCCCAAGATTATTCGACACTTCATTTTAGGGGGGAATACTGGATTGCGCAAAACCAATGCGCCAATTTGGTGAACACCAACATCTATTCTGTTGCAAAATTTTCCAACTTTCCATTTTTGGATCCGCACTGGGTTAAAAGAGCGAATGGCCAAACAGAAATTGGGCCAAATGCAGTTCCAGTAGCCGATCCAGAAACATATTCTGGATACGTAGGAAATATACCAAAAACACTATCGAAGCTCAGAGAAATACTCAGTGGAAATTCGCGAAAACTGCTCTTTAATTCAGAATTTTTGACATTGGTCTCAAAAGAATGGAAAAGCTCACTATCCAAGACTGCCATGGTAAATCGCGTAAAGCAGTTCATCCCGGCAATCAAGCCATCGTTTTTTACAAAACGTGGAACGGCGGGAATACGAAGCCCAGTCATAACAAAAAAGGGCGAATTCCTCCCAGAAATTTTGGAGCTAGAGACCAAAAACTCGCTTCATATCATAAATTATAATTCGCCAGGTGCCACAGGTGCTCCTGCATACGCAGCATTTATGGTAAAAAAACTGCAAGACAAGGGAATTCTAAATTTGAAAACCAAGCAAAACAATGGAATCTGGGATTTTCAAAAAATTATCGAGCAAATGCCCTGAATACACTAATCAAAATTAATATTGATTTGAAGAAACCAAGAATCATTGTTACCTGACAGATGTTCAATTAAGGAAAAAGGCCGTAACTGTGTAAACCCACCGGAGTTTGTCATCTCTGTTTTGGGTGACAAAGATGAATACATGATAGGCGTTAGCTGCGAAAATCACAAAAACGTCATTTCTGGAAAACTCGAAATTCTCCAAAAAGAAGGAAAAATTCCAAAAGGCAAGATAAACTTTGTAAAATTAAAGGCAGTTGGGACTGACTGCATCAAGGCAAGCCCTGATGATCTAATCCAGCTTTGAGGCTGGCTCAAACAGAATAAATCATCTTTTTTCCATCCAGTCCTAAAATCAAATTCTGCATTGTGATTTCTGCCATTTTTCTTCGTGTCTCTGCAGTCGAGCTGCCGATATGTGGTGCTAAAACAATGTTTGGCATTTTTGTCAGCTCATGGCGTTTTCCAATTGGCTCGTATTCAAAAACATCTAGGGCGGCACCAGCAATCAATCCATCCCTTAAGGCCTTTGCCAAATCACTTTCGTTGATTATCTTGCCGCGTGCAGTATTGATTAAAAACGAAGTCTTTTTCATTTTCTGTAGGGCTGTATGGTTTATGATTTTATGAGTGTCTTTTGTATATGGCACATGAATTGAAAGAACATCGCTTTTCCTAATCAAATCGCCAAAGCTGACATATTTGGCATGAAGTTTTTTTTCCAAAGTGTGTGGCAGTTTTTTTCTATTGTGATAGATTATCTTCATTCCAAACGAGTGCGCCCTTTTTGCCACTGCCTGCCCAATTCTTCCCATCCCAAATATTCCAAGCGTTTTTCCCTCAAGCTCAACTCCCACATAGTCATATGCGCCAAAAATAATCTTCCAATTACCAGCCCTGATCAGCCTGTCTCCCTCAGTTACCCGGCGCAACAAGTCAAGCAACAATGCAACTGTCAAATCCGCAGTGGCGTTAGTGAGAACTTCGGGGGTGTATCCAATTTTGATTCCGTGCTTTTTTGCAGCTTTGGTATCAATGTGGTCAAATCCAACACTGTATGTGCTTATGACTTTGAGATTTGGCGCACATTCAATTATTCTCCTATCTATGATGTCATAAGGAAAGCAGACAAGGGCATCTGCTTTTTTGATTTTCTCTCTCAGCAGTTTTTTTGGCATAGGAATTTTTCCATCATGTACAAAGATGTCGTATCTTTTTTTCAATTCCTTTAGGGCAAAATCATGCAGCCTGCGAGTAATGAGAACTCGGGGTTTGTTGCTAGTCACTTTATGCGAAAAGTCAATCAAATCTTTATAAGATTTGTTGTGTGATCCAAGGTAACTTTGAAGAAAAAGAAGGGTAACGATGAAGAAGAATTCGCACTGTGCGTCGAATGTGGAAACGCAATAGAAAAGTGCGTTTGCGTATGTCCATACTGCGGCGAGCGAGACAAGTGCGAGTGCGCCCTTTTTGAGGCTGCTACCGGTGGGTAAGAAAATTAAACATATTCTTAATAATCAACAAATCATAGGAGACCTGTGACT
>DASWKH010000123.1:0-5682 GCA_036396715.1 Candidatus Nitrosotenuis sp.
ATGAATCATATTAGTTCACGAAAGAAATCTGAGGATTTGTTTTCTGTCTATAATTGCTATTGAACCTAATATTGCCAAGCCAATGATTAGACTTGCTTCAGGAGAAAATACCCGTACTGATAAATCCCACAACCCACGCCAAAACAAAATGATTCCAACTATGCCAGCAGTGAAAACAAATGCTTGTTTTCGTTTGAAGGTTGTTTCAGGTATGTTTCATTGTGTTCTATTACAGCTTTGCTCGCAAAAGAATTTGTTCAGTTATTTTACGTAATTCAGAATCAGAACCAATACTGCAAAGCTTGACAATATCTGATGTTGTCACGATGCCCACAAGCCTGTTTTCCTTTACTGCGGGCATCCTATGGATTTTACGTGTTTTCATAAGCTGGGCAGCTTCCCAGACAGTCTCGTCTGGATTAATTACTATGAGGGGTGAAGACATTACTTCCTTGACATTAGTTGTAAGTGATTTTCCTTTTGCAACTATTCTTCTAGCTAAATCACGTTCAGTTACAATACCTATGGCAATACCATTTTCCAATACTACTATTGCACCAATGGACGCATCATCCATCATCTTTGCGGCATCTTGAGCCGTCATTGATGAGTCAATTGAGATGACATTTTTTTTCATAATATCATGAACAAATGTTCCTGCCATATCAGAAAAGACACGTTGCTGTTTAAAAGATCAAAACACGATTATCAAACCTAGTATTATGGGAAAATCATGCGTGAGTTTCTTGAAATATGTTAAATATTATTTACCCAGTTTCCAAGATATGGTTATACTTGAGAGCCTAGCTGGCTTTGAACCAAAGAAGGCAAAAGAATCCCTTGAAATGTTACTAGTGGATCGAAAAAATGAATTCAAAGATCTAGCAAAGGGAATAGGCATTCCAACTAGTGCTCCAAATTGGGAGCATATGATCTTGAAGTTCTGTCTTGATTTTAATCAGTGTTTTAAAGAAGTGTTAACTACTGTTGAAGGCCCAAATGATGCCAACGAGTATTCACACAACAAAATCCATCAATGTATGACTTTACTTCGACAGATATCCAGAGGGAAAACCAGTATGATTGAAGTTACCCATCTGCAGAATCTCGCTTATACTATTGCAGAAGAATTCAAGACAGTTTACAAGCGATTAAGTTAGATTTACGGATAAACCACAACTTGGTTTTCGATCAAATTACGATGCACCCATTCATAAAGCGCCCTTCTTGAATGTGCCCATCTTAGGTGACCCGCATACTCGGTTTTGTCTTTGATTAGCCTTGGATAGGCCCCAAGTGGACATTTTTCATAATGGTCTACGATATACGCAATAATAGCTTCTCGGTGTGTGGAAAGATGCCTTAGCCACTGAGTTTTGTCTGCATGAATGGAACGTGGACTCTTACAGAATACACATGTTGCCCGATTATGCATGCTCATAGCACATCACCATTGCATGTTTGCAGTATTAAGAGACTCGTCTGTTGCATCCAAAACTAGTGGTGAGTCAGTAAGCTCATTTGGATTCAGCGAATATACGATGTTTGGAGTAAATTTTACAAGGTTTGGCTTTTTGTTTTGTTTTAGAATTCGCTGTCTATGAAGTCTGGTAAGCTTGTCCACAATTTTGATAACAATCTCATTTTTTGATTTTTTGTCTGTTACAATTGTTGCTTTTCCCTTTAGTTGATATCCTACAAGTCTTTTTTTATCAAAGACTGCAATGCTGCACCATGGATTTTTTTGAAAGTTGCGGTATGTTTTGTGTTTGAAAAGCTCAAGCCAGTAAATTGAACCATCAGTACCCAAATAGTATGTTGTTCTTGGGGACACGTTACTGATTCCCGTCTTATCAGAGGAACCAACTACTAGTATCTGTTCTTTTTGAATAAGCTTCTTTACCTTGTCTGGGACTAGGACCACAGTTGATTTTCTAGTCGATTTGTAATAAAAGCAAGATATGATTATCAGTTTTGGAAGCTCATTTTACTATCAAAACAGAGCAAAGCGAGCGATCTGCTATTTTTGACGAAACGGACCCTAGGAAAATCTGCAATACTGCCCCAAGCCCTTTGCTACCAACAACTATGAGATCTGTCTTATCAGTTTTGGAATATTTTACAATCTCGTTTGCAGCATTGCCTTCTTTTGTTACTATTTTTGGCTCAAAGCCCTGCTCTTTTGCTATTTTTTGTGCCTTTACAAGCGCGGATTTGGCATATTTTCTAAGAATTTGTGTGTATTCGTTTCCTGCCAAAAGATCGGATTTTTTCGTCTTTTGAATTACATGAATTAGGGTAAGGGCAGAATCATACCTCTTGGCAAGATCGCATGCCTGGCGTAAGGCACCATCGGAATACTTTGATCCATCATAGCAAACAAGTATTCTGGAATAGTTTGTAACCATATCATTAAAGTGATTCTATGAATGCATTTAATGATTTTGCAAATTTTTAAAACAGAAAAAGACGAGAATGCAAATACGCCATACCAAGGCATGCTACGTTGGGTTAAAACCCCGCATTCCCGTCCATCTGCACAATATTACTTGTGCACCGTTATTATGTATCTGTTATAGTTAAGGGCCTAACACGATTATCAGATCTGGAACCATAATGTGATTATTAGCCGTGATAATCTAAACAAGACGTTTAAATTAAAATAAGAAAAACTCTTCGATGATGAAAAACAAAATAAAAAGAATCCTTGTCCCAATGGATGGATCAAAGACTTCTTTTAAGGCATTAGATAATGCAATTGAAATAGCAAGGGTCTGCCACGCTACAATTTTAGGTGTTCATGTAATTTCATTTCTTCCGACAGAATTTATGCCAGCTGTTGTTCCCTACAAAATTTATCAGAAAAAAGAAGCTGGCATATTTTTGGAAAAGTCAAAGACTTTAGCTGCAAAAAAAGGAATTTTGTTCAAATATGCTATAATTTATGGCAATCCTGTTGAACAGATCATAAGCTTGGCAAGAGCCAAAAAATTTGATTTAATAGTGATTGGCGCAAGGGGTAAAGGGAGACTAGCTGAGGTATTTTTGGGAAGTGTCTCAAATGCAATACTCCATAAATCCACCATCCCAGTAATGGTAGTAAAATAGTGAGAAAACGATGTACCAACGAATTCTTGTTCCTTTTGACGGCTCTAAATTCTCAAAAAATGCTCTCAATGAGGCAATAAAAATAGCACAAACGACAAACGGCATAATCTACTTGTGCACAATCATAAGCATGGGAAATATTGTTCCGCCTGGTTCACTATTAGGTTTAGTGAGAAGCGCATCAACTGGAGATTTGCAAAGAAGGCTGATAAGATCAGCAAAAATTCAGGCAGAGCGATTAGAGCAGTCTCAAGTTTCTTACTGTGAATCAAAGGGAGTAAAAGCCTACTACAAGATAATTGTTAATGGAAATATTGCCGAGGAAATTCTCAAAGTTGCCAAAAAGAAAACAATTGACCTCATAGTAATTGGAAGTCAAGGCCTTCATGGAATAGGCAAGATCAAGTCTTTGGGTAGTGTAAGCAGAAAAGTCTCAGAACTTGCGTCTTGTCCTGTCTTGATAGTAAGATAGCTTCTACTTTGATTTGTATTTTTGAAGTAGGTTCAGTACAATTTGATCAGGAACCTGCTCAAATTTTCTGTAGAATTGTCCAACAGCAGAAAACTCTAGTGGGTATTCTAATGCGACAATTTGGACTCCGAATCTTTTGAGAATCTCATGAGTCACAAATGGAACCACAGGTATTGCCAAGATGATGTCTTTTACCTTTTTTTGTGAAAGCCACTCCAAAATTGCACAGACTGTAGCGCCGGTGGCAATTCCATCATCAACTAAAATTACAGTCTTGTTATCAAAATCATAGCTTGTAGTCCCACGATATGACTCAATCTGTCTTTTGACCTCAGCTTTCTTTTTGTTTATCTCTTCTTCAAATCGTGGATCGGTGGAATAACGCTCCCAGTCATGGCCATAATACAAAACTCCGTCATACGTTACTGCCCCGATTGCATACTCTGGATAATCAGGTGGAGTGATTTTTTTAGAAATTATAACATCAAGAGAAACCCCAAGAATCCTTGCAATTTCTGCGCCCACAACCACGCCTCCTCTTGGTATTGCCAAAACAAGACAATCTTTGTTTTTTACAAGCGGGGTTAGTTTTTCTGCAAGAAGCCTTCCTGCATGCAATCTATCGTGTATCATAGGCCATTATTGGTGCTTCAGGTATACTAAATTGTGGGCAGTAAATCTTATGCCTCTTTTGCAAGGGCAAACACGATATCGGATTTTGTGATGATTCCCGCTAGTTTGGATTGTTTGATGACCGGTATTCCGCTTATGTTATAACGATACATGACAAGTGCCGCCATGGAAACATCGTCTGAACTCTCTATTGTAACTGGGTTTTTGGTCATAATGTCTTCTGCCCTAAAGGTAAGCACATAGTCTAACTGATTTATGTTGAATTGACTGGGATGTGGACTGTACCAGATGTCTCTTAGTTCGCTTGGATCTGTGAATGAACCCAGTCTGTTTGGTATTTTTGCTGGGATAAAATCCTTGTAGGTAATAATTCCTAAAAGCTTTTGATTTTTTACGACAGGCACTCTGGAAATCTTGTTGTTAAGAAGTACACTTTCGACAAAAAATAATTGGTCATCTGGAGCAACAATGATCACTTTAGCTGTCATTACTTTTGACACTTTGAGTGGTTCAGTTTCTTGAATTAAGAAATTAAAAACAAGATCAGTCTTTGTTATAATTCCCTCAAGAGAATTATCGTCGCGCAAAACAACAAGTGAGCTAATGTTGTTATCCTTCATGAGCTTGGCACATCTGTATACCGAATCGCTTTTTCGTACTGTGATCAGATTTGTTGACATCATATCCCCTACTTGTAGCGAACCGAGTGGTTTGTTCCCAAGCGGATAAAGTGATCTTAGTATGTCCTTTTGTGTTATGATACCAACGGGGGCATAGTTTTTGCCAATTACAACCAGCCTTCCAATTCTAAATTTTTGGAGGATTTCTATTGCTTCAAGAACAAGCGTGTTTTGAGTAACAGTGATGGCCTTTTTTATTATCGATCTTCGTAGTCCAGGGTTTTTCAAAAGCATGGTTTTTCACTATTTCACCACTAGGACTGGAATTTGTGATTTGTGTAAGACGTAATGAGCGACACTACCTAAGAAAAGTTCTCGTACGTTGCTTCTTCCACGAGAGCCCACGACTATCAAGTCGGCTTTTTTGTTTTTTGCAAAAGAGACAATCTTGAATCCCTCGTTTCCACACAATATCTTTTCATAAAATAACACGCCATTTTTTGCGCAATGTGTTTTTGCTTCAGCCAAGATTTTTTTTCCACCATCAACGAACAGTTTTCCCATCTTTGATGCTGGTTTTGCGACATTGACTGAAAAAAGCGGTATTACAAAGACGCCTGTAATTGTTGCCTGGTTTTGTCTTGCAAGGTAAATTGCCTCATCTAGCGCTTTTAAAGCCCCTTTTGATCCGTCTAATGCAACAAGTATGCTCTTGAATTTTGAGTTTGTCAAGTTATCATGTGTAAGATTTAAACCAAAATTAAAGCAGATCATGATTATCTGAATTGATTTTCAGGATTGATAATTCACACCCATCTCATATAGCGGCGCTTTACTTTGATATTTGAT
>DASWKH010000124.1:0-4909 GCA_036396715.1 Candidatus Nitrosotenuis sp.
TCGGAATCGCAAACTGGCAGGTCTTTTAGAATGTCTCTGCCGTCCTCGTCAACAATTGATGGCGCAACAAGACAAATTTTGCCGTTCTTTCTTTTACAGTAAACTTCGGACTCGTTGCTGTCCTTGTCTTGCGCCCAAAAAGAATGAGTCTGCGAAAAGTTGGGGCTTTGTCCACTTTTTTCATAGATTTCTTCTGCGGTCCAAACTTGGTCACGTACAACAGAGCTGCTTCCAAGCTTCATTCCTTTGATTGCTACAATGTCGCCTTCCTCATCTCTGATTACGCAGCTAACGTGAATCCTAGCCTTTGGATATCGAATAACATTCTTTTTTGTATGTGAAAAATTGGTTTTGCGCGCCATTTATATCAAATTATAATAGACAAAAATTGGTTTTTGAATTCAAATTACTTCCTTATCAATGATCATCTTGAAATCATCAATATTAACATTTTTGTTTTTGATGTGATCAAAGCCAGTGTGGAATCTGCAAATAGCCTTCAATGCTTTCATTTCGTAAAATTTTGAGCAACGCGTTTGCTTGCGGTGTGGACAGAACCGGCTTGTCAAACTGATTATCAGTTGAAATTCTTGGGCACGCAACCTGGATGAAGGCATCAATTCCTTTTAGGTTGCGTAATCGCTCATTTGTAATGTCAGTTAAGGCAAACAGCTGGACAGTCTTTCCTTCTTTTTCTAATTCGCGCTTGAACTTGAGCGCAGTCGTTTTTGAAATCTGGCCCTCCTTTAGGCCAACTATGACTCCAAATGTTTTTGCCTCGGCTGCCTTGTAGATTGACAGTGTTGCCTTTCGCTGGAGCTTTTGCGCAAATTCTGTTACCTCTCTTACCTCATTAAAGTAAGGATCAAGAACAAAGGTCGGCTTGTTTGTTGCCAGAGCAAGACCTGCTGCATGAAAGTTGCTTTGTCCCATGAAAACATTGGCATCCACTTGATCTTTTAGCTCAATGGCGGGATAGAACTCGCACCCAAACACTTGGCCGTCGTTTAGCTGGCCCCTACCTTTTCCTATTTTTACCAGAACTCCATTGTCTTCGAGGGTTTTTTTTACCGACTCGATTTGATGTAGATGCTGGCTGTCAGTTACAAGTGAGACTGTTTTTTCTTTCAAAATTTCTGCAGATTTTTGCGCTACAACATCAAAAGAAACATCATCAAACGCATCAATTAGAACAACATTGCTCTCAAAGACTTGCATGCTAATTGTATGTCCGATATTGAATAGAATTTCTGCGGAAAGGACTTTGGCGCCATTTGCATTAATGTCGCAGGAACCCCAAGTCGTATCTGCTATTACATAGGCTGGAATTCCAAACCTGCTCATTATTTTCACTGCAGTTTCCTGCACTTTTGGCAAAATTCCGTCAGGGCCATTAAGGGCTACAGATACGGGCTTGCGCTCCTGAATTACTTTGAAGATGGTATTTTCATCTATTACTATCATTGAACAGCTAACCAAGCTTTGATTTTAATTTAAACCCAACTAATAGTAAATCACAAATGTCTGGTTAGTTTCTTGACTGCTGTGAATAAAGACACAATACTAAACATTGGATTTGATGATACTGATTCGCCAAAGGGAATGTGCACTACATATCTTGCATACAAGCTAGTTGATTCACTCAAAAAAGAAAATGTCAGGTTTTTGGATTACCCTAGACTGATTAGATTCAATCCAAACATTCCTTGGAAGACGCGTGGAAATGGCGCTGTAGCACTAAAAATACAAACAAATTCGCCTAAGATGATCAAAAAAAAGGTAATTCGGTTTGTTAGAAAATTCTCCGACCTAAAAAACGGCGCAAATCCTGGTGTCGTATTCTTTGAAAATGATGTGATTCCAAAGGAATTTACAAAATTTAGCGATATGGCACTATGGAGACTAATTAGTCGTAAAGATGCAAAAAAATTAATCTCAGAAAATAGAATGGAGTCGTTTCATCTGGGCAATGGGCAGGGTTTAGTTGGTGCAATTGGTGCAATTGGATATAGATTTAATGATCACACCTTTGAGTTGCTAAGCTATAGAAAAAAAAGTCATTTTGGCAAAAAAAGAAAAATAATTAGTTCCAGCGTACAAAAAATGCAAGAAAAAACATACCCGCAAACATACAACAGCTATGATGACAAGAAAAATCGCATTTTGTTTGCGCCACACGGACCAGACCCCGTCTTTTTTGGAATCCGAGGTGAAGACCCAAAATCGGTGTTGTTTGCATCAAAGCTGATCCAAGCACATGAAAGGCCAGTCGGTCATCTGATCTTCAAGTCTAATCAGGGAACAGGTGATCATCTGCAAAACGAGCTTGACGTATCATCACTACTACCATATCTTTCCGGAACCATTACTGGCACAGTATCAAGACTGCCGCAAATGGAAAAGGGTAAACATGTTACATTCTCGATAATCAAGAACGGTGTTGAAGTAAGCTGTGCAGTATACAGACCAACTGGATTAACAAAGGAGGCAATGCATCTGATCAAATGTGATAAGATTCGTGTTGGAGGAGGAATTAGAAAGTCATCACCAAAACATGGGCGTACACTAAACGTAGAGTTTTTCAAAGTTCTCAAATTACAAAAAAAGACAGTATTGGTTAATCCATTATGCGCTAAATGTAACAAGAGAATGAAATCTAAAGGGCGAAATCAGGGCTTTGAGTGCATCAAGTGCGGGCAAAAGGCGCAAAACAAAACTGTGTTGAAAGTTCCAAGACAAATTAAAACCAAATTATACATTCCACAGCCATCTGCACACCGACATCTGACGCGGCCGCAACAAAGAATTGGTATTACAAACAGGCAAACAAGCTTTGATGAAAAAGATCCTTGGTTCCACACATATCAAAATTAAAGATACTAGCGAGGAGTAGATTTGAACTACTGATCTGCGGGTTTCGCATCAATTATGATTATGAGCCCGCCGGGATGACTTCGTCCTATGAAAGTCTGACTTCCCCACCTCGCTGACTAAAAATGAAACTACAGGTGATATATAGACTCTCATTTTGTAAATAATTAATAAGAATTCACAATTCTTTTGGTTGTGAACAAAAAAATAAGAATAGCTGGAATCATTGCTGCACTAGCTGTATCTGCAATAATTCTGAGCTCGCCTTCCCAATCACCGCCGCTGCCAGAGCCTATAACACAACCAGAAAATGAATCAATCCAGATACTTGCAACAAATCTTCAAAAACCATGGGCAATTGCATTTGCAGATGGCAAGATCTTTGTAACAGAAAAACAGGGTGGCATTAGAATAATCGAGTCAGATACACTTATTGAAGAGCCTCTGGCTGCGCTTCGAGTCGCAAAGGTGTTCGGAGGAGGATTGTTAGGAATTGCAACACATCCAGATTTTGCTAACAACCATTTTCTGTATGTGTATTATACTTATTCAGAAGATGACAATCTCTGGAACAAGGTTCTACGTATTACAGAAGCTGACAACAAAATCAAGGATGCCATAACAATTATTGATAAAATTCCTGCCTCGCAATTCTATAACGGTGGCGTAATCAAGTTTGGAGCAGACAACAAGCTGTATGTCGCAACAGGACTATCCTCCGAATTTTCACACGAATCACAAGATGTATCATCACTTGGTGGAAAAATTCTCAGACTAGATGATGATGGAACCATACCAACTGACAATCCATTTCCAGACTCGTCAGTATTCTCACTAGGACACAGGGACATACAAGGAATGGCTTGGGACAAAAATGGAAACTTGTTTGTAACAGAATTTGGCCCAACAAAAAATGACGAGATAAACCTGATCAGGGCTGGCCAGAACCATGGGTGGCCAGAAGTGGAATGTGGTGGGAACGAAGAATTTGTAGATTCGATAATGTGTTATGATCCAAGCATAGAGCCGGGGGGCATTGTGTTTTATAGTGGCGACAAGCTAGAATACACGGGCAGCTTGATCATGGCTACTTTGCGTGGTTCCAGTCTTTACAAATTAGATATTAGTGAAAATGAAGTTTTCTCACAAAAAAGCATACTAAGTGGAGTCGGTCGAATCAGGGATGTGGCACAAGGGCCTGATGATTATCTTTATGTTATCACATCAAACACGGATGGAAAGGGATTTCCTGACAAGACGGATGACAAGCTGATTCGAATTTTGAAGTGAATTGGATTCATCAATTCCAAGATTTTTTGAAAAAAGCAGAAAGGAAAGACTGGATATTGTAGCCAAGTTTGCAAACCTCACAAAAGAAGAAAGGCAAATTCTTGAAAACACAAGCGGCATAGGCTTTGAGCAGGCAGACAAGATGGTTGAGAACGCCATAGGAACGTTCTCATTTCCACTTGGGATTGCAACAAATTTTCTCATTAACAAAAAAGAGTACCTTATCCCGATGGTAATTGAAGAGCCATCTGTAATAGCAGCTGCATCCAAGGCAGCCAAGATAGCAAGAATCCATGGGGGATTTACAATGCAAAGCAACGAATCCTACAGCATTGGGCAAATCCAAGTCGTAAATGTTGACGTAAAATCGGCAGCAGCAAAGGTTCTGGCATCATCAAAAGAGATACTGGAACTGGCAAATTCAAAGAGTAAAACACTTTCCACAATGGGCAAGGGAGCAAAAGAAGTCTCCTGCAAGGAGCTTTCTACTGATGTTGGCCAAATGTTGATTGTAGAGCTACTAATCGATGTCGGAGATGCCATGGGTGCTAACGTGACAAATACAATGTGCGAAGGAGTCGCTCCACTAATTGAAAAAATAACTGGTGGAAAAACAATTCTGCGAATACTTTCAAACTACTCAACAAGAAGGCTAGTCAGAGGTATGGCAACCTTTGATAAAGAAGAGCTAGGGGGAACGCAAATAGTTGATAACATTATTTCAGCATTCCAATTTGCCGACAACGAT
>DASWKH010000125.1:0-5751 GCA_036396715.1 Candidatus Nitrosotenuis sp.
AACAATTGCAGACTCGACGCCTATGACTCCTCTATGGGATTGTCTGTGTCCTTTTCTAATAAGGTTCATTGGCTTTCTAATATAGCGTAAGAGTATATTCTAGAGTGTGATCAGGATGATCAAACATAGTGCCTAGCAACCAGATGATGGTTTTATTTTACAAATTTTTCAGTGCTTTTAATAATTCATAGCCATCATTTGGAAGAAAAGTTTCAGGATAGCAATTTAGCATATGACCATTTTTAACAGTATAGAACTCCCAAGAATTGCAGTCCCAATCTGTAAAAAACTGTGCGTTATCATTTTCCCAATCAAAGCCATTTTTAATGCTTGAATCTGGATATGATGGCCCCCGAACTAAAGTCATAGAATTTTTTGCATGGTCTACAACTATTTCAGAGCTCAAAGAGTCTGGATACAGATAAACAACTTTTGGATGAGCCATTAGTGCCTCAAATTCTTTTTTTGTGACAAATTCGTTGTGTAGCAAAATAATTTTATCAAATTGATTGAGAATTTGGGGGTTTTTGTCGATATCCATATCATCAATCACTTGGTAGCCTAGAAATTCTAAGATTCTAAATCCGTTGCCACTTGCAGCATATGTTTTTTCATAAGTTGTGCGAATTTGGTTGCTTAGGCATGAATCACAATATCCTGCGTAATAATCATGGATTCCTTCCCATTCGTAGGCATTTTGAGTAAAAATTGGATAAACTACGGCTGTTTTTGGGCTTGCCATCAGTTCTTTGTAATTCTGATAGTACCTAAGCTCAGGCATTTTTGATTCTTTATAGTCTACAAATGAATTCTGGGCGGCAACCTGAGAGTTTTGGTTGTTTGTTAGCATAAATGCCATTAGCAACAACATTGTTGAAGTAATGCTAATCATGATCGCGTTGAAGTGGTTAACCAACATTAGATTGGCCTTGATCCTTAATTAAAATCTGGATTTGTTCAAAGTGAAAAACATTATTTGTAATAAAAATGGTATTTCTTGGAAACCGTTTGGCTATCCAAGATCTACAACTGAGGTAGTTATGTTAGGCACCAATCTCTCTATGGTCAGAGGAGAGCCTGTTGGAACGATGACTTCGGCTCTTATAACATCGAGTGCGCTAGGTCTTTCATCTCCTTTATGAATTATAGCAATTATCGCGTGTTCGCCTTGGTCGAGTATAGAATTGTTGTTCCTATTTACGGCAAAATACACTACAGCTGCTGTTGCGTCCGCTGCAGTATTACTTGTAATTGGATTGACGTTGATATAACCTGCCGTTTCTGCCGCGTCCATTGCGAGTGTTAGATTTTCATAGTTACCACTTGACAAAACACCCGTCATAATATTGTCATATGATACAGTGCCTGTGAAATATCTAACAGCCATGGTAGTATTACCCAAGTTTACAGATGATCCACCTGATGCGACTTTGACTGGAACTGCTGTTACGTTGAGATATCCAACTGGTGACGCATCGCCTGCTGCCGTGACTTTGCCTGCAATTTCTAGTGCGCTACTTGATTCGTCTAAGCTTGCTACTATAGCAGTCTTTGCTCGTTGTGTTGTAGAGAAACCCATGTTGAGAACGACAAAAGCTAAGGCTGCTGCTACAATTACAAATGCAATCATAACAATTGCAGACTCGACGCCTATGACTCCTCTATGGAATGGTCGGTGTCCTTTTCTAACAAGTTTCATTGGCTTTCTAATATAGCGTAAGAGTATATTCTAGAGTGTGATCAGGATGATCAAACAGATGATGTAACATGTTAACTTGTATTATTCAATTCATTATACTTTCAGATATGGTTATGGTTTTCAATAATAGTATACATATTATTTTATAATCTAATCCATACATTTGGGATTCAAATTAATAAAATAATGTTTTCAAGTTTGTATTGAATAAGTTGATTGCAATTAGATCAAAAAATAACTACTAGTCTCTAAATAAAATAAAAAGAAAGTTGTGATTATTTGCACAATCACTTTATCCCATATCGACTACAAGATTGGTGATGTTTGGTACCTGGCGTTCAATAGTCAGTGCTGCACCAGTTGGTACAACAATTTCCGCTCTGATCTTGTCTAATGATGCAGGTCTATCTGCTGTTTGATAGGCAATGGCCATCACAGCGTGCTCACCTTGATCCAGTATAGCGTTTGTGTTTGTTCTTACAGCCCAGTAGATGATCGCCTTTGTGGATGATGGTGTTGCACCAGTTATTGGATGTGCACTGTTAAATGCATCAAAAGCACTACCAGATTCTGCTGTAGCCCGTGTGAATGCCTCTGTAGCATTATCGTATACATCATCGGTGATTGGTCCAGCATAGATGTTATCGTATTGTACGGTGTTGCTTAGATACTTGACTGAAGCAGTACTTGAGCTTAAGTCAATTGATTCACCGCCAGATGCGATTCTGAGTGGAATTGTTGTTACGTTAAGTAACGGTGCTGTACCACATGCAGTTTCGCTTGAGCCGGATGTGCATCCAAAG
This sequence comes from Candidatus Nitrosotenuis sp., assembly GCA_036396715.1. Lineage (GTDB taxonomy): Archaea > Thermoproteota > Nitrososphaeria > Nitrososphaerales > Nitrosopumilaceae > Nitrosotenuis. The sequence goes on from DASWKH010000125.1 coordinate 2,503, forward strand.
CCTGTGACTTTGCCGCCAATCTCTAGGCTGCTACTTGCTTCACCTAAGCCAGCTACTATTGTAGTCTTTGCTTTCTGTGTTGTAGAGAAACCCATGTTGAGAACGACAAAAGCTAAGGCTGCTGCTACAATTACAAATGCAATCATAACAATTGCAGACTCGACGCCTATGACTCCTCTATGGGATTGTCTGTGTCCTTTTCTAATAAGGTTCATTGGCTTTCTAATATAGCGTAAGAGTATATTCTAGAGTGTGATCAGGATGATCAAACATTGAATTGGTGGAATCTTGATTATTTTTTAGCAAAGTCATCACTTGGTGAAAAAATTTTCAACTTTGATGTTTGTTTGAATAAAACAGACAACAACTAAAATCATTATTATCTTTTTGATTTTACATGATATCGATAAGAAACAATTACACCACTGTTGAGAAAAAAAATCCAAGTCCTCAAGTTATTTTGATGGGTGCTACACAATGAGCGTTCAGGAAGAACTAGTTACAGCACTGTCATATTTTGGCTTGGAAAAAACAGACGCAATGGTTTACCTAGGTTTGTTGCAGATGGGCTCTGTCACAGTAGGTACAATGTCTGCAAAGCTTGACATCGACAGGGGCAAGGCATATAGATCATTAAACAAGTTGCGAAATCTTGGATTGATTACAACGACCTTTTCAAACCCAACAATTTGCAAGGCCATGGATCCAAAAGAAGGACTAACCACAATAATGCAGAGAAGGGAAGACGAGATTATAACAATGCAAAAGCTTTCTCGCAAAATTGTTGAACAGCTGCAACAGATCACACGACCTGAGACAGTCACAGAGATCTCATCATTTTCAATAATTCAGGGAAGGGCAAACATCTACGCAAGAGTTGGAAAGCTCATTCAGGAATCAACAAAAACAATCTACGTTGTCACCACAGTTGAAGACATTCTTAGAATGTACCATACTGCAATTCCGGAGAAAATAAAGATGTGCAAGCAAAACAAAGGCGAAGTCAGGGTACTGACTTGGACCAATAGTGAAAATCTGTTGCCTTTGATCAACAGACTAAATGCCACAGAAACCAGGGTTGGCAAGCTTCCATCCAAAAGCAGGATGATTGTTGAGGAAGGAAATCAGCTCATCATGTCTGGCTCAATAAAAGAATCGATGGACCTAAATGACGACAACGATTCTATTATGTACACAAACTCCTCTGAGATGATAAACAACATGTTTAGTCTGTGTACCCATCTGTGGAAAAAGGCAAAACCAATAGAATTATTGATGTAGTTTTATCCAATTATAAGAAAATCAATCGGTTACTTGATGATTGATTTGAAGGCCTGGTTTGCAGCCAGTTTTGCAAAGACTGGATCCTTTGTAGTTATTTGTTTGTAGAGTGGTTCAATACTAACTGTCATTTGGAGCACCTCAAGTGATTCCGATATCTTTCCTACCAAGAGCAGCGACTTTGCTTTATGGAACAAGGCATCAGTGTTTTCTGGATTTTTGCCAAGAATTTGCTCAAAGGTGGATATTGCTTCTTTGTGTCGTCCCAAGACTTGGAGTGATTTTGCCTTGGCAGACAGCAATTCCAAATTGTCTGGTTCCATATACAGTGCCTTTGTCAGAAGATCTAAAGATTCTGCATATTTGCCCAAGCCAGTAAGGGACAGAGATTTATTTTTGAGTGCAACAAAATGATTTGGGTTGTCTTTGAGTATTTGATCATAACACTCTATTGATTTTTCATGTTGGCCAAGTATCGAAAGTAAGAGGCCTTCTTCTAACAATATTTCCTTGTCAGAATCAGTTTTGTTCATCATATCATAACATAAAAGCGCGTTCTGATAGTCACCGAGTATTGCCATAGACTGGGCCTTGCGGGACAAGGCTAAATTGTGTGACGAGTCAAGCTGTAAAATTTTATCAAAACATAAAACAGCTTCTTGATGTTTTCCAAGTTTTTGGAATAAGATTCCTTTTTGGATCAAGCAGCTAATATGATTAGGATGAATTTGTAAAAATCTGTCCAAAATTTCAAGGGCTTGCTCTGATTTATCTAGATTTGATAAGCACAATCCCTGATAGTACAGTGTCTCTTTGTATTGTGGTTTGATTTTTGATATTTGTTCGGTACATCGCAGTGCTTCTTGGTATTTTGCACCTTTTATGAGAGCCAAGGACTTGGTATACCAGGCATCAAGATTATTTCGTTCCAAGGCTAGTGCTTTATCGGAATATAAGATAGAGTCCTTGAGCATGCCAAGATTAAACAACGATTTTGCCTTGTAGACAGTAGACTCGACATGTTTTGGATCTACTTCCAGAACCTCATCGAAGCTGGATGCTGCATTATCAAACTTTTTCATATTAAACAAAACTTTGCCTCTGTGAAATAATGAATCCACGTCATTTTCAGATTTACTTAACACCTGATCAAAGCACCTTAACGCTTCTTCGTCATATCCCATTTCCTCAAAAATTAGTCCCTTGCTAAATAGAGTTGGCACGTGGTCATAGTTTGAAGCCAAAATCTGATCAAAGATCTGCAGTGCATTCTGATGTTTGTTTAGTTCCATTAGAAGGCGACCTTTGTGATAGAGAACATCAAGATTGGCAGGATCGATTTCTAATGCCTTATCAAAGTAGACTAATGCGTCTTGGTGTAGGCCTTGTTGTTGCAATAAAATTGCCTTGCCAAGGATTGCGTTTGTGTGATTTTGATCCAGCTCTAAAGCCTTGTCAAAGAATGTTAATGCGTTTGCGTGTCTGCCGAGCTCAGATAGTACGAATCCTTTGTGATATAACGCTTCTACAAAATTAGGTTCTACTTCCATAATTTTGTCTAATATTATTAGAGATTCTTCGTAGCGGTTAAGATTCTCTAATGCCAAGGCTTTGCCAAAAATTGAATCCATGTGTCCACTTTGAATAATTAAGGCTCTCTCAAAGTGAATCAAGGCCTCATCGTGTTTGTCGAGTTTTGCCAGTGATTGGGCTTTATGGTAAAATGCAAGAAAATTGGATTGGTCCAGCTCTAAGACTTTGTCAAAACAGGTTATAGCGACAGAATATTTTCCATTATAGTACAGGATCACTCCCTTCTGATAGATAAGGTTGGAATCGTATGGGTTGATTGCCAGAGCGTTGTCAAAGCAGGCTATTGCATCTTCGTATTTTTTGTTTCCAAAGAGGATCATTCCCTTTTGGTAGTGGACCTCATAGTAGTTGGGGTTGATTTGGATTGCCTTATCA
>DASWKH010000126.1:0-4156 GCA_036396715.1 Candidatus Nitrosotenuis sp.
ACTAGTGAGTGGCCCTTATCGATTGGATACTTGTCCAAAACCGCTACGTGATCATCGTCTTCATAGATAAAATGACCCTCCCTTTTTTTCGTGATGATGTCACAAAAAATGCAGCTCAACACATGCAATGATAGATTCCGCAATTTATACAAATGGGCAAAGGGAATAACAAATTTGCAGCATTAGACAATCTCATCGATTGATTAATTAGGGCTAATTTTTTAGTTTGATTGTTTTATGGGCAGCGGCGAAAAAGACTCTAAAAAGGAACGGCGCGAAAGTTTTCTAGACAAGCAGACTCGCGAAAAACGAAGAAACATGATGATTGGGCTAGGAGTTTTGGCAGTAGTTGTCATAATTGTAGGATTTGCATCTTGGACGTTTATTGAAAGAAGTGAGTTTGATCCGATGGGTGGGCCAGCCGGAGCAGGACCATTAGGAGACGAGCATGAGCACGCATCAATGCTTGTCAGGATCCATGGCGACAAGTTTGACTTTGCACTGCCTGCATATCAGGTAAAAAGCCCCTACATTCACTTTGAAGGAGGAGATGGAAACACCGTTCACAGACACGCTTCAGGTGTTCCATTGGGATTTCTCTTTAATTCATTAAAAGTAGGACTAAATGATGAGTGCTTTATCTTCCCAGACAAGACCCCAGAGCACACGTTTTGCACCGATGAGAATTATTCACTCAAGTTCTACGTCAACCACGAAAATGTGAATAGCATATTAGATTATGTGCTAGACGAGGATGACAGAGTTTTAATCTCATATGGTAATCAAAACCAAACACAAATTGACACCCAGCTCCGAGAGTTGGACAACCAAATAATCCTGCGGTAGATTCTAGCGCATGAGAATTGAAAAAATTCTAATATGTTACTCGACCTAAGCCCAGTGATACTATGAATGGAGAGATTTCAAGCAGAAATGTAGTTGTCGGCACCGCAAGAGCACCCCATAGGGCAATGTACAAGGCAATGGGACTAACAGATGCAGACTTGGAGAGGCCGTTTATCGGAGTATCACACACTGGAAACGAGGCAACGCCATGCAATATTCACCTTGGAAGACTAGCACAAAAGGCAAAGGAGGGGGTGCATGATGCCGGGGCAACACCGCGAGAATTTAGCACCATTTCAGTAAGCGATGGAATCGCAATGGGTCATGAGGGAATGAAATCATCGCTTGTCAGTCGCGAAATTATTGCAGACTCGATTGAATTGATGATGAGGGCTCACCAGTATGACGGGCTAGTTGGAATTGCGGGATGTGATAAGAGTTTGCCTGGTACGATGATGGCAATGGCAAGACTCAATCTGCCGTCGGTGTTTGTGTACGGCGGAACGATAATGCCGGGATTTTACAATGGAAAACAGCTTACGGTTCAAGATGTCTACGAGGCAGTAGGCGCATATGATGCAGGACAGCTAACACTTGAAGCACTCAAAAACATTGAGAACTATGCATGTCCAAATGCCGGCTCCTGTGGCGGAATGTTTACTGCAAACACGATGGCGTCGATTTCTGAAGCGCTCGGAATTGCATTGCCGGGAAGTGCAAGCCCGCCAGCAGAAGATGAGCGAAGAGAGAAAATGGTCTACGACACAGGTGTTGCAGCAGCAAAGCTAGTTGAGCTTGGAGTAAAACCAAGAGAGATTTTGAGTTTTGAGGCATTTGAAAATGCAATTACAATTCTAAATGCAATCGGCGGCTCGACAAACGCGATTTTGCATCTTCTAGCACTTGCTCATGAGGCAAGAATAAAGCTAACCTATGATGATTTTGAGAGAGTACGAAGAAAGGTGCCCCATATTGCCGATTTGAAGCCTGGGGGAATGTACGTCATGAATGACCTTGACAAAGTAGGAGGAGTTCCACTGATGCTCAAAAAGCTTCTTGACAGAAAGCTACTCCATGAAAATGTCATCACCGTTACTGGAAAAACGATGAAGCAGAACCTTGACGCTATATCCATACCAGCCCCGCCAAACGATAACATAGTAAAGTCAATGGACTCGCCATTGCACCTATCTGGGACGGCAGTAATACTCAAAGGCTCGCTTGCCCCAGATGGAGCAGTAGTAAAGATGTCTGGCGTAAAAATTACCAAATTTGCAGGAAAGGCAAAGACCTTCGATAGAGAAGAGGATGCGTTTGACGCAGTATCAAAAAACCAGATCATACCGGGTGATGTAGTAGTGATTAGATACGAGGGGCCAAAAGGAGGACCTGGTATGAGGGAAATGCTTGGAGTAACTGCAGCTCTTGTAGGACAAGGTCTTGGTGAAAAGGTAGCAATGGTAACGGATGGCAGGTTTTCTGGCGCAACACGCGGATTTATGATTGGCCATGTGGCGCCAGAGGCATTCGTTGGTGGAAATATCGCACTTGTAAAAGACGGCGATGAGATAAGAATCGATACAGAAACAAACAAAATTGATCTAATGATTCCAGAAGACGACTTAAAGCGCAGACGAGCCGAATGGAAACCTCGAAAACCAAACTATGAGAGTGGGGCCTTGGCAAAATATGCATCACTTGTAGGATCTGCTGCACAGGGTGCAATTACAAGTCCTATTTGGTAAATGGATCAAATGGGATTCGAATCCAAAAATAACACATAACGTATCTTTGGGTTCTGCAAAACGACATTACATCACAATTTTTTGTTGATTTTTCTACGAATTGACTCAGCACTTGACAAAGCAGAGCTTTTGGATTTTTTACCAACAACAATAACTTTATAGACTATAACTTTATTGTCTTCAAGTTTGTCCTAGCCACACTTTAAACATGCTATCAGTGAATGCATACTGACCTCTATCCACACGTTCAACTATGCCTTTGTCCATGAGGCTACCAAGAAGAGAAGTGACCTCATTTAGCTGCATGTTTGCCTGGTCTGCTATCTCTTTTGGACCATTTACACCAAAAACGGCCATGATTTTGGCTACTTTAACCTCAGTTGATTGCATCAAATGCAGATATTCTTTAAAGTGAAGGTCGCCCTCCCTCGCAATCAAGCTTTGTGTTGCTTTTTGTATTGTACCAACCTCAAGATTTTTTATCTGCAGATAGTCAAGCTCTCTGCCTAATATTTGCAGATTATATGGAATGCCGTTTGTTGTCTCAAACAACGCTTCAAGTGTTTTCTGATCAGGTTGTTTCTTGAGATATTTTTTTATAAAATCAGCAATTGCCTCTTTTTGCAATGGTTTTATTTCCAAATTGATTAGTTGTTTGTACAGCGGAGCATTTGGGGATAATGCAACTGCTTGCATAGTATGAATAAAAGATCCTGAAATCACCAAAGCTGTTTTTTTATAATCTTCATTTATGGTTCTAATAGTTTTTACAATGGGCGAACCAACCATTTTTTTTCCAATTTTCAATTCGGTCATTGATGGAAACTCATCAATTATAAGAACAGCTTTGGTTTTTGTTTTCAAAGCCAGCTTATCAATCAAACTGAATGTATGTAAAGTGGCTTTTGCAAGATCTTTTTCTTCTCCTTTTACATATGATACTGTATATACAATATCATCAGCTTCGACAGAAAGTTTGAGATGCTTTAAAAAACTCAACAATGTCTCCGTCCCCATTTTAGCAAGCTCGGTCATTTTCATCTTTAAGGAGAGTTTTCTCTCAAATGCATGAATTGTTTCATCAAAAAGATATGTCATAAAAGAATCAAGCGTATCTGGCAGGGTCTTCCAAACTGAGACATATATTACGATAATTCCTTTTTGCTCAAGTCTCTTCTTTGTTTCATATAGAATACTTGTTTTTCCCACTCTGCGAATACCAGTTATGGAGAATCCTATTCTAGAGTTTGGCTTGCTAAGCTCTGAGACGAGCTGATCTAGTTCTTTTTCTCTGTCTATTAGATCAACTCCCCGTACTGGTGTAAGTGAAAAAGTCACGGTTAAACTATAAAGATATAGACTATAAAGTTATTGCTTAATTAGAATTTGTGGTAACCACACATTAAGACAATCTTACTATCAACATATCTGGCAGTAAGTGCGCTTCCTTCCCTTAGCTCGGATTTGCATATCTGACATACTGCCTCTTTAGCAGAGCTTTTTAGCTGAATTGCCTTTCTTGGAAAGGTAAGATCCGAGTACAGCACGTTGCCTTTTGGCCTCTC
>DASWKH010000127.1:0-15362 GCA_036396715.1 Candidatus Nitrosotenuis sp.
CGGCTTCCCTGCGGCACTGCACTGGCCATAAGCCAATGCATCACCGAGTCTGCATCGTTTACAGCTGGGACTACCCGGGTATCTAATCCGGTTTGCTCCCCCAGCTTTCATCCCTCACCGTCGAACGTGTTCTGGTACACCGCCTTCGCCACAGGTGGTCATCAATAGATCAAAGGATTTTACCCCTTCCTATCGAGTACCGTGTACCTCTCCCACTCCCTAGCTGTCCAGTATTTTCGGCAGCCTATACGTTAAGCGCATAGATTTAACCGAAAACTTAAACAACCGGCTACGGATGCTTTAGGCCCAATAAACCTCCTGACCACTCGAGGTGCTGGTTTTACCGCGGCGGCTGACACCAGAACTTGCCCACCCCTTATTCACCAGTGGTTCTATGACTGACAAAAGACTCCTTTAGCAGGAGACACTCGGATTAACCTTGTCGTGCTTTCGCACATTGCAAAGGTTTCTCGCCTGCTGCGCCCCATAGGGCCTGGGTCCGTGTCTCAGTACCCATCTCCGGGCCCCTCCTCTCAGAGCCCGTACCTGTTATAGCCTTGGTGGGCCATTACCTCACCAACTAGCTGATAGGCCGCAGTCCCATCCTACGGCGATAAATCATTTCAACTACGAACCATTCCAGGTGCCGTAATCTATCGGGTATTATTCTCAGTTTCCCGAGGTTATCCCCGTCCATAGGTTAGGTTAACTACGTGTTACTGAGCAGTCCGCCTTGTATTGCTACAACGACTCGCATGGCTTAGTACCAATCCGATAGCAGTCAGGTCCCGCAGGATCAACGGGATTCATTGTTTGGTTTATTCATATTTGGAATTGGACGGAATGCACTAATCTTCACATAGTCAGATTAGATCGTTTTGATCAAATCCTCATTTTGTATGCGTAACTGGAGGCCTGTAAATCACAAACTGGTATGATACCATACTTCATCACAAGCGCCGCCAAAGCGTTACGTATGCAAAAGAGAAACAATATGAGATGGCATATAAACCATGCAGAATTTTTTACAAATTACATGATTTTTTCGATCAAAAATATATGGCGTAATATAAAGTAGCAAATACACTTGGACGATTTTGAAAAACTCTACAAAAAAAAGACCCCACAGTCTGCAAAGCTTTTTGAAAAATCAAAAAGACAGCACGTAAGCGGTGTAAGTCATAACATCAGATTTTTTGAGCCGTATCCATTTGTGACAAAATCTGCTAGGGGAAAATTCCTCGTTGATGTTGACTCGAACAAATACGTTGATTTTTGGATGGGCCATTGGAGTCTGATTTTAGGGCATGTGCCAAAACAGGTCTTTGACAAAGTAAGAGAACAGTTACGAAACGGCTGGATGTATGGAGTAGTAAATAAAAACACGCTGGAGCTTTCGGATCTAATTTCAAAAGCAGTTTCTGTTGCACAAAAAATCCGATATGCCACATCTGGAACTGAAGCTGACATGTATGCAGTTCGACTCGCTCGTTCTGCGACTGGTAGAAAAACCATTGCAAAAATAGATGGTGGGTGGCACGGCTACACAAGTGATCTGCTAAAGACTGTAAATTGGCCATTTGATCAATCAGAAAGCAGCGGCCTCACCGATGAGGAGCACGTAGTATCATTGCCGTACAATGATTTAGAAAAATCAATTGCAATTCTAAGATCAGTAAAAAAAGACCTTGCAGGAGTAATTGTTGAGCCAGTCCTAGGTGGTGGAGGCTGCATCCCTGCAACAAAGGAATACCTGCACGGCCTGCAGGAATTTGTGCAAAAGGAAAATGCACTATTCATTTTAGATGAGATAGTCACCGGCTTTAGGTTCAGGTATGGCTGCCTGTACAGCATGCTAAATCTTGATCCAGACATTGTCACACTGGGAAAAATCGCTGGTGGCGGATTTCCAATAGGCGTAATCTGTGGGAAAGATGAAGTCATGAAATTTGCAAACACTGGGCTTTATCCAAAAACAAAACGCGCATACATCGGTGGAGGAACATTTTCTGCAAATCCCATGTCGATGTCAGCAGGTGCTGCCACTCTTAGTGTCCTAAAGAACAACAACATGGTTTATTCAAAAATTAAAAGGCTTGGAGAAAGGGCAAGAAAAAATCTTGACAAAGTCTTTGATGGTAAAGTAATAACAACTGGCAAGGGCTCATTGTTTATGACTCATTTTATTACCGATGGCATTACACAAATACAAAATTCAGAAGATGTCTCGAGGTGTGACAGCGAATTATTGCACAGATATCATTTTGAGATGATTGCAAAAGACGGAATATTTTTCCTACCAAGAAAACTGGGTGCGTTTTCTAGCGCCCATTCTGACGCAGATGTCAAATCACTAATTGACGCATCAGAGAGATTTGCTCATAGAATTCACAGATAAAGAAAAATAAAACACAAAATAGGTAGTGTTATGTTAATTGCTGATCTTGACTCATCACAACCAATAGTTGGCTCCGAAGGGACACTAATCAAACAAATTTTCCACCCACACAACACAATGCTTGGGATTAGGTACAGCATGGTGCAGTGCAGAATCGAGCCAGGCAAGAATTCCAAGCTACACAAACTAAAATCATCTGAAGTTTATTTTGTCACTAGTGGTGAGGGAGTCTTGCACATAGATGATGAGTCTTGCCACGTTAAAAAAAACCAGGCAATTTATGTGCCACCACATTCAAAACAATTTATTCAAAACATTGGAAAGGCTCCACTGGAGTTTTTGTGCATAGTTGATCCGGCTTGGCGGCAAGAAGACGAGATAGTTGGATAACCATGTTTTGAAAATACAGCGCCTGACTTAAATAACAAAAACCGCTTATCGTGCTTATGACCGAGTTAGACGGATTTCTTTTCAAATCAATATTGCATGCAATAAGAAATCAGCTAAATACTGAAAAAATTGGAGACATTGAGCAAAAACTACAGCAGGAACATGGTTTGAAGTTTTCTGACCTCTTTAACAGATTTGATGAGATGAAAAACTCGTTATTTGAGTTTGAATCCGAACTAAAAAAGATCGAAGATGGGATACTAAGAGATTTCCTCACTGTCGAGACAGCCGGCACTACGTCAGAAAAATGGCTAGTCATTAAGAACAAATACCTAACTGAACTTATCTTAAAGACGTTTGCAGACGAAGACAAAAAAGCAATTTTAGATCTTACAAGGGACAGCGTGGAAACAATTCCAAAAATTTTAGTTTTGTGTAACTTGCCAAACACTTCTGGCTATAGAAAAATGAATCAGCTAATAGAAGACGGGTTTGTAACGCCAATTGGATTAGCTGAGACCTTTGAGGGAAAACGCGCGATACTTTACAAATCCATCATACAAAAAATCCAGATCATCATAAACAGAAATGTAATCATTACCAAAATCCTAATTCCAAAAGAAATTGTCAATTCAAGCCAGATAGTAAGGACGATAACAGAGGTAATTCAAGGCAAAGCAAATCCTTCTTTTGCAAATTAAGCATATTTTTATCATAGTTTGCCCAATATTGGACTATTGAATGCATCTCAGGCCTATGAGGTTTTACACCTACAACGTAACTCATCATTTAATGAGATTAAATATGCATATAGAAAACTGGCACTAGAACTACATCCAGACAAAAACAATATTGAAAAAGATGGATCAAAATTCAAACTTGTAACTGAAGCATATCACGTGCTAAAACACAACAATAAAGTTACGAATGCCCAATTCAGAGAGCCCACACCAGACAAAAAATATGCTGACACAAAAACAAAAAAAGAAAAAACATTTTCACGCACAAGCTGGGGCGCCAGACCAGACGATGGGCCCCCACAGGAGGACTGGACGAGATACACAAAACAAACAGAGCAATCGGATCCCTTCTTTTGGAAAAGCTACGTTGCAGAATTTTGGAAAAGCTATGAGGCAAAAAACAATCAGGCCAAGAATCCGTATGATTTTGAGGTTACTCGAGAAGTAAAAAAAGAGCCGGATCTTTCTGTCGACGTAGACCACAGTCGCTGCATTGGGTGTTGTAGCTGCGAGACCATAGCCCCACAGGTCTTTTCAGTTGACAAGATCACAAAGATGAACCCTAAATCAAATGTGATAAATCGCAAAGGCGCAAAAATGGACAAAATAATGGATGCCGCGCAGACCTGCCCAACTAAGGCAATCAACGTGGAAGAAAAAGAGACCGGCAGGCGCCTGTATCCCTACTAGTCCTTTAGTTTCCCTAGTATTTGATCAAATTCGGAATCTGAGATCTTTGGCCGGTTTTTGAACATGCTATGCACTGCACCAGCGGAGTCATCAGTGCTTCGAGGTATCAAATGAATGTGAACGTGTGGTATCTCCTGGCCCGCTCCCTTGCCATTATGAATGGCAACAAGAGTAGAGCCCGTCAACTTGTCTACTTTTTTTACAACTTTGTATACTGTATCAAAGACGTCCTTGTTATCATCAGGGGACATGTCCTGAATTTTTTCATAGTGGTTTTTTGGAATTACAAGTGCGTGTCCTTTGGCTACAGGAAAGGCATCTAAGAATGCAAGTGAGTTTTTTGTCGCCATAATTATTCTGGCCATGATTTCACCCTTGGCTATCTTGCAAAAAATACAATCCACAATTGCTCATCATCAGTGTCTTTGATATATTTTTCAGTTTGACTTTGTTGGTTTTGAAAAATAAATTGAAATAGATTAAAAAGGATAGCGAGCAACCCAAGAGAGTTGTCAATAAAAAACATAACAGTTCTAGGGTCAGGCGTTATGGGTCATGGCATTGCACAGGTAAGCGCAATGGCTGGATACAACATAGTTCTCAGAGATGTTGACCAGCAATTCCTAGATAAGGCAATGGAGAAAATAAAATGGAGTCTTGAGAAACTTGTTACAAAAGAAAAAATCACGCAGGCAGAATCCGACGCAATACTTGGACGGATCAAAACCAAAGTAGAACTCAAAGATGCAGTCCAGTCTGCAGATTTGATAATTGAGGCAGTACCGGAGATCATGGAGCTAAAAAAGAAGGTTTATGCAGAATTAGATTCTGTTGCCGATAAAAAAACGGTTTTTGCATCAAATACCAGCACCCTCCCAATTACCGAGATTGCCAACACCACTAGCAGGCCTGAAAGATTCATTGGAATTCACTTTTTCAACCCACCACAATTAATGAAGTTAGTTGAAGTCATTCCTGGACAAAAAACATCTCAGGACGTGCTTGATCTGACAGTTGAATTCGTAAGATCGGTAAAAAAAGAGCCCGTAGTCTGCAAAAAAGATGTGCCGGGATTTATTGTGAATCGCCTTTTCATCCCCATGGTTCATGAAGCCTGCTGGCTAAAACAAAGACAAAACCTCAAACTAGAAGAAATTGATTCTGCGGTAAAATTCAGGATGGGGTTTCCAATGGGAATTTTTGAGCTTGCAGACTTTACTGGTATGGATGTAATCCACAAAGCCACAATAGAACTGCAGATACGTGATAAAAAAGTCATATTCCCACACCCAGAAATAGAGAAGCTTTTCAATGAAAAAAAACTAGGACAAAAGTCAGGTGAGGGTTTTTACAAGTATTCTGATGACAAGTACGAGCGAATACAGCTTGATGAAGAATTGGCAAAAAAATGTAACCCAATTCAGCTTGTTGCAAATATTTTGAACAATGCTGCTTGGCTTGTGACAAACAAGGCAAGCGACATTGCGGAAATTGAAAAGGCCGCGCAGCTTGGGCTTGGCCTCAAAAAGCCAATTTTTGAGACGGCAAGAGAGTTTGGCATCAAAAACATTGTAAATGAGCTAAACGACTTGGCCAAAAAATATGGCACATTTTATGAGCCAGATCCATTAGTTACATCTATGCAGAAATCTGGCTGAGAATGTATGTTACTGCTTCTTTTGGCGTAGAGACGCCGACAATTTTGACGTTTTGTCTGTGATCAAGAAACTGGTCTGTGTATTGTGAGGCAATACCACCAGAGTTTTTTAGTGCAGTTATTGGTTTTTTGTGCATGTATGCTGCACAAACTTCTGATAGAGTTCCCGAGCCTCCCCCCACAACTATTACGCCGTCGGCTGACAGCGCAGTCAAAAAATCCCTCGCCAGTCCTAGGCCGCTTGGTATGACAATATCACAAAACTCATTTGCAAATGAGGGATCATTTTGAGGAATTATTCCAACTGTAAGCCCACCGGCATCACGTGCGCCATGGCACGCACCTCTCATAACCCCACCGAGTCCGCCACTTATTAAAACAGAGCCAGACTTTGCAACCTCCTGGCCTACATCATATGCGGTTTTTTCTAGTTCTGGCGTGCAGCCGTTTTCATTGTTGCCGATAACAAGAATTTGCCTTCTTTTTGACATATATTATACATGTTTTTTTCGCACAGATATTTCTTGGTATCTGTAAATTGGATCGATTGTGAGCAAAAAGGATATAAAATTAGAATCATTACTCAAACCATGTCAAAACGAACAATGCCAGTTTGTCTAACAGCAGAGCAGTACAAAAAAATTGAAAAAATCGCGAAAAAGCACGGACTGCTCAACGCAAGCCAAGCAATTGAAAAAGTCCTAATGGACTAGACATAACCTTTCAACCCTTTTTGTCTCATTATGTTTTTAAAAAGACTGCAATAATGCATTACAATGGGCCTTTTTAGCAAAAAACCAGTAAATTGCACAGTTTGTAACAAGGAGACAGTACACAAACACAAGCCAAAAAAAGAATGGAATCTTCAATATCCGCTCTGCACAGAGTGCTACATGAAAACAATGGAGCAGTACTATAGCGGCTCATTTAAGCAAAAATGCGTAAGCTGTGGAGTTGTTCAAAAGCTCACCGATCTCTGGGAGCCGAGGTGGCAATGGGAGATGGAGGGGCTGCTCTGCAAGTCCTGCTTTGATACCAAAGAAGTTGACTTTAGCCAAAAAAAAGAGTTTTGTAGCATTTGTGGAGCCAAGTTAAACTTTTTCAGATACAACCCAAAGGGAAGCTGGAAGGTTCAGGGCCAGCTTTGCAGAAAGTGTTGGGATGACCAAAAGGAACAACATAAATGAAGTTTTTTAAAAAGATCAAGTGTGAAAAATGCGATCGTGATTTCCCATCAGAGGAAAACTTGATGCAGCACCAGCAAATAGTTCACGGAAAGGATCTTCCCTATGATTGTAAGATATGCAACCAGAATTTTTCAAACATGCAAGATATGAGAACACATCTACAGCGATACCACAGCTACAAAAACTAGATTGCTGAAACTGTCTTGACTATTGGTGGTCTGACCTTGTTAAAAACTCTAAAACCACAGATGCATTTTATCTCTGGCAGTCTGCTCAACTCGGTATTTGTTACAGTTGTTCCACACCTAAGACATTTGTAAATGACGTCAAATTTCTCAGTTGCTGGTTCAGATGGTGTTGTTGGAGTTTCTAATTCAGATGGTGTTGTTGGAGTTTCTAGTGGTTCTTCAGACATCGATTGTTACACTTTTCTTCTATAATTTAAGGCTATTATTTCAGAGATAATTCAATATAGACATCGTCGGGAATTTTAAGACGCATTAGTTGCCTTATTGCCTTGTCATCTGCACTCAGATCAATTATTCTTCGGTGCATTCGCATCTCCCACTTTTCGTATGTTTCTGTTCCGTTCCCACATGGGGATTTTCGAGTTACGACGTTAAGCCTCTTTACAGGAAGTGGTGTTGGCCCCTTTACTCTAACGCCAGTTTTTTGCCCAATGCCCAAAATTTCTGTACATACACCGTCTAGTTTTGGAAGACTTGTGCTGGTTAGTTTGATGCGAGCAGATTGGGTCATCTAAAAATCTACTCAGGGTTTGTGCTCTTCGGTGATATCTTTGACAATACCTGCTGCAATTGTTGCACCCATATCTCTTAATGCAAATCTTCCCATTTCTGGAAAGTCTTTGAATGTTTCAATACATGTTGGCCTAACAGGTCTGATTTTTACAATTGCCGAGTCGCCAACTTTGAGGAATTTTGGATTTTGTTCATCAACTGCACCTGTTGCTGGATTTATCTTTGCCTCAAATTCTGTGATGGTTGCAGCAACTTGTGTTGTGTGTGCATGCATGACTGGTGTGTAGCCAGGTGCAATTGCAGTTGGATGGTGAATTACAATGATTTGTGCTCTAAATTCTTTTGCGACCTTTGGAGGATTGTCTGGGTGTCCGATTACATCGCCTCTTTTGACATCTTTCTTGTCTATGCCTCTTAGGTTGAATCCGATGTTATCACCTGCTTCTGCTGATTCCATTTGTGTATGGTGAGTTTCAATTGATTTTACTTCACCGATTGCTCCTGATGGCATGATGACAATTTTGTCACCTGCTTTGAATTTGCCTGTCTCGACTCTTCCCACCGGCACTGTTCCGACGCCGGTGATTGAATAGACATCTTGAATTGGTAATCTTAATGGCTTGCCAACTGGTTTTTCTGGTAATGTAAAGTCATCAAATGCCAGTAGTAGTGTCTTGCCAGTCCACCACGGCATGTTTTCAGATTTTTTTACTAGGTTGTCGCCCTTCCATCCAGAAATTGGAAGGATTGGAACATTCTCTACTTTGTAACCTACTGACTTGATTAGTTTCTCTGCTTTTTCTTTTGCTGCCTTGAAGGCTACCTCTGAATAATTACTGTCGTCCATTTTGTTAATTGCAACAATTAGTTGGTTCACACCAAGTGTTTTGAGCAAGAATGCGTGTTCTCTTGCTTGTCCGCCCGGTGCAATCGCAGTATCTGTCTCACCTTCTTTTGCAGAGAGGACCAGAATTGCTGCGTCTGCCTCTGATGCTCCAGTAATCATGTTTTTGATAAAGTCTCTGTGTCCTGGTGCATCAATTAATGTGAAAAAGTACTTTGGCGTCTCAAATTTTTGAAAAGCCAGATCAATTGTGATACCTCTTTCTCTTTCGTCTTTAATGTTATCCATAACCCACGCGTACTTGAATGTGTCACCTTTTCCGGTCTTTTCTGACTCGGCTGCATGAGATGCGATGGTCCTTTCATCTACAAGGCCCATATCCATTAAGAAATGACCCATTGTGGTTGATTTACCGTTATCAATGTGGCCTGTAACAATCAAGTTCAGGTGTGGTTTAGTTGCCATAGGACTTTCGTTATGAGAGGGGTTTATTAGAGTTACGATTTTTTCAAGACTTTTTGCCATTTTTTGGATTTTTTTGATCAGATAATTGGTTTTAGATTTTGCGCGGCGTCATCTGATCTGGAATACAGAGTTTTTGGAGTTTTGGGGTAAAAGACCCGATAAGTTTGCCAAATCAGTTGTCATTTACGAATCCTAATCAAAGAAATTAAATCAAAGTAGACAACCAGATGATTCATGAAGGTTACCGTTTCTGCGATCAAAGCTGATGTCGGGGGAATTGGTGGCCACACAAGACCAAGCGATGGGTTACTTGATGCCGTAAGGCGAACCATCAAAAGCGCCGGTAGCCTCCTGCTTGATCATTACATTGGATATGCAGGCGACGACGTCCATATAGTGATGTCACACACAAAAGGCGTTGACAACTCTGAGATCCACGGACTTGCTTGGAAGGCATTTGAGGAGGGCGCCAGGGTTGCCAAGGCCGAAGGTCTCTACGGTGCAGGCCAGGACCTCTTAAAGGATTCTTTTTCAGGAAACGTAAAGGGAATGGGGCCAGGCGTTGCAGAGCTAGAGTTTGAGGAAAGACCAAACGAGGCATTTACGGTTCTGGCTGCAGACAAAACGGAGCCAGGCGCTTTTAATTATCCTTTTTACAGATTGTTTGTCGATGCACTAAGTAACACGGGACTAATAGTAAACAAATCACTTGCCGCCGGAGTCAAGTTCAACATAATGGACGTAGAAAAAGGAGAAATCGCAGAACTCGTACTGTGGGAGGACAAGCCAATCTTGGAGGCCGCCCTGATGTATCCTGGGAGATATGTAGTCTCATCAGTGTACACAAAGTCCGGAGAGCCAATTGTAGCATCCTCAACTGACAGACTGCACAACATTGCAGGAACATATGTAGGAAAAGATGATCCCATCGCAGTAGTTCGAACTCAAAAGAATTTTCCAGCAACAGAAGAGCTTGGAAGCGTCTTTAACAACCCACACTATGTTGCCGGCAATACTCGCGGCAGTCACCACATGCCATTAATGCCAGTTAAGATCAACACTGCTGCAACAATTGACTTTTGCATTCCACTAATTGAAGCGCTAGTGTTTTCCATGCATGATGGTAAATTTACAGGGCCATTTGATGGATTCTCAACGCCAGACTGGGACTATGTAAGACAGATTGCAACTCAAAAAGCCCTAGCGATGCGAAGTCAGGGATTCATACATCCTGCAACCCTTGTGCCTGCAGAGCTAGAATATGCAGAGGGATACAAAGCAGTAATTGATGGTTTGAACAAAAAGATGAAACCACTTGAGAAGAAAAATATCCATGGCAGCAAAAAGTACGAAGATCCTGACTAAATTAGTCCAACATAAACAGCAATAGAGTTAAGTGTAAGAAATGAGGATCTAATATATGAGGTTCAATCTCATTGAATATCTACGATCTGTTATCTTTGGGATTGGCATAGTCTCAGTTTCTCACATCTTTTTAACAATATTTGGGCAGACAATACCAAATGCAGTGGTTGGTTTTTTCCGAGAGGTTGGCGGAGTTTTGATACTTGCCGTAGTCTGTGCGTTTGCATTTACATGGTTTCTTAGAGCAAGACCGCATCACAAACCAAAAAAATATTCAGTAGTAGTCTTTGACGTATTTGGGCAACAAACAAACATTGAAGGTTTGCGTACCGATTTTAGAAACCACGATGTGGCGTGGAGTTTTATGAAGCAGTACAAAAACGACTATCCAACGCACAACTTTGCGATGGTTGCTGACAATTCAGATTCTGCCAAGAAAACAATTTTCAGATACATCTAAAACACATCAAAAGTCCTAAATATTAAACAAAGTCACCCCAAGCAAGTTGCCACTCGATGTCATTCAGGAAAAAAGCCTAACAGAAATAATCAACTATGCCTTAGAGTACCCAAGCATGGTTCTTTCCTCCACAAAAAGCAACCACATCGTACCCACATCGCTTGCCGATTTTGCGTATGGCCTTTATGTTGGATACATTTCTGGAATGTTTTTTGACAAGTTCCTTGCAGAAAACAAGAGATTCCTCAATGACGATGAGCTAGTCGATTTTTATTCAAAACTGGCAAGTAGGAATTCTGAGATCACCCTAAAAATCAAAGCTCATCTCAAGACACAGTAGCATTACATTCGACTCACTTTTATTTTAGACCAAGTAAAAAGCTCCGGTGTGAAGTTTTCCTTAATCTCAGAGACGTTTGAAAAAATGGAGGCGACGACAAAACGACTGGAACTTACACAGCATCTTGTTGACTTGTTCAAGCAGACACCACCAGAAATCATTGCAAAGGTAGTCTACCTCATTCAGGGGAAGATAAGACCAGACTTTGAGGGAGTAGAACTAGGAGTTGCAGAAAAGCTTGCCATCAGGGCATTATCAAAATCTGCTGGCATTCCAATTAAGAAAATAGCCGAGATTTATGCAGAGGACGGGGATTTGGGCCACACCGCAGCAAAAATGATAGAACGGAAAACACAGACTACATTTTTGACTCAGGACATCACTGCAGAACGAGTATACGAAACATTGTACAAGATTGCCAAGCTTGAAGGGGCCCGCTCTCAAGACATGAAGATGAAATACATTTCCAGTCTACTAAACGATGCAACGCCGCAAGAAGCTAAATTCATCCTCAAAATATCAATGGGGACTTTGCGTCTTGGAATTGCGGACAATACAGTAATGGATGCCTTGGCAATTGCATACACTGGCGCAAAAGAAAACAGAGAAAAACTTGAAGCTGCGTACAATGTGTCATCTGATCTTGGCAGAGTTGCAGAGGCAATTGCAAACAACAATCTTGCTGGATTAGAAAATTTTGAAGTGACGCTGTTTAGCCCCATTCGGCCTATGCTTGCAGAACGCGTAAAAAGCGAACGGGAGGCAGTTGAAAAGCTTGGCAAGGAGTTTGTAGCTGAGTACAAGCTGGACGGCGAGAGGGTTCAAATTCACATCAATAACGAAAAAGTGGTTTTGTTTTCAAGAAGGCTTGAAAACATTACAACCCATTATCCCGATATTGTCGAAAATATTCCAAAGGCATTAAAAACCACGGAAGCAATTTTGGAAGCCGAGGCCGTAGCCATCAATGACAACACTGGGGAATTTTTGCCATTTCAGGAATTAATGCATAGAAGAAGAAAATACGACATTGCAAAAACCGTAGAACAGTATCCAATTACTGTCAACTTGTTTGATTTAATGTATCTAAATGGACGAGATCTGCTAAATTCCACATATGAGGAAAGAAGGAAAAGGCTTGAAGAGATCACGACAGAAAACGATTTTGTCAGACTGGTACCAAGAACCATCGTGAGGTCTGAAAATGAGATCGAGGATTTTCTTGAAAATGCAATAAATGCGGGATGCGAAGGGCTAATGCTCAAAGTTCTCGATGCACCTTACAGGGCTGGGGCACGCGGAAGTAATTGGCTGAAGCTAAAGCGAGAATATAGAAACGAGCTTGGAGACAGCCTTGACCTAGTTGTAATTGGGGCATTTTTTGGCAGGGGAAGGCGCACCGGCAAATACGGTACGCTCTTGCTTGCCACATACAATCAAGAAGATGACACCTTTGATAGCATCTGCAAAGTTGGGACCGGTTTTACAGATGAGAACCTTGATCAGTTTTATCAGATTCTCTCTGACAAAGTTACTCTGAAGAAAAATCCTAGAATTGACAGTGGAATGGAAGCTGATGTGTGGTTTGAGCCGGAATTGGTAATTGAGATAGTTGCTTCCGAAATAACACTAAGCCCAATTCACAGAACTGCAAAGGACGTGATCCGAAAGGGAAGCGGTCTTGCTCTGAGGTTTCCAAAATTCACAGGTAAGATAAGAACTGAAAAGGCGCCTGAGGATGCATCAACTGACCAAGAAGTAATCACACTCTATAGGGACCAGAAAAAAGTAACACAGGGTGTTTCCGAAAGCTAAGCCTGCAAGATTAATTAATACCATGCAAAATTATACAAAAGGATGTATAGCGGAGAGCTAGAGGTTCAAGCAAAACGAAAAGCAATTGCAGTTTTACAAGACGAAATAAACAGAATCCTCAATGCGGCAAGAGAGCTTGCAACATTACCTGCTTTGGTTATGAAAAAAGACAAGGTTGGAATCAAGGCAGTAAATGAGCAAATCTCAAGCATCGAAGAAGAAGTTGAAAACCTTAGAAGAAAAATCACTCGTGAGGTTGCCGATGTAGGCGGTCTGATCATGAACAGAGAGAATCTGTTAAACACTGCGTACACAATGGATGAGATTGCAGGATATATCACGGGAATTGCCTTTAAGCTTTCACAAATCAAACCAACTACTCTAAAGAATGCAAAGATGGATGTCGATATTTCTGCATTAATAGATTTGGTAGTAGACCAAGTCTACAAGCTTAACGAAATAGTCCGTGGCCTCAACACAAACACTGCAAACGCAATCGAGCTTGCCCAAGAAACCCAAAAAATCGAACGTGAAATCGATATAAAATATCGCACGACAGTAGTCAAGGCATTAGACGAAATTAGCAATACAAAAGAACTGATGCTAGTCAAAGACGTCATACAGGGAATTGAAGAGATGGCAGACAAGTGCCAGCAAGTTTCTGACTCATTCATACTCCTTGCACTAAGCCTTTAACCCAATCTTTCATATTTTTAACACAAAGCAAATAATTTTTAGTGATAGTTTAATGACAATATCATGCAAGGCGAGCTTGTAGAAAACAGAATCATAGTTTGGAGCACAAAGGATGCAAGGAGTCTTTTTACTGATTCCTACTATGGCAAGCCAATTGGAATCCCAAAACCCAAACCAGAGGAGATCAATGTTCCGTTGATTCTGGATTTAATTGAGGGGCATTATCTGCAAGAAAAAGGAGAAATCACAATTTTCAAATCAAAAAAGAAAATAACGAGACAGCAATTACTCCAAATCTGCAGAAACGAATATCATAACTTTGATAAAAAATACCTAGTTTACAAAGACTTTAGAGAGAAAAAATACATCGTAAACCCCGGCATAAAATTTGGATGTGATTTTGCAGTTTATCAGAGGGGACCGGGAGTAGATCATGCACCATATTTGGTTCAAGTATACAACAAAAACGACACTCTCTCATCAACTGGCGTTGTACTTGCAGGAAGGCTGGCAACAAGTGTTAAAAAAAACTTTATCCTTGCAATACCGCATGGACCGAAGGTAAACTATTTGGCACTTGATTGGTGGAAAGCCTAGATTTTCTTTACGTGTTCTGCAATCTTGTCATAAATTACATACAAGTCTTTTGTTATTTTAAAGTCGTAAGCGTTTTTCCATTTGTTGTAGATTCTGATTTCCTTGACTGCAGGATCAACAAAAATTGTTGCGTCTTTGAGGGGTTGTTTTGCTATGAGTTCATTTAGCTCAGTGTCCTTGTTCAGCTCCTCGGCAAGAAGACCGCCATTCCAACTAACGGACTTTACTTTTTTTGCGCCAAAATGGCCTTCAGTTTTTAGGATGGTCTTTGCAACGTATTTTTCCGGACGAGCGGCATCCATCCTCACAATAAAATGTGCCTGAAATTTGTCTTGCGCCCCCCAGTGAGAGATTGTTGGATCTTGCATTTTTTTTACCCCTTTTGAATTATCTGAATTACGTCAATGTTTGAATTTTTTAGCTCAACACAGCCCCTGTTTGTGATCATCCTTGTGGCTTGAGAGAAATTTCTCCCATAGTAGTCCTTGGCATTTTCAACTGGATCGGTTCCAAGCTCCTTTGGTGTGGCATCTAAGCCGATTTCTTTTAGCATGTGGGATACTTTTTCAGGCCATGTTTCATAAACAAAAGTGTCAGACTCTGTGTCATGCATATTTTTTGTTGGTTTTACACCCACAAATAAAGTTTTGATATGCGATTGATCCAATTAAATATTCCAAAACTAATGCCAATTCCATGTTAAAGTTTCAGAACAAGATCGTCTTAGTTACAGGAAGCGGCACCGGAATTGGTCAAACAGTTGCCAAACTGTTCGCAGAAAACGGCGCAAGCGTAATCATTTTGGGAAGACGAAAAGAGCCACTTGAAGAAACAAAGAAGATTTTAGACGATATTATCAATAATGCCAAAAGTAACGCCAAAGTCTGGCTGTTTTCCGGAGTCGACGTCAGTGACGAAGAAGGCGTATCACAAATGTTCGATTCCCTAAAGCAATCA
>DASWKH010000128.1:0-8487 GCA_036396715.1 Candidatus Nitrosotenuis sp.
GCGGTTTGGTACCTCGATGTCGGCTTTTCCTATCCTGGTCCTGCAGCAGGGGCCAAGGGTGAGGCTGCTCGCCTATTAAAAGGGAACATGAGCTGGGTTTAGACCGTCGTGAGACAGGTCGGTCTCTGCCTGATGGAAGCGTGGCTATCTGAGGGGAAGTTGCTCCGAGTACGAGAGGAACAGAGCAGCGTGGCCACTGGTTTACCGGTTGTCTGACAAGGCAGGCCGGGCAGCTAAGCCATTTGGGCTAAGTGCTGAAAGCATCTAAGCACGAAACCCTTCCCGAGACAAGATAGCCCTTCTTTCGATGGAGGTCAGCAGTAGAAGACTGCGTTGATAGGATGGAGGTATAGATCACAAGCTTCGGCGAGTGGTGAGCCTGCCATTACTAACAGACCAACGCACTGGTTAGCCACATTACATAGAGACTATGCGCGATGATTTTTAATTTTAAATCAACCCTAGTGGACACTAGGTTTTCAAAAATTACACGACTAATCAAAATAACTTTTCAGAAAATGTTGCCACAAAATACGATGGTTTAGGGCAAATTCATTTCTAAAATGTCAAATCTTTTATGTCGGACTGGCTTAGATTCTGTATGGCAGAATCAATGGAGCTGCAGTTTTTTGAATCAAAATGCAAGAAACTGACGCAACAACACGAAATCAGGTTTGCCGGAATTATTGATGAAAATGGGCGTCTTATTGCCGGGGGATTCAAAGAAGGCCTAGAGCCGCTAGAAGAAAACGAAAGCAGACTTAATGCATTCATGGAATTTGCCTCAACGGTATCGCTAAGAAAGGAGTTTGATAAGACCTTGGGACCAATCAATTATCTGGCTGCAAGGCGCGACAAGCTGGTTCTCATAAGCTTTCCATTCCCGGTAAGCAAGTTTGTTTTGTTAATTTCTGCCGAGCCGACAGTGGACATAGAAAGTGTCGCAAAAAAAGTAGTCGACGAATTTACCAACGTCTCATAGGCTCAAGTTCAGAAAAGGAACATGAGAGAAAATTACTGTTTTTATCTTGTTTGCAAGATCCATGATTACTTTGATCTGCTCAAAAATCACCGCGTCCTTTTGAGCTAATTTTTTTTCAAGATCGGAGACTTTTTTCTCAAGTGCAGTGATTTGGTTTATGGCCTTTTGCATATCTGAAATCGGCTTTTCTGGCTGAGGTATTGTACCTGATTCTGCGTTTTCCTTACTTTTTTCGATTTCGACATTTACGTAATAGTTTCCTCGCTCAAGGAGTTTTGCGGTTCTATACTTGCTAGTATCAGCCCAAAGCGGGTCGTTGTACAGATGAACACAAACACGAGCCTCAAGTGTGTGTCTTTCGCGCACTAAAAAATCATATTCACCAATAATCTTGTATTGCTCGTAATTTTCTTCACAGTAAAAAATATCGTTTTCTGTCAAGTAATTTGTTGATGCAAATGACTGCAAGCTGGCAAATCCAATGCACACACAAATGAGAAAACCCGACAACTTTATGGCGAAATTTTGTTTTGGCAGTTAAAGAAATTTACTACTCGGTGATATGAAATGAAACTCTTTTAAAGCAACCATATGAGGATATGATATGAATGAAGCATACGTTTTGTTAAATGTTGATTATAAACAGCAAAAAAACATAATTGAGCAAGCAAAAAAAATGCCCGCAGTCAAGTCAATAAAAACAGTTTACGGAATTTATGATATTTTGGTGGTATTAGAGTCGGAAAACATGCAAGAAATAAAGAACACAATAGACATTCATCTCCACAACATAGATGGTATCAACAATTTAACATCGCTTATCTCAGTGACATAATTGGTCCAGGAATACGAAGTAGTTATCGTTGGCGCAGGACCTGCAGGACTATCTGCCGGCATATTTGTGGCAAGGCAAAAAACATCATGTCTTGTTATTTCAAAAGACCTTGGAGGGCAGCTGAATCTTATCCCAAAACTAGAAAATTATCCGGGAACGATGATGTCAAGTGGGCCGCTTTTGGCCAAAACCTTGGAAAACCAATACCTCGTTTTTGGGGGAGATCTGACATATGATACTGTGGAAAGAATCGATGAGGTTGAAGATGGCATCAAAGTCAAAACTGCACGCTCTGAATATCTGGCAAAAGCAATAGTTCTTGCCCCAGGCAAGGTCCCAAATAATATTGGGCTTGAAAATGAAAGCCAGTTTGCAAACAAGGGCGTTCATTATTGTACAAAGTGTGACGCGCCATTCTATCAAGGCAGGACCACTGCGACAGTCGGTGTTGGTGGGTATCTTCTAGAGTCAGGAATCCTTCTCTCGCGTATGGCATCAAAGGTTTACCTAATCTACAGGGGCGGTGGACTGGGTGGAGACAAGGAAATGATTGAGGCAATTAAGAAAAAAGAAAATGTTGAACTTGTCCCAAACACTTCGATCAAATCCATCTCAGGAAGCAACACCTTGCAGCAAATTACAGTTGTTGACAGTACAGGTGCTGAAAAAACGATCAACGTGGACGGCTTGTTCATAGAGATGGGCTCAAAAATTAATCTGGACTTTGTAAAACATCTTGTTAAGATCAATCAAAAAGGGGAAATTGAGGTAACCGATGGGGGTAAAACCTCGCACCCGGCGATATTTGCAGCAGGCGATGCTACATGCATTCCATACAAGCAGATTGTTTCTGCATGTGGGGATGGTGCTGCAGCAGGGCTTTCTGCATTCAACCATGTTGAAAAACTAAAGGGAAGGCCGGGGGTTCGCGCCGACTGGAAAAAGACGATTGGCGATACGGTATTTCATTATTGATTTTGCAACTGAAAACCAGATTTATAGAACCAATAATTTTTATCTACATGTTTTATGTTTATTCGTATGGATAAGCAAACTGAACCAAACGTGGTTGGCGTCCAAGTCCTAAAACAAAATGGTGTGGATACTGACGAACTCATCAGACTTCTTGTTTACAACGCCTCTGTAGAGTTTACTGCATACTATTACTTTACAAATCTGAGGATGCACTGCACTGGCCTTGATGGTGAAGGGGTAAAAGGCGTAGTCGAAGACGCAAGGCTTGAGGATCTAAGCCACTTTGAGTCGTGCCTTTCGCGAATCTATGAGCTTGGCGGGAGCATACCAAACGACGCAATGGAATTCATCAAAATGTCGGGCTGCGAGTTCTTGCAGCTTCCTCCAAACAAGACGGACCTTAGGGCAATCATGGAAAAATGCCTCAAAGCCGAACAGGGCGCTATCGTCAACTGGAATAAGGTCTGCCAAATGACCATCGGAAAGGATCCTGCCACATATGATGTTGCAAAAGACATCCTAAGAGAAGAAATTGAACACGAGGCATGGTTCTTAGAGTTACTTTACGGACGACCATCAGCTCACATGAGACGAAAATTCCCAGGAGAGAGGCCTCACACCCACAAGCACTCAAGAGCATTGGGTTAACATCTTTTTTTCTTTTATGATTGGTGTTGATGACAAAATCTGTTTTACATGGAAAGCCTTCTGTAATGCTGATATGAAGTCAAATCAAATTATCATTTTATTATCTTGCATTGTGATTTTAGGAATTATTTTTCCTCCGGTATTTGGGCATGGTGTTGGCTATGAGATACTTCCACCACAAATGCTTGGCGACAGAAAAGTTGCAATGGAGGTAGGCTCTACAGTTGACAATGCAACAAATCGCAAACAAATTGTTTTTTCAATGTTTGATACAAACACAGGACTTAGTGTTAGGGATGTCACATACCACATCAAGACAATAAAAAACAATCAGATACTCTTTGAAGGAAGCTATCAGACAACAAACGGGGTTCTTACATTTGATCTAATTCCAGATGCAAGCGATAAAGTCATAGTCCAAGAAAAAAAGGACTCTGACATTTTTGGCTTTCTAATTGGTGCCAAAAAAAGCCTAGTTGAGGCAAAAGGCAAAATCTTTGAGCGAGGAGGTTTGTACAAATTTTCAATAAGGGTAGTTTCCGCTGAGAATTATTCAGACAAAACGCAAAAACCAGTCCAATTTGAATCAGGACTCTCCTTTGCAGAGCCGACGATTTACAATGTAAATGACAAACAGTTTGGCAAGCAGGAGCTCAAAGTGGTCAGCTACTATGATGTGTTTGATGGGGTAATCTTTGACTCAAAAACAAGGTCCGTTTTCTTTTCAATGCCTTTTGAGTGGACAATTAATAACATAAATCAAACGTCGGTAATCCACCAAGAAGTCTTTATTCCAAAAACATTTACAGCATTACAGGTATCTGAATACGAAATTTTCGCAAACGATTCAATTCTGCCCAACAATGCCATAACAATTGATGATTTCGTAAATGACTATCGTGTAATTCACATCTTGCTATACCAAACGGAACTGATGAATCTTTATGAAAAGCAAGAAAAAGAACAAAGCAAAATTATCTTTTCATTAACGCCAAAATCGGATGATGTTTTGTTGGTAGATGTAACAGAAAATGTGCAATACAAAATTACCATGACTATGATGCCAAAACAGATCGTATCGGGGCAAGAAACCACACTGTTGTTTAAAATTTATGATGTGTTTTTACAAGGCAAGGCAGTATCTGTTAATTACGATCTCTTGGTAAAATCAGGTGATACAGTTCTTTACCAAACTAGCGGCACCAGCTCCGACTCTAAAGAAAAATGGAACGAAGCCAAATTCGATATTCCAAAAGATGTTGCAAACATAATATCAGTAAGATTTGAAAACCTTGGTGGAAATCGACTTGCAAGAGCAGAAATTCCACTCATGGTGTCGACAATTGATGGGCAAGAAGTGCCATCTTGGATTAAAAACAATGCCGGATGGTGGTGCCAAAAACTAATTTCAGATGATGAGTTTCTCAGAGGTGTGGAGTATCTTATTGACAAAAACATCATTGATGTTGGAACCCAAGCCCAAAGTACATCGCAAAAGGGAATTCCAGAGTGGGTAAGGAGCAATTCTTGTTGGTGGTCAAATAACTCGATCTCAGATAACGAATTCGTAAGTGGAATTGCGTATTTAGTTAAAGTTGGAATAATAAAGGCCTAAATTCGGCCATTATCTGCCATAACTAGTCTAACATTATAGATCCGTTCGTCCAAGATGATCAACCTAAACCTAAAACTTATCTATGTTAACATTAGATTGACGATAACTCGATGCAAGAGGAATTCATTTCAGTTGAAGGAAACAAGATCCGTTATCTAAAAGCAGGAAATGCGAAAAAAAACCTGATTTTGGTTCACGGGCTTGGGGCATCTGCAGAAAGATGGGAGTATGTTATTCCCAAATTTAGTAAACACTATACAGTTTTTGTCCCAGATCTGATCGGATTTGGTAAAAGCGACAAGCCGAACGCGGATTACACAGCGGAGTTTTTTACAAACTTTCTTTCTTCGCTTTTGAATGCTTTGGGGCTTGAAAAAGCCACAATGATGGGGTCATCCCTTGGCGGACAAATTACAGTTGAATATGCCCTTAACAATCAAAAATCTGTAGATAAGCTAGTTTTAGTATCGCCTTCTGGGGCAATGAAGCAATCTACCCCAGCACTTGATGCATATGTGATGGCTGCACTTTATCCTGATCATGAGATTGCAAAAAATGCGTTTACAATGATGACTGGTAGTAACAAAAAGGTAAGCCCACACATCATAGAAAACTTTGTGCAAAGAATGAAGCTACCAAACGCAAAATTTGCATTCATGTCCACTCTGCTTGGACTCAAAAATGCACCAGAAATAACGACAAGACTTGAAGTTATCACTGCTCCAACGTTGGTTGTGTGGGGGGAGCTTGACCCTGTCATTCCAGTAACGTATGCCGAATATTTTGTAAAAAATATCCGGGATTGCAGATTTTATCAAATGCAAAACTGCGGACACACCCCGTATGTTGAAGACCCAGAAAACTTTAGCAAGATTGTACTTGACTTTCTACTCCAAAAATAACTTTAAATAACAACTTTACCACAAAATGCCAATGGCTGGTAATACAAACCAAACTGACTATGTGGCAATGTTCCAAGACTGGATGCAAAAAGGAGGCAAGGCTCAGGCCGAATTTATGAAAGCATTTTGTTCTTTTATGGAAAATAACCAAAGATTCGATCCACTGCAAACGCTCAAAGAGGTGACATCAAAAGCAGCCGAGGCCCAAGCTGGCCTTGTAAGTAACGTGGCTTCTATGCAAAAAAGTGCCATGGAGCAGGCATTCAACGTGGCAAACATGATGCAAAGCTTCACGGGCTGGGGTGCGTTTAAGACAACGGTGGGAAGCAACGGACGAATATCTATCCCAGAAGCAGAGCGTGACGCATTAAGGCTAAACGAAGGCGATCTGGTTCAGGTTATGGTTCTTCCACTAGAAAAAAAGAAGCCAAAAAAAGAATAACTCTACCTTTCTTTTAGCCACTGGCAAAGCTCAGGCAAAACCTGTTGTTGTGAAAATTTGCTTGCAATCATTCCTACATGCCCTGTAGGATAAATTCTCAGAGTTTTGTCCTGACTTCCTACTGCATAATGAAGCGGTATGCTGCATTCGGGGGAAACTAGGTGGTCGCCAACAGCAATTTGAATGAATAATGGCATTGTAATTTTTTTGAGGTCTACGTGTTTGCCGCCTACATACATCTTGTTTTGAATCAGCAGGTTTTCCTGATACACATCCTTTATCCACTGCTTGAATAGCTCGCCTGGAATTGGGGGCGTCTCACTTAGCCATTTTTCCACTCTCAGAAAGCTGTCGACAAATTCTTTGTCGTGTATGTTTTTGAAAAACTTGTAGTATTTTTCCAGCCCCTGCTCGAATGGCTTTAGAATTGAAAAGCAGTAATACATGAACTCGGGAGGCATGTTGCCTATTGTCTCAACAATCTTATCTACATCGATATGTTTTGCCATATTGCAAACGACCGTGGTGTCCTTCCATCCGTCAATTACTGGAGCTGTGGTTATGAGATTTTTGATTTTTTGGGGGTGGAGTGCGGAATAAATAGTAGCAATTGTGCCTCCAGTGCAGTATCCTTGCAAGGAAACATTCTCTGTCTGAGATTCGTTTCTTACAAAATCAACACAATTATCCATGTATGTATTTACATAATCGTCAAAATCCAAATACTTGTCGATGCTTGATGGGTTGCCCCAATCAATCAAGTATACATCAATTCCACTTTCTAAGATCTTTCGCACCCAACTTTTCTTGGGCTGTATGTCAAGGATGTGGAATCTGTTTATTATGGCGTAGCTTATGATGAGGGGAGTCTTTACCTGTTTTTCTGTGAGTGGCTTAAAATGCAATAAACGCATTCGATCCTCCTCATATGCTACATCAAAAGGCGTTGACTCTAATATGATCTCGTCTGGCGCTGGCACAAGTTTGTGTGCGTCAGTAACGTTTTTTGTAAAACTAAGAAACTCTTCAACTAACTTTGGGTCAATAGTTTCAGGCTGCATCTGATTTTACCTCCTTTTTTTCTAGCTTCTTTACACGTTTTCTAAGCTCGTGCAGCTCCTTGTAGACTTCGTCTATTTCCTTTCGTGTGGGCAATCGCATTGAGTTTAAGAGCACATTGAGAATGTTTTCCCAATGCTTTGTGAGCTCCAGTTCTGCTGATACTAGTTTGCCGTAATTTTGGCCAAATTTTTCAGAATTAAATAACTCAGTAAAGTCATTCTCAAAAATATCAATCCAAATTCTCTTGTAGGCCTCAAGCTGCTCTGAATCGTTTGGTATGCTTGGGATCTTTGCGTTTACCTTTTTTTGAGACTCGGTCCATGCATCTGATAATTGCTTGTAGTATCCTACTAATCTTTGGTTGAACTCCATTAGGTCCTCGTAGGAATCGATGACTTCGGTCTGAACCTTTTTCATGTCGTTAGTCCAGTTCCGCATGGGGCCAACAGAGGTGAGTGCCATGGGCTTGCCAGACATTAGGTGAAGCAGGTCTGTCCAAAACAGAGAAATGTGCTTGTAATATTCAGCTGGTCCTTTGGTATCCTGCGACATGCTAATTAAATACAAAAGATCGCAATAAATAGATCACTCCTAAAAGGACAGGTACGGGTAATTAGTGAAAAAACATGGATAAAGAAACACTTTGTAAAAAAATAAGCGAACTTGACCCAATGATTCGGTTTGTGGGTCTGATAAATGACAAAGGTCACCTAGTCGCAGGAGGGATGGCAGAAGGAAAAAAGCCACTTGAGGACACAAAAAAAGACGAAATGCTCTACATGGAGCTTGCCTTGAGGGTCAGAATGCGACAAGAATTCGACGTCGAACTAGGGCCAGTCAAATTCGCACTGTCTTATCGTGACAGAGTTATTGTGCTAAGCTTTCCAGTAGGAAGAGAAATACTGCTAGTATCAGCTGAAAAGGATCTTAATTTTGGCAAGTTTCCATTCTCGGTATTAAAACTAATAGAAGAATATTCTAAATAGAAATATCCGCTTAGTTTATGATGTGATTGGTAGTGTGTTG
>DASWKH010000129.1:0-1553 GCA_036396715.1 Candidatus Nitrosotenuis sp.
TAATTCCCAAAAGCCTGTCTTCAAATAATTGGGCAAATGGAGTCAGGACAATCTTGCTAATCGATATCATCACATAATAAGACAGTACCCGGCCAAGCCAAAACCCGATGTAAATTTGGATGGTCTTTGCCTTCATCAGTCCATACCCGATAAAGAGCATGTTGCTAGGCAACGGTGTTGCCGCAAACAAAAACGTCACCAAGAAAAACCCAAATCTTTTTGATCTGAGATAGTTTGTGATCTTCTCAAGGCTTGATTTTCTTTCCTGGTTCATGAACCTTCGAAAATACACACTACAGTAAAGTAAAAGGAACCGCCCTGCCGTAGCTCCAGTAGCTCCAGCTAGCGCCAAAGAAAGCGGGTTAAGCGAGTCGTCCAGCACGTAAAATGACGCCAAAATCAACCAGGTGGGCGGCATTAGAACCGGAGCCATATTTACCAAAAAAAGCAGCAAAATGACTCCAAGATATGAAAGTCCTGCAAAAACCGCTAAAACGTCTGCCACGACAATACCTGTCTTGCGCCTTTACTAAATTGGTTTTGAGCCCTTCAAAATTAGCCCGTTGTTACAGAAAAAATGAAATTTTTGGGCGTTTTGATCGGATTTGACAAAAAAATGGACAAAACATCCAACATCTTTAAATTTTAAGCAGCCTATATAGTACTATGAGCGCCAAGGTGTGGAAGTGTTTTAGATGCAATCTTGTTTTCCGTGAGGAATCCTTGGCTGATGTGCACACCAATTTGTCAAGACATCATGTAACCAGCATTGACGTTTTGGAAGCATAATACGCCTTAAAACAAACAAAATTCTTTTCAGTTATTGCGCCGACGTGGAATTTCTGAGGCCGTAAGTGCCGTTATGCTTTTGGCAGTAATTGCCACTGTGTCATATTTTGCCCTAAGCGGCGCCTCAAAAAAAACAATCGATGCTGAGCGGACCGTTGTAGATGTTATAGAGCTAAAGGGCGCCCAGGTCCAGGAGCTGCTCTCGGTAATTTCCAAAAACGCATCACCTGGCAGCATAACCTTGGAGCTTCTAAACTATGGGAAAAAAGACATCACAATTGAGAGAGTGTTTGTCGACGGCAGTCCTTTTGCATTTACAGTTTCCGATTCTGATGGGAATGTTTATTCAAACAATACAATTACTCCCAAGAAAATCACGGAGCTTTATGTGGGTGCTGCTGGCCAGTCAATCCAGATAGTTACATCTTCTAAAAACATAATCAACCTTCCCTTGAACTGATGCTTTTTAGCCAGCATTCATTTAATTTTGTTGAAAAAAATCACAGTTCTTCTAATTGTAATTCTGTTTTGCAGTTATATCACACCGGCATATGCCGAATCAAGCCCTGAAATCTTGTACAGCGGGCTTGTTTCTGGCGGTGGCCCAGAAATAGTCACAGAGACCCACTACTGGGGATTTTGCAAAATATGGGTTGAGACTGGTATCTCAAAATCATATTCTAATGGTTTTGTTAGAAACAATCCAGACAAGTCGTTTTATCCAGGCGACGGGTTTGGCTACATCTTTGTGTACGGTTGGGCAG
>DASWKH010000130.1:0-2955 GCA_036396715.1 Candidatus Nitrosotenuis sp.
TGCTGTCTTGGCAATCTCGGCCCGTTCTTCAACTAGGGAGTTTATCAGATTCATCATCTCTTTTGCGTCCGAGGCCTTTGGGTGCCTGAAAACGACGATTTTTCCGCCAATTACCTGTTCTTTGAGTATTCTGCCAGCCGATTTTGTGCGTATTTTTGCCATTTTTACCAATTTTTCCTGTTATTGTGAAATTGGAGTAATATGGCACAAAAAGCTATTTGTACGAACAAAATTTTTGAAAAACTGTGAGAAACCTCAAAGAATTGCAAAACGAGGTGCAAAAAAGAATCCAAAACGATCCTGCCCACGACTTTGAGCATATAATGCGCGTCTGCAGAAATGCAAAAAAGATTGCAAAACACGAAAATGCAGATGTAGGGCTTGTTATGGCAGCTGCGTTATTGCACGATATTGTATCGTATAAAAAATCAGACAAGAGATCAAAGAATGCATCGCTGCAAAGCGCGCAAGCTGCAAAAAGCATACTAAAAAAATACGACTACGCCACACCTGAAATAAAAATAATTACTGATGCGATTCGTGATCACAGCTTTTCGCAAAACAAAGTGCCAAAGACTCTGGTGGGAAAGGTACTACAAGATGCCGACAGGCTTGATGCCCTTGGGGCAATTGGAATCGCAAGGGCATTTAGCGTAGGCGGGGCGGAAAACCGGCCAATCTACAACACTGCAGATCCGTTTTGCAAAAAAAGAACCCCCAACGACAAGTCTTGGACGACTGATCATTTTTTCCGCAAGCTGTTGCTACTCGAAAAGAAAATGAACACAAAATCTGCAAAAAAAGAAGCTCAAAGAAGAACCAGACTGATGATAAAGTTCCTAGCAAATCTAAAAAGAGAAATCTAGCCGTAGTCTATGTATCGGGCGTACCTTTTTTCTATTTCGGGATTTTTTCCCTCAAGAATTTTTTCTATTTCCTCAGTGTGCCGATTTTTCATGTACGAGTTTATCTCAGAGAATTGTTCAGTGCCGGGATATGATTCATAGAGCCTTTCTAAAACGGCAAGATATTCTATTGTCTTTTGGCGAAATTCTTCTGCGGTTGGCTTTTTGATTTGGTTTAGCCTAAACCATACGCACGCCCAGCTTGCTCCCACTACGTGCGGCAGGAGGTCGTAGGCCCGTTCTATTTCAAAACGCTCTTCTTCTTTCATTTTTGAAGCAGCTGTTGCGCCATCATTTTTGCAAAATAGGTAACAATCATGTCGGCTCCTGCGCGCTTTATCGAATACAAAATCTCTGTCATGACATCTGTCTCGTTTATCCAACCTTGTTTTGCAGCTCCCTTGACTAGGGCGTATTCCCCAGAGACACTGTATGCAGAAATAGGAATATTGAATCGCCGTTTTGCTTCCGCAATCAGATCAAGGTATGCCAGGGCCGGCTTTACCATTACAATGTCGACTCCCTCGTTTACGTCAAGCTCAATTTCCCGCATTGCCTCTCTCGGGTTTGTAAACGGAACCTGGTAGGTCTTGCGGTCCCCAAAGTGTGGCGCGCAGTCAGCCGCATCTCTAAACGGCGTGTAAAAAGCTGATCTGTGTTTTGCAGAATGCGACATTATGCCGACTTCGGTAAACCCGTTTTCATCTAGTCTGTGTCTGATTGCTTTTACCTGTCCGTCCATCATTGCGGACGGAGAGACAATGTCTACTCCAGCAGCTGCCTGGCTTTGCGCAATTTTAGCCAGCGTTTCGATACTGGAATCATTATCAATTACATTTCCCTTTGCTATGCCGCAGTGTCCTGATGTGGTGTACTGGCAAAGGCAGACATCTGCCATGATTACCATACTGTCGCCAAAGTTTTTTCTGACTTGGGAAATTGCCTCCTGTACTATTCCATTTTCTGCAAATGCGGATGTTCCTTGCTCGTCTTTGTGTTCTGGAATTCCAAAAAGCATGATTGCAGGAATGCCCAGATTCTTTATCGACTCGACTTCTTTTGTTAATTCCGATAACGGCAGTCGCTCTATTGCCTCCATTGACTGGACCTGGGTTCTGGACTTGAGTCCTTCCTGGACAAACACTGGGCAGATCAAATCATTTGTAGAGAGTGTTATCTCCTGTACTAGGTTGCGCATCTTTTCATTTTTGCGCAGCCTTCTCAATCGCTTGGAGGGAAAAGAGCCTAGCATGGTAAAAATCGACCTTGTTGCAAATATAATCCTAGGCGCGCAAAAATCTACTCTTTTTTCTTGTAATCGAAAAGCTTTGCAGCTGCCTTTAGAAGCTCATCATCGGACTGCTCAGATGCCCGTCTTAGGTTGTTCATCGGCTCTGAGATGATTCCCTCAACTACTGCCTTTGTCAGCTCGTCAATAATTTTGATTTTTTCTGCGTCTTTTTCGCCAAGCATCTGCAGTGCCTTTTGCAGCTCCTTTGATCTTCGCACGTCAATGTCCTTGAATATTTCTTTTACAACGGGTTCTACTT
Source organism: Candidatus Nitrosotenuis sp. (assembly GCA_036396715.1). Classification (GTDB taxonomy): domain Archaea; phylum Thermoproteota; class Nitrososphaeria; order Nitrososphaerales; family Nitrosopumilaceae; genus Nitrosotenuis. The sequence goes on from DASWKH010000130.1 coordinate 2,456, forward strand.
CGAGTCTTTTCATGTGGGCCTGAAGTACCTGCATCTCTTCGCTAATTATTTTTTCCGCGTTTGAGCGCTGGCTTGAGCGATACCTGATGTTTTTGTCCACCATTTCAGCTATCTGATCAAGGTTCATCATCTTGATGCCATGTATGGTAGCTACCTTTTCGTCCACAGTTCTTGGATTTGATAGGTCCAAAATCATCATGCCGTTTTTCTTGTCTTTCATTGCTTCGCTGATTCTATCAAATGTGACTAAAAAATACGGCGCAATGGTTGCAACAAAGACTACATCATAGTTGGAAAAGCTAGTCAGTATGTCTTCAAAGCTAATCGGGTTTCCTCCAATTGTTTCTGCAAACGCCTTTGAGCGTTCCATTGTTCTACTTGTGACAAAAAACCCATAATCCCTTTTGATTAGAGACTTTGCAACAAGTGTTGCTGCCTCGCCAGTTCCAATCAGCAAAATCTTTTTTGATTTTAGCTCATCAATGTTTTCTTCTGCAAGC
>DASWKH010000131.1:0-2089 GCA_036396715.1 Candidatus Nitrosotenuis sp.
AATTCTACACAAAACAGATGTAGGCGGAGTAAAAGTTGGTATTGATAATGTAAACGATGTGAAAAAAACTTTTAATGACATGTATGGACGTCTTTCTAAAAAGAAAGGAGTTCACGTCAAAGGAATCTTACTTGAAAAGATGGTTCCAAAAGGTGTAGAGCTAATAGTAGGTCTGCAAAATGATCCTCAGTTTGGCCCTGTAATCATGGTAGGACTTGGAGGAGTGCTTACCGAAATTTTCAAAGACGTATCTTTTAGAATGTTGCCAATTAGTTTATCGGATGCAAAATCAATGTTAAACGAGCTTAAGGGTTCCGAAATTCTCAAAGGATTTCGTGGTAGTAAACCCATTGACATTAACATGTTAGCAAAAGCCCTAGTTGGCATTGGAAAGTTAGGAGTAGACAACGCAGGTCATTTTGACAGCATTGATTTTAATCCTATAGTTGTTTATCCACAATCCTACTATGTAGTTGATGCAAAAATACTGCTTCGAAAAGAGTATAAGAAAAATGCTATTTCCAAAGCAAAGCCTGATGCGATGTATATGGAGAAATTTTTCACTCCAAAGTCTGTTGCACTAGTAGGAGCATCTGCAACTCCTGGAAAGATTGGTAATTCTGTATTAAATGCACTTGGAAAACAAGATTACAAAGGTAAAGTGTATCCAATTAATCCTAAACAAAAGTCAATTCTTGGAATCAAATGTTATCCCTCATTGGATGCAATACCCGCAAAGATTGATCTGGTTGTTGTCTGTATTGATCTTGCAGAATGTGGGCCTATTATGAAAATATGTGCAAAGAAGGGAATTCATAACGTTGTAATTGTTTCTGGTGGCGGTAAAGAGCTTGGCGGTAACAGGGCCGCAATGGAAGCTGAAGTAAAAGAATTATCCCTAAAACACAAAATCCGTGTAGTTGGTCCTAATTGTATTGGAATGTTTAATGCAGCAAATCGTCTTGATTGTGCATTCCAAGGACAAGCAAGAATGATACGTTCAAAATTAGGAAATGTTGCATTTTTCTCACAAAGTGGAACCATGGGAATTAGTATGTTAGAAAGTGCTGATGTGTTTGGTTTATCAAAAATGATCAGTTATGGTAATCGCTCTGATGTTGACGAAGCAGACATGATATGGTATGCTGCAAATGATCCTCAAACAAAAGTAATTGGATTATACGTTGAAGGCTTTGGAGATGGACGAAAATTCATCAATACTGCTAAAAAAGTAATGAATGAGAAGAAGAAACCAATCGTTATTTGGAAGAGTGGAAGAACTGCTGCAGGTGCAAAACAAGCTGCATCACATACAGGTTCTCTTGGTGGTTCAAATGCAATCATTATGGGTGCATTCAAACAAGCAGGAATTATTTCAGTTGATAGTTATCAAGAACTAGTTGGAGTCTTAAAGGCACTAGCATGGCAACCTCCTGCAAAGGGTAATCGTGTTGCTATGACTAGTAACGGCGCTGGTCCAATGATTGGTGGAATTGATCATTTAGAAAGATTAGGTCTTACAATAGGAAAGTTGTCGCCACAACTTCTTAAAAAAATGAAGGCTCGTTTCCCACCAACTGTTCCTATTCATAATGGTAATCCAGCAGATGTAGGTGGTGGTGCAACTGCAGATGATTATAGATTTGTTATTCAGCAATTTTACGATGAAAAAAATATTGATATTGCTATGCCATGGTTTGTCTTCCAAGATGATCCACTTGAAGAAACAATTGTTGGTCATCTAGCCGATTTCTCAAAGAAACAGAAGAAACCACTTGTAGTTGGCTGTAATGGTGGTCCATATACTGAAAAAATGATAAAATTAGTTGAGAAGCACAAGGTTCCAGTTTACCAAGACCTTCGAACTTGGGTTGCAGCTGCATCTGCTTTAGCACAATGGGGAAACATTAAAAATTCTAGATAACATTTAAGTCCTGCAAAAATTCGAATAAGATTATGTCTCTTGTAACAACCTCAAACTCTGATTGTATTTGTACTGTCAAAATTAACAGACCTGACAAACTTAATGCAATGAATATGGATGTTGCAAAAGAACTCGTTAACATTTTTGAAAATCTTGGAAAAGATG
>DASWKH010000132.1:0-6843 GCA_036396715.1 Candidatus Nitrosotenuis sp.
GATCACATTACAACTGTGGAAAGGTGATTTCATTAGAAATAAACTAGTCATAATGTGCTTCCTTTCGGTCACGATTATCACCATAGGGTATGGCGAATATCTTACCACATTAGAACAAGAAAAATTAATCGAACAAAAAGAATCCAAAATTTTTCCGTTTGTTTCAAATTTTGAAACGGATCTTTTTGACACAATATCACTCTTAGAGATCACTGCAAAAGAAAGCAGTGTCACCAACATACCATTTTCAGACCAGATTGATCCCATCTTCCACGGAATCAGAGAAGACTCGGATATAGAAAAACGTACAATTGCCAATGCCATACTTTTAAACAAAGAAAACTTGGATGCCGTGTTTTTTACAATGCCCAATGGGGACATGTATTTGGTTGAACCATACCAGTATCAAGCGGATCTTGCCACAAACAATTTTGCACACAGAGATTGGTACATTGGTGTGACAAGTGCAAAGTCAACATACACTAGTGAGGTGTTCCAGCCTCAGGGAAAAAAAGAAATCACAGTCGCAATTGTAACTCCCGTTAAATCAGAGTCATCAGAAATCATAGGAATATGGGGAGGGTTGGTAAATCTTGCTTCTTGGGAAAAGCGATTTAATGAAATCAATTTTGTAGAAAACGCAAAGACCATAATAGTTGACCATAAAGGGAATCGTGTCATCGATTCAGAACATCCATCGCTTGACACAATAGAGTCACATCTTTACTTGCAAAGTGTAAGAAATGCGCTTGCACAAAACAGCGGCATTATGGTAGAGACGGTAGATGGTGTAAGGTCATTAGTAGTTTACACCCCAATTACAGTTGGCACGCACACTTGGGCGGCAATCATAACAGAGCCGCATGATCAAGCGTTTTCAGCCATCAATTTTATTCGCCTACTATACATAGGAATTGTAGTATCGATTGCCGGAGTAATGGCAACTTGGTTCCTTTTGCCAAAAAAATTAAGCACTACAAAAGAATGGTGGTTTCTCCCCCAAAAAATTAGCCAGATTGAGCAAGATGTTGTAGAATCACAACCAGCAATACGCAGTGCATTAAATAAAAAAGTGTATTTTGTAATAATCCCGTTACTGCTATCATCAACTTTGGGCGTTGGCCTGATGCAAAATCAGCATCCTGATGAGACAACAAATCTGAAAGGGTCATTTCTAATACAGAACTTGAGAGGAGATACGGTAGACACGTGGATTAATTGGAAGATACCAAAAGGCGACACATTTCACATCCATGTTGTAAACTCGCCTGAGGTAACAACAGAAAGAATGCAAACAATATCAGATGCCATCTATTCAAAAGAAAGCGTCATAATTGATGATTCCTTATTGCATAAGGGTTCACCGGGCTCAACTTCGACATATTACAAAGGCTGGTTTGGGGCAATAGAAAGTGTTTCTGGTATCAATACAAGGTTTGCAATACCTATTGCTCTTCATACTACCATTACTGATAAGGGAGAGGGTCACATTACTATAAGGCTAACTAAATTGCAAAATTCTGATGGTTATTCTGCATATACTAAATCATTTGTTGATGATGAAAACCATCAAATCCTCAAGTCAGTAATAACAGTCTATGATGTGGACAGTCTGAGTGATGATCAGCTTGCAACCATAATGCGGCATGAGCTTGGACATGGGTTAGGCCTTGCCCACTCGACAGCCCCGGAGGATCTCATGGCTCCAGAGATAACAACCCCATACCCATACATTTCAGAGTGCGACATAGCTGCCCTCGTTGGCCTATACAACGGTAATCAAAACAGTCAGGTTGTTTGCGAAAAATAGACCAAACCAAATTAATTATTTATTACTGACAAGTCATGCTGACATCTTGCTCATTATACAGTAACACTAAAGACTCTATGTGACAGTCAGATATGAACGCAGAGTTCAACTCATTTCTATAAAATTCAATCTCACTTCCTGTAGAATGAGTCAGCCCAAGTGCATGACCCATTTCATGTCTTGTTATGGAGGCCAGCTCATCATTGTCAAGGTTTTTCACATCATAAATTGTTACAAATGATTTTAGGAGCTGATGCGAGTCCACGTCTGCAATTGATCGCGTCGAGCCAAACACACCATCAGTCGGCTTTTGGGAAGAAAGTGTTATGACTATTTCGCCTGATGCTGCATCTGTCTCTTCAAGTACAAAAGACTGAGGGATTATAGTAGTTGTTTTTTGAAGACCTGCCTTTGCTAGTGCTCCCTTCCACCCTTCAAAATAAACCCCCGATGTTAATTCAACGGACTCAATTGTTTTTTCAGAGATGATGGCATTTTGAATAGAACTAATTTTGTCACTTGGCAGCAAGCCAGAATTTACAATACTCACATGCAGTGATTCGTTTTCTGCCAAATACCAAATTGCCCACGTATCCAAAACTTGGCCATCCAATCCCTCAATGAGATAACGGCCAGATGACAGAATTGTCGGAGTTTGCTCCAGGCTTGAATAAAGGTAGAATGCTATTGCAGCGCCAACTACCAGACTTATTATGAAGAGTGCCCGGACTGCAAATCGACCCCATCTTCCCATATTTTCGAGCCTGTTTTGCATAACTTCTATCTGCGGCGACATTTTGACTTCGTAGTCCAGGCGTGGCTTTTCTACTCGTGATTTTTCTAGTTCCGATTTTACGGACAAATATTTTTTGCCAATAATTGATACCACTACAGAAAGTGCCAAAATTAGCGAAACACTCACATAAAAAATCGGCTGGACTAGTGTGATTTCATTTACAGAAAGGTTGCCAAACCCAAAAATCTGAACCACGGATAATACAAAAACTATGACTGCAGTAGAAATCACTATTGGGATTGAGATTGTTGTCTTGAGTTTTTCAACATCTGCCTCAGATCTTAACTGTTCAAATATTGGTGCGGTGGTTTTTTTCATGATTTGGTTTTGTTTGTATAACCCATATACAAAGAAAGTATTGGCAACCCCATACCCAAGCCATACAAGATGACCTGTGTAGTATGAGCCACTCACTTCAAGAAACAAATAGATTGTATCAGTTATTACAGTTAGAATTATTGCCACAAACAATGGCCAAAAATTATTTTCCTTTGTGTTTTTAAAAATAATAATGGCGCAAATTATTGGAACAAGTACTATTGCATCTGATATTGGGTAGAGCATTGCAACAATGACGTCAACGTTTGCAAGAGCATTGTTACCAACCGTAGCAATTATTGATGGGATAAGAAATGAGGCCGAAAGCGCACAAATGGAAAAAATTAGTTTTTTTGAAAGAGCATTTTTGACTGGCCTTATTATCTGAACTGCAAAGACAAACAATGCAACATACCCAAGCAGCCACAAATAGTCTGCAATGGATGGAAATTGATCTATTTGGAGAATTATGCCGTTGTAGTTCCAGATTTGTCCTGCGACAAACCACAATGCCGCAAACGCAGTAAAGGCAAGTACTATGTAAAGCTCTTGTCGGCTTTTTGTTTTTTTTATCAGAGTGACGGAGAATGCAACCATCGTACCTGCAAGTATTGTTGACTGGATGGCAAAAACATAATTCGTCTCTTCCGGACCAATTGTGCTAGCTGCAAGAGCTATGACAGTAATACTGATAATCGATACTATCAAGGCCATCTCGGTCTTTGATTTTTTTAAAAATGACTCGGTTGCTTGGCTGTCCATACCCAAGGAAAATTACTGGTTTTTTATTATAATAAGGGTCAAAATATCATAATTGATAATGCAGTTCTTTATTTTAGGCTCAAGTACTACCTACCAGAATTGATAATTTCGTTCTTGGTTTAATACATAAAAAACTACTTTCTTATTTGATGAGTGTTTGTAGTAATAAAATGATGCAGCGGCAAGCCTCCTTTTTAAGCCTAGGCAGCAAAATCCTCATAATTTCCCTGGTTTCCGCAGGAGTATTCACTGCAATCATTGGCCTCGTAGATGAGGAAACTACTGTCTTACTTGGAAATTTGGCATATGTGCCAATACATTTGGCGTGGGTTCTGACGGCATTTTTTTCCTTTGTAAAACTGCGAAAAACCCAGTCTGAAAGATTCCTTCTTGTGTTTTTGATAACTGCAGTATTGTGGTTTGTCGCAGATATGGCCTGGACTGTACTGGAGCTTGTATACGAAGAAGATCCATTCCCGTCAATAGCTGATCATTTCTATATTGTCGGCTACCTGACAATGTTTACTGCACTTGGGATAGTGATTTTTCCACATATAAGAAAAATTTCTTTTGATGTGAAGTTAATTGCCGCCTCGCTGAGTCTTGCACTTTTAGTTCCGCTAATTTTGTTAACCCAAACCCAAGAATATGACAATGTCGCATCAGCTGCCATATCCTACAGCTATCCAGTCCTTGATGTCATATTGTTGTGGTTTTGTATAGTAGGCGCACTTGTTTTTTCCAAAAAAATGGATTTTATGTATTACTTGATTGCCGGTCTGTTAGCTTTGATTGTTGCCGATACCGAGTTTGCAATCTCGTCCATATCTGAAACGTATCATGTCGGTCAGCTTTCTGAAGTCTTTTTTTACTGGTCCTACATTCTGCTTGCATTTGCTGCATACAGAGTATACAAATCACCCCTCCAAAAGCCATCAGAGATCCAACTAAGGACGATAATGATATCTGGGAAAACAAGAATTGCCCTCGTAGTTTTTACGTTTGTGTTGCTTGTGGGAATAATTGTATCAGCCATTGCGTATTTTGGATTTACAAACTTTAGCCCAAATGAGGAAAGAGTGATCATCCCATCGCTTTATGCAAGCTCCTTTGCCGTTTTTCTAACCATAGTAACACATGCCGCATTTCATAAGAAGAAGACAAATCTAGTGTACAAATTAGAACGGATTGAAACCCTTGCACAGCCAACTGATCAGCTTGTACTGCTTCAAAAACAAATCAGCAGGCTGGAAGCAGCCACTAAAAAGAACACCATGCTCACCATCATTGGCATGACTGTTTTGGGCGGAATTATGCTATTTTATGTTTCAACTAACTTCATAGAGGGACCATCATATCAAACCGAATTGGTATCTGGCAAGTATTTTATTGAAAACCTGAAAGGAGATAGAATTGACACATGGGTTGCATGGCAGATTTCAAAGGACAAGACAATTCAGGTAACCGTAATTAATTCGGCGGAACTGTCGCAAGAAAAGCTCAAAGCAATTAATGATCCAATCCTATCTGAGAGCTCGATTGTTTTAGAAAATGCGTTTATGAATAAAGACCCGCCAAACGAGACATCGCTGTATCATCTCGGGTGGAAAGGCGCTCTTAGTAGCATATCTAAGATTGGCACAAAATACAACGTACCTACGAATTTTCAGGTGGATGTTTCTGAAAAATCAGTAGGCGACATTGTCATAATTTTATCCACCGCAAAGGAGACAGATGGCTCACTTGGATTCACACGCTCCATTGCCGATGAGAACACAAACCAGATCCTCAAATCATTTATCACCATTTTTGATGTAGATAACCTAGATGGTAATGAGCTGTCCGCCATTGTAAGACACGAGTTTGGCCACGCCATGGGACTTGGACACTCAACGGATGAGATGGATCTAATGTATCCAGAATTCAGCTCAAATCAGGCTTTCATCTCAGAGTGTGACTTGGATGCCATGGCTTCCCTGTATAATGGCGAAAAGATATCGCAAGTTGTGTGCAGGCACTAAGTAGATTGAGATTGAAAACTTCATTTTGGTTTGTAATGGGATTAATTATGTCATTATTTTTCCCAGCTGCAGCACTTCCACCGGATGCCTTTGCCCAACCAGACTACAATGACGAGATCATCGAAGAGATGCAGTACTGGTATTTTGATAGGATAGAAAAATCCGAAATTACCATAATTGGTGAGCCTGACCTTAAGGATGGTCTCGTGGGAAAGGCTCTAGGTCTTGATGGGAAAAATGGCTCCATCATAGTGGAAAATCAAAACAAGGGCAAAGAACTCTCCAGATTTACGGTCTCAGCGTGGCTAAAGCCAGAATATACCAAATCTCCAAAGGATTTTGTTGTGCTGAGCAGCGAAAATGCCTTTGAGCTGTCGGTTCTGAACCTGCAAGACAAGCGCACAGCAAGATTTTCAATATTTGATGGCTTTCGTTGGATTTCTGTTGAAACTAGGACCAAAATAGACGACGGGGACTGGACAAACCTTACTGCAGGCTACAACGGCACAGCTCTGAATATTTTTGTCAACGGAAGGCTCGATGGCAGCACACCAGTCTTTGATACGATTCGTTATTTTGCGTACGGAAGAGAGGTAACCAAGTTTGATTACAGCAATGTTCGAAATCCCGTACTCTCAGCTGACCTCATTATTGGGGCAAAAAAAATCCAAGGTCGGATTACAGACATGTTTTCTGGCCAGCTTGATGAAATCCAGTTTTATTTTACCGCGATGACAGTTGACCAAGCAGTACCAAAGCTAAAAACAAAAAACAACTACATGCTGATTTCAGATAATTGCACACAAAGAAAATCAGCTCAATGTAGCATACAGATGTCATTAATCACTGGCGAAATTATTGATGACAAGTCACAGATAATGTTTGATCACGGTACAATTACAATTAATGAAATAGAATATTTGATAAAATCAAAGGATTGGAGGGGGACCATACCAGTCAAACCAGGGCAAGCTACATTTTCTGGACATGCTGTAGATTCCGACAACAATGAGATCTTTGTGGTAATAGTAGGATATTTTGTAGAAAACACCATGACCGGACACCTATACAGAATGTCAGGCAGCATCAAAGGAAGCAACATCCAGACAGACTTGGTTGGAAACTTTGAGCTGGTC
>DASWKH010000133.1:0-12395 GCA_036396715.1 Candidatus Nitrosotenuis sp.
CTAAGTGGCAAGATATATAGCAACATTTTCAAAAAACAAATCCAATTTCATGCAAAAAATTGATTTTTTCATATTGTAAGATGTTGTGTTTTTACATATCTTACAACTTCAAAGTGTTAAATTTTATTGTAAATGTAACGCCATAATTCACCACACTCTGATCATGTTTTATAGAATGAATCAAAAAAAATTGTTAAATCAAAATTAATTTTGGGAATGATTTTGTCTATGATTTTATTTGGTTCTGTAACATTAGGTGAGATGCCAGCTGTTGCAGCAACAAAAGCAAAAGGCACCCATGTTTCCAAATAGGGTTCGGCTACAGCAAGAACAGTATGCGGAGATCATCTTTGTGAATCTGGAGAAACATATGATTTAAGAGAAAAGATACGAAATTACATTCTTGGAGATTTAAAATGCAGCGTGTTTCCAGAAGAACCTGAATGTATAGACATGGCAACAGCATCACAGCAAGCGGTTCAAATCAAGCTTCCTTTTTCAAGTGTAGCCTGCAAAGCCCTTAAGACAAAATATGACAGTCTAACTTTGACTGAAATAGTGAAACTAAGAAAGTTGTGCAAAGGAATAACGGCTCAAACTCCTAGTGATTGTCAAGTAGGCGAACGTTGGAGTTCACGTCATGGATGTGTACCAGATCTTAGTGTCCTAGGACCATTTGATCCTTACTAATGATATTCGATACAACGCGATGTGTTTACCACATCCACCCTCACATCTATAAAAACATCTTGGATGATTTTATTTGTAAATTCTTTTTCAAAGATCTACTTCAACTACAAAAATAACCAGCTTGCTTTGCTGCAAGTCTAAAATGACGCGATAATTTCCAACACGTAGCCTGAAAAACGGCGAACCAACCAACCTAACTGCTGTCCTGAACGGATTGTTTGAGCAGTCAAGAACATGATCATAGATCCTTTGGGCGTCTTTTTTGTCGATTTTTTCTAATTGTTTTACGGATTTTTCAGACCAGACTACCTGCCACGTCATCTTACTTTAGTCCGAGTTTCTTTTTGACTTGAGCTGAGCTATAGACACGACCTGCCTTTATGTCTGCTATTCCTTCCTCTATGTTTTTGATTACTGCAGGACTTAGTATGTCGTCATCCTGGGCGATTTTTAGGAGTCGGACAAGAACCTCGTTATAGGTCTCACGGGGATGATTTTTGAGCTTGTCAAGGCGCGCCTTAATCTCTTTTTCGATTTGTATACTAGTGTACATTATAGTATATTATAAGATACTATAACATAAAAACATAATGTTCAATTTCATTCAAACTTTAAAGAAATAATGAAAGCGTCGGGAGAGAGATCTGTCAATTTGGATTAACATCCTCTCTTATAGCTATAAAAACCTCATGCGTGTAAGGAAGTTTTTCTCCATTTACTGGTTAGAATTCATAAACAGCGTCTAGGTATACCTTAATCCTGCCTACTTTGATTTTTTCTTTTTCTGTTTAATTTTCATTGTTGGTTTTGGTTCCAAGACTTCTTGGATTCTTCTTGTAGCAATCTCGTTTATGAGCTTGTCAATATATTGTGCTTGTCTTGAGTCCATGTTGAACTGGTACATTGTGGCATTACCAACATCCCTTGTTTTCACAACTACATCCTGTGCTTCCAGTTTTTTGACTTCTATCAGTGCGGTCTTAAATGAGATTCCGGAATATTTTGCAATATCGGACACCGAATAGTCCCATCGTTTATGTGTGGAAAGAAAGTCGAGTATCTTTGAGCTTGCGACTGGAAACATGCTTTCAAGCGGACCGTCAGACATTGCTTTAGTAGTTGGTTTTGTACGGATCATGATACATGTTAGATAAAATATTATATTAAACTTACTAGATCTATGTAATCTAGTACATAATTAATAAATACATCAACCACCTAAGCTTTGTTACGGTCAAGCAGAGCATTTCAACATTCATTTTGGAAAAGATGTATAGAAATAGAATCATAGGTGGGAGACACATCTCTCTTGAAGATCTCAGAACTGGATGCCCTTCACATGAGCGAGGAAATGTTGAAAAAACTCTAAAAAAATTAGTAAAAGAGAACTTGGTTGTGCAACATCCTACCTCATATGGAATGCAGTATGCACTTAATCCTCAACGAATAGACGAAATTATGAAAATTTTGAACATTAGATAGATGATATAAAAGTGTATTAAAAGAACCTCAAAATACTGTAATGGTGGGCCCACAGGGATTTGAACTCCCAGTTCAACGCCCAACAAACTTTTTCAGGTTTTCAAAAAATTAGGTTCAGACTTTATAAATGAAAAATAAATGCGCCGGGAGAGAGATTTGAACTCTCGAACCCTTGCGAGTACGCGCTTTATGGTTTTTCAAATTCCAGGCGCGCGCCCTACCAGGCTAGGCGACCCCGGCAAATGTCCTTTGGACAAAAACCATACCAGAAATTGACTATATAGAGGTGTTTTTGAAATCAGAAAAATTACGGCTTGATGAATTTTTCCAGCTCTGTCTTGGCTTGAGGATCACTCATTTGTTTTGGAGGGTGCTTCATCAAATAAGCGCATGCAGGAATGACTGGCCCTCCTAATTTTCTCTCTAGTGCTAGCTTTGCAAGACGCACTGCATCAATTACAATTCCTGCCGAGTTTGCCTTGTCGTCCACTTCGAGTCGCACTTCCATATTATATGGAATGTTTGCCCACTGCCTACCCTCTATTCTCATAAACATCAATTTTGTATTGCCCAAAAACGGAATAAAGTCAGACGGCCCCACATAGATTTGATCATCTGCCAGTCTTTGCGAGAGCTGGCTTTGAACACTTTCTGTTTTTGAAATCCTTTTGCTGACTAGTCGTTCCTGTTCTTTCATATTCAAAAAGTCGGTGTTTCCCCCGACATTGATTTGGTAAGTCTTTTCTATCTTTGTTCCGCGCTCATCACACAGTCTGGCAAGAGTTCTGTGTACAATTGTTGCACCAACCTGGCCCTTAATGTCATCGCCTATTACTGGCAGTTTTTTGTCTGCAAATTTTTGGCCCCATTTTTTGTTTGATGCAATAAACGACGGGATGCAGTTTACAAATGCAGAATTTGTGTCAAGACAAATTTGTGCCCAATATTGTGTTGCCATCTCAGAACCCACAGGAAGGTAAGACACTATTACTTCGGCTCCGGTTTTTTCGATTGTCTTTTTAATCTCTTTTGTGATTTGTTCTTTTGATTTTTTGCTCTTAATTGGGTTGACCCTGTTTTCTACCCAGATTCCCACGCCATCGAGTGCCGGGCTTTCGTATACTAGGGACTTTGTTTTTGGCATTTTGTTTTTTGGAACCCAGTCAACCATGTTTGGGTATGCATAAATTGCCTCGTTGATTGTTTTGCCGACCTTGTTTGTTCCCACATCAAAGCCAGCTACAAAGTCTAAGTCGTGAATCGAATGGCTGCCAATCTTGTTATGCATTATTCCAATTACTTGCTGAGATGGCTTTTGCCTATAGTATTCTATTCCCTGTATAAGACCTGAAAAACAGTTCCCTATACCAACAAGACCCACTTTGATCTTTTTTGCCAAACCTACCCTGTGGTTTCGTTGAACTCGTTTTAAATTTTCCTACCTGAGAATGTTAACAGTTACACTATCACTGATTTTTTGTTTGTCAGGATTGTAAGCAAATGAATCAATTACATATCGTCCCTCTATGATTTTGGAGCTGTCGTTTTTGAGTTGTTCCCATTCAAAGACATGCTTTTGATTTGGCGTTAGTTGCATTCCATCAAAGCTCGTGGAGAAAAAGACCGTTCCATCCAGTGCCCTAATTCGCAAGCTTGGAAACTCGCTTGAGAAGGTGATCTCAGTTGTTCCCGTATTTATTATCCCAATTGTGATCTTTTCTCCTACCTTGTAGTCCTGTTTTTCAACTAAAACAGAGATGGCTGGTCCTTGGACAAACTCCAAATCTTGCGAGCCAAGTTTTACAAAATAAATTCCTAATGCGGCAGCTGCAGACACTCCCATGATAACTGCAATTACTAAGCTTTTTGGAATCATTTTGTAGTGGTAGTTTTTGAGTGCCAGCTTTTAGGGTATGTGCCTGGCGCCATGATTATTCGCTTGGTTTGAAATGCATAGCCCTTTGTTGCGTCTTTAATTTCCTGCTCTGATAGAAGTGATTCTGCTAGTGCGACTACTTCGCCTTTTTGGGTGTATATTGCGACTAGGTTTCCTTTGGAAAGATTTGGCGAGATTTGGAGGATGCCAGGTATTGCCAGTTGTGCGCCGTGGCATAATGCATCGACAGCGGAATCTCTAATTACAACTGCTTTGATTTCAGTCAATGCATATTCAATTGGGAGGATCATTTTGTATAGTTTAGAGTCGTCATTTTTTTCTTGCCATTGTGCAAACGCATCTGCAAGCTCGTGTAAGGTCACTAGCTTTTGGCCCTCGTTGAACTGGTGAACTCGGGAGCGACGCAACTCAATCATTGTTGCACCAGGTCCAAGTATTTCACCGATATCATAGAATAGTTTACGAATGTAGGTTCCCGCCTCGCACAAAACGCGCAATAATAAAAGCCGCTCTTTTTGTTCTATTACTTCTAGCTCATAGATGGTTCGTGTTCTTGTCTGTCGTAAGACAGATGATCGTTGTGGGGGTTTTTGATAAATTTCTCCTTTAAACATATTCAAAACACTATCAAGTTTTTCTTTGCCTGGAAGGGAGTGCAGTCTTCCCAAACCATAGTATTCTTTTGGACCAAGCAATAAGACGCCAAGTGCCTTTGTTGCCTCGCCAAGCCCCAGTGGCAGGACTCCAGATACTTGCGGATCCAGTGTTCCACTGTGACCAATTTTTGGAAGTTTTAGAATTCTTTTTGCCCAAGCAACTGCCTCATGACTTGTCGGTCCTGGCGGCTTGTCTAAAAGAATCAAGCCGTAATTGAGCAGTTCTTTAATTGATCTTTTATCATAATACACTCCATGTTGGTCGTTTGTCACATCTTGATCAATTACGACAAGATTTTGTAGTTGTGGGAGAGTCAAATCAGTTCCCTTACCTTTTGTATTGCGGTGTTTAGGACTGTTTGAGCATCTAATCCGTCCGTATTTATGACAACATCAAATACTTTCAAGTCGTCCCCAAAATCAAAGCCATAGAGTTTTTTGTACAGGATTTTGTTTTCGTCGTACCGTCTTTTTACTATATCAAATGCCTCCTGAAATGACATGTTATCGCGTGACTGCATCCGTTTTGCGCTGTTTTCGTGCGAGCCTGCAAGCCAGATCTTTATGCCTCCTTTGACGAGCCACGGGAGAGTATAGCTTGTAATGACTACGTTTCCTTCAAGAAATATCTTCTTTAGTTTTTCATCTACTTTGTTGTCAAATTCATAGTTGTCCTTTCTTTGGCTCAGAAACTTCATGCCGTCCTTAGTGTCCCACCAGTCATCGCCCTGTGTTTTGAATCCTTGCTCCTCTGCTAGTTCCTTGAGCACGTCTCCACCGCTTAGGCTTTTTAGACCAAATTCCTTGGCAAGGCCCCTAGAAATTGTAGTCTTGCCGATTGCTGGAGGACCGGAAATAATTATTGACTTTGGCAATGCTAAGTTAAATCCATTGATGTCTTGGTCAGCTTCATTATCATTCCGCTAAATGCGATTGACCCCAGAAAATACCAAGCCCAAAAATAAATATCGTTTACACTATGGCAAATCTTTCCATCAATTTTGTCAGCGGTGCACGTCAGCTGGAAAAAGTCTCCTGGAATTACATTTAATGATATTGGTGATAATGCGACAGTATACGAAAATAGTGGGGGCAGGACAAAGTAGAAAATCAGAATCAGTGGTACGAACGTTATCATCATTGGCCTCATGTTCATCTGCATCAATTCCTGGTTCAGTCTTGACATGTATGCTGATTTTTTGTTGAGTTCTGCTTGTTTTTCAGTGTCTTTTGCCCTGAATGCGGCCATTCGTTCTTTTTGCCATGCCCGTGTCTCTTTCATTATTCGCTTGAGTTTTTCTTGATTAACTAGCTTTTTTCTGACTGCCGCATTAAACAAGTTAAGAAGAATTGCAAATCCCAGAATTCCAAACATCGATGGAATCATCCCTTTGATGAAAGGATCTGCGCTTCCAAGCGGCCCCTGATGTAAGCCAAAAAAGTCTCCCTGTAGAAATATCGATTCCAAAAATTGCAGTATTATGATTGGTTCCATCTCAAAGACCTATTGCGTTTATTACCTCGTTTGCGGCCTCTTCAACCTTTCCTTCCGAGTTTAGTATTGATTTCATTGGAGACCCTGTGATTACTGCACAGCTTGAAAGCATTGCTTCTTGGACTGCGAGTTCTTTTTTTATGCTATCAATTGAGATGATGTCTCGCTCTCGAGTCGTATCCTTCATTCGCCGATTGTAGATTTCTTCTGGCCTTGCTGAGACGGTAATGAGATTTGCCGGTTTGAGTTCTTCAAGGACGTGGGACGGCAAACCAGGATAGAATCCTTCTTTTGTTGAGATGAATGCGTGAGTGTCAATTATGACAATATTGTGATTAAAGCTTGCGATTTTTTTTGCGGCCATCTTTTGTAGTTCTTTTTGTTCTTCTACAGAGAGCTTTCTTAGCTCGTCCCTGTTTTCGATTCCGAGTTTTTTTGCTTCCTCAAACATGACGGTTCCAAAACTATGAACGCTTACGCTTTTTTTCTTGCTGTTTAATATCTCAACTATTTTGGATACAAGCGTCGTTTTGCCTACTCCAGCAATGCCAACTATGACAACTTTCTTACTTTCGCCCAAGCAACGCACCCAGACGCGGCATAACGACTTCGACTTGTTCTCTGACTAATTGTTGATAGTAGTTTATCAAAATGTCCACCATTAGCAGTATACCAATACCGCTTCCAAACACCCCAAGAACATCAGATACGCCAGCCAAAGCACCAAGTATGGCAGACCCAATTATTGTCACTGATGGAATGTATTTGTTAAGAAGTGCCTCTACTGGCTGATTTGATTTTCTAAATCCAGGAATTTGTACGTCTGCATCAAGCAAGTTCTTTGCAGCGCTCTTTGGGGAAAGACCTCCAAGCTCTACCCACAACCTTCCAAATATAATTACGATTCCTATCATAAAGAAAATATACAGTACTGCCCTCATCGGATCAAGGGCTGCCAAGTCCAACCCTCTGGGCGGTGTGATATAGTAAACAATTCCTCCAATTGGCGTAGAGGGGGCCGTAGGATCAAACTGCGCCAAAATATTGAAGAGTGGATTGTTGTTTCTTGGATTGACGTTTGCCCATAACATTTGGCCCATAAAGATGGCGTTTGCAGTAAGTGCAGATGCCAGAATTACTGGAATGTTTGAGACGTACATTAGCTTGATTGGATATGTCGCAGAAAATCCCCTGTACTTTGTTGAGACGATCGGAATCTCAACTTTGATTGCCTGCGTGTACACAAGTAGTAACATCACTCCTGCCGTAATAAACAGCCCAAATATGCTCGGGAGCTGATTAGCCCTGAAAAATATCTCTGTAATATCACCTTGCATAATTGACTGGGCTACAAACGGAAATACTCCTATGTGGCTGCCATCGCCTGCATAAAGCGGGCTGAAGATGCTCCACAAAATTTGTTGGGCAACTCCTGCCATGATGAAAAGACTGATTCCGCTACCAAGACCCCAACCTTTCTGGATAAGCTCGTCAAGGAACATTATGATAATAGATGCAGCAATTAGCTGCCCAATTATGACATAAAGAACAGTCGGGTTTGCAATTCCTGGTCCATACACAGCTATAGCATACACTACAGACTCGATAATTATTACAATATAGGTCACAAGCTTTGTTGCAGTCTGAAATACTCCTCTTTCCTCTGGTTTTGTAAAGTCAAACTTGAGAATCTCAGAGCCCTTTAGCAGTTGCATCAAAAGTCCCGCTGTAACTATTGGTCCTATTCCGAGCTCAACTAGAGTGCCCTGCTGAGATGCAAAGATCACCCTTGCAAATTGCAGAAAGTCGAATTCTGGAGCAGTAGCGCCAAAAAGTGGAGTTTGTCCCATTACTTGGTAGATCAATAAGGCAATTCCGCACCAGAGTAGCCTTGTTTGTAGTGATAGCTTCTTTTTTGGTTTAGGTACTTGGACTAGGTATGGTTCTGCTTTTTCAACGATTCTTTTGACAATTCCTGTTGCAGTGCCTTCAGCCAACAGCTAACACCTCTCCCCCAACCTTTTTGATCTTTTCTTCTGCAGATGCCGTGTATTGCCGAATTTTGACAGAGTAGGCATTCTTTAGCTGCCCGCCCCCAAGAAGTTTATCGTAGCCAAGGCTGTCCAGATCCAGAACCTTTTTGCCTCCTTCTTGTTTGCCGTATTTGGCAAAAAAGTCGTCTAGATCTCTTACACTGGCCCATTTCCGTGTTATGTTTGGGTGAGGTGGATGAGTTGAATCATGACCAAAATGATCAGGATCGTATTTTAGCATAGAGCTGAAGAGGTGTTTGTGCATTCCTGATTTGCCAAGACCTCCTTTGTGACCGCTTGCCCTGTGTTGACCGATTTGGCCCCAACCGTGGGTTCTTGAGCCTCTGAGTTTTCTTGTTTTTCGCAGTCTTGTTGCCAATTAGATCATGTTCCTGACAAGTTCGATGAGTTCTTTGTTTTGCCCAAGTATGCCGCCTTCTCCGTACGTTTTTCGTGTGCTGCGTTTGAAACCACGTCTTGGTGGTGATAGTGCAAACCAAGGTTTTATGGGGTTAATCTTATTTAGAGAAATTTTGCCTTCGGTAATGGATGCTGCAAGTTCGTCGATGGTTTTAAAACCAAGTTTTGTCAGGTCATCGTTTGTGATTTTTTTGTAGCCGGTTTTTCTTGCTTTTTTGTCAAGGAGCTCTTTTGTGATATCGAGGTTTGCTTCTTGCCATGAGACATAGTGCTTTACTCTATCCAACATTCCAAGTGTGTTATCTTTTGAGGGAATTATTGTTGCACGGAATTTTTTTTCTAGTTTTAAGAGATTCAGAGTTGTCTTTACCCAGTGTGGCACGTTGATTTGTCCTCTCATTCTTACAACAAGATATGCTTTTGGCATCTTCAATCAACCTTGACTAAATGTCTGCCTCAGGCATTGTAGCACTGCTTTTGATGTAGAATTCATTGTTTCAGTAGATCCTTTTGCTGTAGTCCATGCATCCTTGAGGCCTGCAAGTTTGAGAAGATTTCTAATTTTACCGCCTGCTACAAGTCCAAGCCCTCTTGGTGCTGGAACAATTTCAACTACGACGCTTCCTCCTTTTCCTCGTACCTTGAACGGAACTGAGTGAGATTGGTCGCATCTGCACTCCCAGCTTCCACAACCCAGTTTGACTGGACTCACATTAAGATAAGCGTTAGTTGTTGCCTTTTCAATTGCAATTCTCATCTGTTTAGATTTTCCTTGTCCTATTCCTAACCAACCATTTTCATTTCCTGCCGCCACCATTGCCTTGAATTTTGTTCGTTGTCCATTTGGCGTCATTGTCTGAACCATTCCAACGTCAATTACCTCAGTTTTTAGATCTGGTAACAGTTTTTTGATTATGCCAGCTTCTTGAATTCTTAATCCGTTAGCATAGATTTCATCCATAGTTGTGATAAGACCAGCAAATACTTTTTTGCCAAGCTCTGTTCTAGGAACCCAGACTTCCTCTTCTTTTCTAGATGAGCGCCTGTCATGCCTTGGTCTTTCTGCAGCTGTTTGGCTCATTTCTGCTTGACCTCACCATCAATGATTGACTTGAATTTTGCAACATCGTTTTTTATTTTTAGATGATCACCGTTAATTCGATTTTGAGATGGTAAGGCCTCCTCATCTGCTGGAATTTGAAGTCCTGCGTCAATTACTCCTTTTAGGGCAGCTGCCATTCTTTGTGTATAACGTCTTGTACCACTATACAAGATTACGTCGTTGGATCCTTTGGAGAGTGCCTTTTTTCCTGCCAGATAGCCAGTCAGGTATGCAGCTGGAACATTTTTTCGTGATCCTTTCCAGCCCTTTTGTGCAAGAAACCTAGAATGAGCTGAAGCCACTACTTTATCGCCGCTCATTTGTGGTTTATGAATTTGAACCAGAGTGTTTTCATTTGAAATTTGAACGGTGATAAAATCACGCCTACTCATCAGTAGTAGCTTTCGCTTCTTATAGTTGGTTTTTTCTTCACGTAAACGTCGCAGTATTGTTGAATATGCCATTGCGATATTGCTGAAATTTTTGAACTGCTTTTATAAATGTTCGAGAGCCAACATAGAAAGTAGTGCTTTTTGTGAATGTAGACGATTTTCTGCCTCATCCCAAACAACTGACTGCGGCCCATCAATGATCGAAGCTGTCACTTCTTGACCTCTTTTTGCTGGCAAACAATGCATAAAGATAGAACCTTTTTTGGACTTGGACATAAGTGATGAGTTTACTTGGTATTTTGGAAAGAATTTTCCAAATCGCTTTGGATCATCGTGAATTGACACAAATGTGTCTGTGGCCACAATATCGGCATCTTTTACTGCCTTGACAGGATCTTGTGTTAACTCAATATCGATGATCTTTTTGCAATCTTTTACCACATTAGCAATTGGTTCAAACCCTTTGGGAGTAGCAATAGACATTGAGATACCTACTTTTGAGCAGCCATATAACATGGAATTACAAACATTATTTCCATCTCCAACCCACGCAAGCTTTAATCCTTTGAGCTTTCCTTTCCTTTCCTTTATTGTCATCAGGTCTGCAAGAATTTGACATGGGTGAAATGAGTTTGAAAGGCCGTTAATTACTGGAACTGTGGAATTTTTAGCCAAAACATCAATGGTTGAATGTTCGTAAACTCGTGCCATCATAATGTCCACATATCGTGAAAGTGTCCTTGCCGTATCCTCAACTGTTTCTCCACGTGACAGCTGCAAGTCCTGTGGCGACAGAGTTAACGCATACCCCCCTAGCTGAAACATTCCTACTTCAAAACTTACGCGCGTTCGCGTAGATGGTTTTTGAAAAATCATTGCAAGGGTTTTGTTTTTTAGCAATGGTTTTGTGATTCCTTTTTTGAGATCTTTTTTTAATTTTATTGCAAGATCGATAATCTGCAGGACTTCTTTTTTGTCCAGTTCCCCTAATGTTAAGACGTTTTTTACTTTAATCATTTTTTACGCCATCCGAAAAGTCCCTTCTTTGGCTTTGCATCCTTCTCTTCTTTAACTTTCTTTTCTTCTTCACCTTCTGACGGTTCAGGTTTTTTCTTTTCTTCTTTTGCTTGTTCGCCAAGTTTTGGACGGCCGTTTTCTATCCATTTTTTAATTTTTTGAGCCAAAACAAATGCCTCATCATCACTTTCTGGTGGTGGTACATCATACAAATCTGCATAACGCGAAATATCTTTGTCATTGATTCCTTCAAAGGGATCTTTGTTCTTTTTTGGTTCTGGTTTGAGCTCTGGTTCTGGTTTGAGCTCTGGTTTTGGCAATGTACTCTCACCAAATACTGTTTGAAGAAATAGTTTCTTGTCAAATGGTTTAAGATCCGGATATTCTTGGCCCACTCCCACATACAAAACAGGTTTTGAGGTAATTTTGACTACAGATAGTGCCGCACCGCCCCTAGCATCAGCATCGCTTTTTGTTAGAATTGCACCATCAAACTCCACATGCTGATAAAATTCCCTTGCCTGACTCACGGTGTCGTTGCCAGCAAGCGAGTCGCCTACGAAAATCTTTAGATCTGGCTTTACTACCTTTGTTATCTTTTCAATTTGCTCCATTAGGTTTTTGCTTGTTTGCATTCTTCCGGCAGTATCGATTAGCACGCAGTCAATTTTGTGGGATTTTGCGTAAAGTACTGCATCTCGTGCTACTGCAGCAGGATCTGCCCCATAGTTTTGTGCAATTATCTTTAGATTCAATCTGTCAGCATGCTCTTTTAGTTGCTCTATTGCGCCAGCCCTAAACGTATCAGCCGCAGCGATCGCAATGGAAAATTTGTTTTCTTTTAACAAATAAGCAAGCTTGGCAAGTGAGGTGGTTTTGCCAGTCCCATTAATTCCTACAAATAAAATGATAAACGGTTCGCTAGAACTTTTTTTTGAGTTAATTTTTGATAGTATGTCTATGGTTCCCGCAGTATCAAACAAGTTAGAAATATTTTGAATCAAATTATTTTTAACAAATTCTTCAATTTCTTTTTTTTCAATAGATGTTCCAACAAGTTTCTTCTTAAGATCAGATTTTATAGAATCTATTACTTCTGTTGCAACGTCAGATTCCATCAGTGCAATTTCTAATTGAAAAAGAACGTCATCAATGTCTCCTTCCTTTAGCTCCCTCTCACTCAGACTTTTAGCAACCGATGAGAATGCGGT
>DASWKH010000134.1:0-4896 GCA_036396715.1 Candidatus Nitrosotenuis sp.
CCCCATGTATACTTTGGAATCAATTTCTTCTAGACCAAAAAAAGCTAAAGCCTCAACGATTTCTTTTTGGTTCATCAGAATCCCCAAATTACCATATCTGAACAAAATAATAGATATTGTTTGTTCAAAATAGACAGACAATTGCCTAATACCACATTTGCGATCACCTCTGATTCGTTGAAAATTTTATAATCATGGCGCTTTGCAAAATATAAGTTTGGAAATAGTAATTGAACCTTGGAAAAAGCTGATAATACACGAAATAATCGAGTACAACTTTGATGACTGGGTGACTCAGATTGCCTTTGGAAGCAAGACTGCCGGCGGTGCAATCCCGACCATTAACTGGGTCAACGGAGTTGTTTTTCAATCATTTAATTTTCCCGACACGAACGCAATAGTTGAGGAAAAGCTAAAAGGAATATTGCATTGGTCCTCAGTGATGTTTGCAACCAAGGAAAGGTATGAAAAACAAATCATAAAGGACAACGCAACAATCAATCTCATTGATGTGAGTGTCAATGAGGTTTTCAGAGTGCTTGCAGAAAAGCTAAAAGAGCATTCAAGACAAAAATCACGTCCGTAGATTCCAAGCCTGTTCCATACCCATAGAATGGTGATTAGCTTAACCTACCAACAAATAACCATAGAAATTATGCAATACTAATAATAAGTGAAAAGTGCATATATTATACGCAAATGACATCATCACAACCCAAATGTCCATCATGTGCAAAAACCACAATGCAGACTGACGACGCCACAGGCGAGATGTTTTGCAGGAATTGTGGCTTTGTCGCAGCTGAAAAGCTAGAAGAATCAGGACCAGAGTGGAGATCATTTTCAAATGATGAATCCGACAGGAGCAGGGTAGGTGCAGGGACATCCCTCACAATGCACGACATGGGGCTCTCAACTGTAATCGGTGCGGCAGACAAGGATGCCACTGGAAAGCCGCTTTCAGCATCGATGAAGAGCTCAATTATGCGACTCAGAACATGGGACAGTAGAACGCAGGCACACACATCTGCTGACAGAAACCTAAGACAGGCGTTAAATGAGCTTAACAAAATGAAGGACAAGATGGGATTAGCAGACTCGGTCATAGAAAAGGCAGCATACATCTACAGAAAGGCCATGGAAAAAAAACTGGTAAGGGGAAGATCGATTCATGGCCTAGTAGCAGCATGTCTGTATGCCGCATGCAGAAACACAGAGACACCAAGAACCCTAGATGATGTAGCAGAAAGCATCAACATTAGACGAAAAGATGTGGCGCGTTGCTACAGACTAATCTACAAAGAGCTAGATCTCAAGATGCCTGTTGCTGATCCAACAAAGGGAGTATCCAGGATTGCAAGCATGGCAAACCTAAGTGAAAAAACAAAGAGAAAGGCAACGGAGATCCTAAACAAAGCAAAAAAGATAGGAATGGCTGCAGGAAAAGACCCGATGGGACTTGCAGCTGCAGCCCTTTACTTGGCGTGCATCTCAAATGGCGAAATTCGCTCACAAAAAGACATTTCTGTTGCTGCAGGAGTAACCGAAGTCACCATCAGAAACAGATGCGTAGGACTCAAAGGCCTACTTGAAAAATAACCTTCCCTTTTTGTTAAAAATTTAAGGCGGCACGCTACAACTAAAAAACATGTCAGATGCGATCAGCTGGTCAGATTGGCTTGATTTTAGTGAAGAACAGGTAGCAAAGGTGCCAGAATCTACTGGAGTCTACATGATGCATGCTGCAATGAAGATATTGATTATAGGAAATTCAACCAATCTCAAACAAAGCATTGCCGAATCACTAAAAACTCCATGCACGTCGGATGCAAAGAGATTCCGCTACTTTGTGACCGATTTACACCTAGAAATTGGCCAAAAACTGCTAAAAGAATACCAAGAAAAACACGATGGAAACCTCCCAAAGTGCATGTAGTTATTCTTGGCCTTCGATACCCATCAATGTTAGTGTAGAACGAATCTGGTTGATTTTTCGAATTCTCCACGTTATTGTATCACGTATGTTTTCAGCCTTTTCTGATGAGATCTTGGCTAGAACATCATAGGCGCCAAATGTTCCATGCACCTCCCTTACGTCATCAATGGATTTTAGCTGTGTGATCACCGAGTCTTCAGAGCCCATATCGCAGTTGATTAGAATGTATGCTGTTGCCATATCTCCGATACGTATCTAACATATTTATTATAAATTATAGAAAAGATGAACATCTGATAAGATTTATTTTATAATTGTGGATATTCGCAAGATAACAATCAGATAAACAGAACATAACTAAATGAATGTTAGTTTGAATGCCCAAAGTGGTTTTTTCCAATCGCTTCGTTGTTTGTGTCATGCAGACACACACAAGAATAGTAACTAACATCTTTTTTAGTAGAAATAGGTCTGTTGGACCAGTGCCATAATTTTCTCCCTTGCCAGACCAATGGTAACCCAGGTCCTACAGAACCGATTTTCATAAAACTAGTTGAATTCCTTCCAAGCAGATTCTACTAGGTCCCTAAACTCGTGTACAGTCATTTCGCGCATAAATGATCTTTCTACAATAAAGCCATCTTTTGGCGAGTCGCTTTCCTCGAAATTTCGTGATATGTGCGGGATTTTTTGTTCACGCCATTCTTTCATTTCAAACAGCCATATCTTGCTGCAGTCATCGGTAAAGTCGTTCTCATCAACTCCAATTACATACAGATAGCACTTGCCGTTTTCGTTTAACTTTTCATGTAGGCTTTGGTAGGCGATGATTTGGCCTAGGGGAATTCTAATTCTATCATCGTAGAAACTTTTGATTTCAAGAATGATGAAGTTGCCTTTTCTTTCCACCAACCAATCAACATCCATGCCTCCAGACGCATTCATGTTTTTGACGATAATATTGCCAAGTGTTTCGCGATTTTTAGTAAAAGCCTCTGGGTTTCCTATTACAAATTTTGGCGCGATTTTATTCTCAGACAGCTTTGTTACTTCGTGTGACTTTTTTCTCATTTGTTTCCCATTATGGAAGATATCGCTTAGGCTTGCCATGAATAGATGTGGTACTGGCTTTAGAACAAAGATTTGCATGTAAAGTTTTGTACAAAAAGCTGAATGATACCTAACTTATTTTGACATAGCACAAGATAAAATAATATGAGCACCACATCCCAGCCTATCTGAGATGTCTGACGAAAAAAAACACCAAAAAGATGCCAGTCTGAAATTCGACAAACTAATACACATTGGAGAGCTGACCTCTCGCATTACGCATGATATGCGAAACCCACTTACGGTAATTATCAATTATTCTATGATGGTTAGAAAAAACTCCAGAGGCAAGCTCGATAAAAAATCACTTGATCAACTATCATTAATTGAAGAAGAGGCACGAAAGATGTACCACCAAATTGAAGACGTATTAAATTACGTAAAACTCCCGCCCCTAAAACTTGAGAGTTATTCGCTGCACGACATTTTGAAAAAAGTTATCGAACGAGTACAGATTTCAGATGATGTTGAGATCCATTTACCAAAAAATAATCCAAGGATTGTTTGCGATATTGACAAGATGGAAATTGTTTTTGTGAATTTGATCACAAACGCAGTGGAAGCGATGAATGGCAGTGGTACGATCACCATTTCTGCCAAAAACGAGCAAAGTGACATAGTTATTGAATTTGAGGACTCGGGTCCGGGCATATCTGATGAAAATCTTGACAAAGTGTTTGAGCCATTATTTACAACAAAAGAAAATGGAACTGGTTTGGGCCTTGCAAGCTGTAAAAACATCATTGAGCGCCACAATGGCACCATTTCTGTAAAAAATGATCCAACTAGATTTACAATACAACTTCCAAAAATAGATTCCCAGATCAGGTAGTTAGTTTTTTTCTGGCTTTGTACTTGTACAAAAATATTCCCACCACAACTGCAATAATTGCGGCAGCATAGTACAAAAAGGCATAATCTGTTTTCTCATCTGTTTTGCTTTTAATATCTAGCAAAGATGTTGTTTGTGGTTTTTCAAAGCCACTGATTACAATTTTGCTCTGAGATGCCCCATCCACACCAAATGCCACATGCCAGTTTCCTTCTTCGTCCTTGCTTTGAATGAATTCGGCTTGCCTGTCATTTACAAGGACGTTGAATTGTTCGCCGTCCGAAGTTCTTGGAAATTCAAAATTTACATAGGTTGGAACCTTAAAGGAGTTAATCCCATCAATGGACAGTGTTGTTCCCAATTCATCAAAACCAACAACTGTAAATGCCGCCGTAGAATCGTATCTAAAGTTGAACTTTTCCCCATCCCGGATGGCATACAGTGGCACTATGGTTTCATCGCCAATTGCAAAACAACTATAATAATTAACTTCGGACGCAAACAACGGATCCGGATAAATCGTAAACTCCAAGATTTGCCCGGCTTCAATTTTGTCTATTTTTTCAGCATTTTTTCCAACATCAAGGAATTTGTTGTTGTCACCATGAATTGTCGCGTAGACTTTGAGATCGAATTCTGTGGTGTTGCCCTGATTCATTATTCTACCAGTCAGGTGTCCGTCATTGTGTTTCACTAGTGTTTTGTCGTAGATTATTTGAACGCTTGATGCGGGTTTGATAATTTTTTCAAATGACACGCTTGGTTTTTCTAGAACAATGTTCTGGCTTTTAATTTCAGGAAACTTGAGCTTGAATGGAATGTCTCTGTGTGGAAATACTGTTGGAATCTGCTGAATCGCGGAGACTTGGCTGCCATCTTCATTGATTTTTATTTCTATTGTAGGTAAAACAGAAAAATCTTCAGTGTTTCTTACTGCCCCAACAACAGTATAGACACCATTTGAATCAAAATAACCATGGAATTCATCTTCTGGAACCCAAACCTCAGCTGAGACCAA
>DASWKH010000135.1:0-6843 GCA_036396715.1 Candidatus Nitrosotenuis sp.
GTAGCTAACCCAAGTACTCGCACCCCATCTTTGTGGTACTTGTCGTAGATGTTTATTGCCTCTGGGATTCCATACAGAAAGCAGCCGGGGCAGTTTACCTGAAAAACTTCTACTAGGACAATGCGATCTTTTTCCTGATCGATGTTGGTGGGCATTCCCTGCACCCACTTTGATACTGAGAGGTTTGGTGCCTTTTGTCCTAACTGCGCCATCAATAATTTTGATTGTTTTTTGTTTATTATAACTGTAAGTATGGTTTTTGCGAATTAGAGTAATATAGTGCAGAACTTTTCTGCAAATCAGAAATGAGTGCAGTACCTGAGCAAAGACTAGCTTTGTTTGCAGAAATGGAGGACAGATATGAAAAAAAGGACACTGGTTATTTTGTCAAGCTCCTAGACAATGAGGATTATGTGATAAGGACAAGGGCAACATGCATCCTAGTTGACTTTGGTGGTGAAGACAAGGTGCCATTTGTTGCCAAGGTTCTAAAAGACGACCCAAACGAGCTTGTGCGACACGAGGCGGCATTCTCGCTTGGCCAGATGGGATATAGGAGTGCAATAAAACACCTAGAAGAAGCAACAAAAAACGATCCAAGCATGTTTGTTAGGCATGAAGCGGCAATTGCTCTAGGCGTAGTTGGGGCAAAGGAGGCAAAACAGACACTTGAAGATGCGCTAAAAGACCCAAGTGTTCCAGTAGTAGAGTCAGCAATTGTTGCACTATCGAACATCCAGTTCATGGAAAAGCTCAGCAAGAATGAAAAATTTGCCAAGCTTACTGGCGGCTAGCACCGTAATCTTTTGTGGCTGTGTGTTTATCCACGATCTATTACAAAAATATTGAATTCGCCTTAAAAATGGTGGATAATAAAATCATCAAATTTGTTTGAATGCTTCTAAAGAAGTGAAACCTTGGTTCCATCAGGACTGGCCTCAAACTTGTAGATTTTCTCAACAGTCGAGTCCTCAAAGATTTCAGAATCGTGTGTAATGATGATTAGCTGCAACGGTCCTGATACATTACTGGAGATGTCTGAGAGCTGGGACAAAACTCTGACTAGGGATCTCCGCCTTTCTTCGTCCAAATGTGTCGTTGGCTCATCAAGTATCACAAAGTTGAGGTTTGATGCCCCAAGCAGGTGTGCCATCCCGAGCCTGAGGGCTAATGCAACGCTTACCTGCTCGCCACCTGAGAGAGAGTCGATGTCAATTACCGTATTTTTAGAGTAACAAGTAATGATGACATCACGCGTTTTTTCTGCAAGTGTGATTCTGTGAATTTTCGTGTTCAGCATTTCAAGATATTCCGATGCCTTCTCTGATATGGTTGCCAGCGCCCACGACCTAAGACTTGTGGCAACTGGACCATCTCGATTGTAAACATTACTTTGAATCTCGCCTAGATGTACAAGATACTCTTTGACATGCCCTAGCTCAAAAAGAATGGTGCTGATTTTTTCAATTCTGTGGCTTGCCTGTTTGATCTTTTCTGTGACTGCCCCATACTCCTGATCAATTTTGCTTGCATCCTGTCGTTTTCTCTCAAATTCTACCTTTAGTCTACTGAATTCCGTTGGGTCAAAGCCAGAAATTTCCTTTTGAAGGGATTCTATTTTTTCACAAAGGAGCCTTGCATGCGAGTCGATTGAGGCTGCCTCAATTAAAAGCCCTGAGGAATTCATGGCCGGCACCTTTTGGATTTGGGCTTTCTGGAGGCTGATTTCATTTTTTATTTGCTGGAGTTGCTCAGGCCTCTGTATTGCGTGGGCATCAAGGGTTCTTTGGGCTAAAATCGCCTCTTTGAGCTTAACGGACACCTCGTTTTTGTCTTTGATGGCTTGTTGCTTTTTTGATGCTAGCACATCAAGCTCTTGCCTTGTTTTTTCCTGCTCTGATCTAATGTGCTCGACTTGGAAGATGGGCTTGAGGTGTTCTACATTGGTATCACAAACGGGGCATCTGCCGTCTTGAAGCTGCAGTTTTTTTGCAAGAATCTGGTGTTCCTGTAAAATGGTTTGTTGTTTTTCAAAACCCAATATCTTTTTGTCAATTTCTGATATTTCAGATTCTGCATTTTGCAACATTGATTCAAGATCTGGACACTGTCTTGCGCATTCAAAACAACCTTCACACTCTGCCATCTTGCGTTCTTTTTCAGAAATTTCCTTTTGAATTCCTATGATTGCCTCTCTTACATATCTGTGCAGCTCTTGCCTTCTTTCCTCAAGCTGTTCTAGTATTGACTCTTTTTGCGAGTCTGCTTTTATTTTTAGTTCCAGCTCTTGCAGTTCTTTTTCTTGGGCCTGTTTTCTTTTTTGCAGCTCTTGTTTTTGTGGCTCTGCTCTTTTGATCTCTTGTTGTTTTTGCTCTAATTCTTTTTGCAGAATGTCTGAGTGTGTATCATCATAACCAATCTTTTGCTGAACTAAATGCCTAAAGTTTTTTTGTACTGCCTTGAGGGATTCGGATGCCAGATCAAGCTTGTCGATTCCAATTATCGCGTTGAGTAGTTCCTTGAACTCTTTTGGCTTTGCCTTAATTATCGCGTTGAGCTCTCCTTGCTGAACAATTGATGCGACTTTTAGCTTTGTAAAGTCAAGACCCAGTCTTGATTCTATTTGTTCAGTCATGGACTCGCCAAACTGTTTTCGCTCTCCAGTTGCAAGTTGTATCTGCTGACCGTCCCTTATCTCAGTGAACTGCGCAGAAAGTGTTCCCTTTGAGTCAATTTTTCTTACGGCTTCATAATTTCTCCCGTTTGATGAAAAATTAATCTTGGCGTACGCCTGGCTCGTTCCGCGCCTGATTAAGCCCTTATTTGACTTTCTTGTATGTTCCCCAAACAATGCAAACGTTATTGCATCAATGACACTTGATTTTCCTGCTCCGTTGTGACCAACAAAAACAGTTACGCCGTCTTCAAAGTCCAGCTTTGTTTCTGCATGGGAAATGAAATTCCCAAGCTCAACTGATTTTATCATTTCTTTGTCACCCTGAACTGCTCAAAGTTTTCCGCAATCATCTGGCCTGCCTCGTCGATTTTGCCTGATGCGAGCACTGGAAGTAGCTCCCTTATTGCAAAGTTGGCAATCTTTTCTGAGCCGAGATAGTTTGTCGCAAGCCTGAATAACTCATCATCAATACTCGAAGGCCTCTCAGCTAGGACCGACGATCCGTCACCACCTCTATGGATTATCTTCCATGTGCAGTGTAGTGTGTGGGGGGCAAGATGAGCAAGATGTCCCTGCACTGCCTCTACTTTGATCTCATTTCCAGAAATTTTCAGCTCGACAATTGGCTTTTTTGTATATTTTGTAATCTTTTCTAGTGTGTTGCTAATGGCATCTGCAAGATTTTCAAATTCCGTTTTTACTGAAAGCTGCGGCCTTGTATCAAGCTTAATCCAGCTTGGGTGTGGCTCTGGTGCAGAAATGTCTACTTCGTAGAATCCCTTCTGTGTCTCCTTTATTCCCTCACTAGTGGTCATTTCAATTGAGCCAGGGTACACAAGCGGTCCACCAAGACGTGAGAAGCGTTTTTCTACTCTGTCGTGTAGGTGGCCCATCGCATAATAGGTAAAGTTTCTTGGCAGGTCAGCTGAGCTGAGCTCAGACGCAAACTGGTTTATCTCAGAAATCCCTTGGTGCATGACTAGTATTTTGTGGCCATTGTGTCTTTGTGCCGCCATATCAAGTTCAGCAAATTTTTCAGCAAATCTTACAACCTCATTTTTTCGCATCTTATCAAACCCCGCCAAAAAAACGTCCTTGTAAACAAACGGCGCACCGTCGCCAATGTATTTTGAAAATTTGAGGTTGTGATACACATACGGAATTGGGGTTGAGCGAATTCTGGATATGTCGTGTTCGCCTAGGACAAAAAATGAATCAATGTCGTTTTCCTTTAGGCGCCTAAGTGCATTTGCCATCTGGATGATTGCAGTGCCGCTTGGGTTTGGGACATGGAAAATGTCTCCTGCAAAAATAACAAAATCAACATGATCCCTAACTGATGTGTCGATTGCCTCGTTAAACGCGCTGTAAATGTCGTTTTCTCTTTCCTCTAGGCCGTACTGTGTGAGCCCAAGATGTGTATCTGAAATGTGGGAAAATAACATCTTCAATCCAAAAGTAGGTCTTTTTGAACTAGTCCTTGCGTAGATTCCGCTGCGATTTTTTCAAATTTTTTTGCGTGACGCCATTCGGCTACGGCATTTTTGTCAGAGCCAACCACCTTGTCTTTTACCTCCTCGATGTGAACCATTGCAGGCAGATTGACCCACTGCCCAACAAACACTGCGTCTCCGACATTAAGTGATGTGAGTTGGTTTATCAAATCCCTGCTAATTGATTCGGCAGCAGACGCAATCTGGTGCTGGTCATCTTCTTGGACTATCTTCATTACTGCAAGTGAGCCCATCTGGGAGAGGACGTTTGGGTCTATGTTTCTTGGCCTCTGCGATACAATGCCTAGGCCCAAGCCGAACTTTCTTCCCTCTCGAGCAATTTTTGCGGCCCAATATTTTGTGTGGGTTTCTTCGCCCTTTGGAATGAATACGTGCGCTTCCTCAACAATTACAAAAATTGGCGAGTCAAAGCGGTATCGTTTTGCCGCTTTGTTTTTTGCATTTTTTGCTGCAAGTGCAGCCTTTCTGTCGTTTAACAGCTCTTGAAAATAATAAGCAAGTGCGACGTTTGCTTGCTTTTCACTCAGCTCAGATATGTTGAGTATGTTCACCCTTCCCTCTTTGATCAGTCCGAGGGGATCCATGATGTCAGGATCCAAAATGTCTGCAAAGCGGTGTCTTGCATCGTCAATTTTGTCCTGGACCCTGTCTGCAGAATGTCTGTCATCCTTTCGTTCTGGGTTTGCGCCAATCATTGCAACGCTGTGGTCAAGCGCATCCCAAAAATCCTTGGCCTCTTTTATGTCCGGCGTAAACGCAAGGCGCAGGATTCGCTGCTGGACGTCAGCGTTTTCGCGAATCTCCAAAACATCGCCAAGTGTGTTTGCATCCAAAAGCCTTGGATTTATCTTTGCATCAATTATGTTGATTCTGGGAATGTGCAGCTCAGAGTAATCATTATGGTAATCAAAAATGATCAGCGTGCCATCAAGTGTTGCAATCTGTTTTGCCAAAAGCGAGACTAGGTTGCTTTTTCCCATTCCAGTCATCGCCAAAATTCCAAGATGGCGAGAGACGACCTTGTTGAGATTCACACACGCCTCAATTTGCCGATTTCTTAGCAGCGTGCCAACTTTGGCCCACTCGTCTTTTTGTGGTGCGAATATCATGCCAAGATCATCTTTTGTCGCATCCAGAACGGATGTGCCGGGAATTGGCGGAATTGCCGGAAGGACAACTCGGCTTTTTTGCAGCTCTGACAGATAGCCCAAAATTGTAATTTTTGCAGTAAAACTTTTGTCGCGTGAATTAATGTCTGCAATTTCCTTGCTTTCTATTGCCTCATCAAAGTTGTGGATGTCGGTTAGGGCGGCACTCTGGACAAAAGAGCGCTCAACTAATCCAAGAAGCTTTCCATCTTGTGAATCAACTATCACATATTCCCCGACTGAAAGGGGCCTTGATGTTTGCGCGGTTACGGAAGTCGGCTTTGATTCCCCAATTACAACACCTAATGTCATTTTTTAATCACACTAAACTATGTACATCGCCTTAAGAGATTTTCCTGCCACTGAAATATGAAAAAAACTGTCACAAAAAATCCTAGAGATTTCCAGTAATTAAATTGGCAGATTAGCTTTTAGCTAAGCTGTACTGCGTGTGCTTTGATCGAAACCATTCATTTGTCAGTAAGATATCAAATCGATTTTTGAAACTGACAGTTGGGTATCTTGTAGATCAATTAAAAACCAAAAAGACACGTGTAGCTAAAAAATATGTTTTTTTCAATAAATAATGTAAAATATGCAAAAAAATTCAAAAATTATAAAATTATTCTTTTATTGATAGATACTCTTAAAAATATTAGGTGTGTAGCTATGCTACGTTAAATTATCCTGATACGATTCTGGCAAAGGCAGTAGAAGAAAAGGTGGCCAAGAAGCTGCACAAGCACTTCTCGTCACTTGGGCTAGACTGCAAGCTAATTCCAGACGGCACGATGGACTTTGAGTATGACTATCCACGAGCCTCCCTTGAAGGTCCAACTCCTGGAATCGCAAGCAGGGGTGTAATGAAGGTAAATGACAGTATTGACTATGTGGATATGCTAAAAAGAAAGACCATAACAAAAAGCGAATTTGCCCCAGGGGGCATACATGGAATGGGCATAGCCGAAGGAATCACGTGGAAGCTAAGGTTTTTCATATCATTCCCATCCGAAGTCAGCCTTGGGCCACTTAACATTGGCACCTTGACTAAGATCCTAAAAGGCAGGCTACATTCCAAAGTGGATGATTTCATCTGGGATGGATACGGCAAGCTTACAACGCTTCCGCCAGGAATGATTCCAGACGATGTCATTGCCACACTAAATGCCGACAAACGGTTACGCGAGCTAATGATGCACTCTTTGTTAAAGGAGCGAGTAATCACAATATCCGTCTACAAACCAAAGACAAAGGTAAACTATGACTATCTGCAGATAGTAAAGGACGACTCGTATTGGTACAAGTACAAGCCAAAAAAGGAGTCATACGCAAGAATCGTCATCAGCTCAGAGTGGAGGGGACAAAAAGACATCTTCATAGACAAAGAGACACTAGAGATGTACCAAAGAATTGCTGCAAACATCAGAACCATGGTGGAAAAACTAGAGTACCACCTAATCAAAAAATAAATATCTTCGAAAACTATTCCGCTTCTTTTAGAATC
>DASWKH010000136.1:0-25574 GCA_036396715.1 Candidatus Nitrosotenuis sp.
AAAACATCGCCTCCCAAGTAGAACGGATGCTAGAGACTACAACCGACATTGTTTATTTTGTTACCACCCTTGAGGACATATCGAGGCTATATCATTCTGAGATACCAGAAAAGATCAAGCTTGCCGAAAAGGCAGGCGGAACCGTGCGGCTCATCCTAGATGAGGTATCCCCCAAGATGCTACCATTTGTCAAAAGGTTTGGGGCAAGCGAGGTCAGATTGGGCAAGCTCCCATCCAAGGGAAGAATAGTAGTTTCCAAGAACTGCCCGATTACTGGCAAACTTTTGATGTCGGATTCCGCAGTGAGGGGAACACTGCACGAGAACATTGACGCAGAGTGCGCGCTGTTTACTAATTCTGAGGAGATGACAAACAACATCTTTACTTTATGCACCTTCATTTGGAAGGGCGCAGACGTCATCAAGCTGTAAGCTCAAAAAAATAAATAATGCAAAAATCACCTCACAGAGGTCTTGTTTATAATTAATTACAAAAATTACGAGGAGATCTCTGGCGACAAGGCCGCAAAGCTTGCCGCCGTTGCCTCATCAATATCAAGAAAATACAAGGTTAAAATCGCCATTGCCCCGCCACACCACCTCTTATCTGCTGTGAAAAATTATTCAGGGCCAATCCTGGCGCAGCATGTGGATAATGCCAGAGTTGGCAGCACGACAGGTTTTGTCATACCGGAATTGTTAAAAAAATCAAAAATCAGCGGCTCACTCATCAACCACAGCGAGCACAGGATTCCAAGCAAGGACATAGTCGAATTGGTGAATCGATTACGAAATCTAAAAATGATATCTGTTGTTTGCGTCAAGGACGTACCAGAGGCAGCTAAATACGCAAAGCTAAATCCCACATTCATTGCAATAGAGCCCCCTGAGCTGATTGGGACCGGGAGAGCCATATCAACAGAAAGGCCCGAGCTGATAACAAAGGCAGTACAAGCAGTAAAGGCGGCAAAAAACAAAACAAAGCTACTTTGTGGTGCCGGAATTGTTACTGGCAAGGACATCAGAAAGGCAATCGAGCTGGGCTCAGAGGGCATACTTGTGGCAAGCGGCATAGTCAAGGCAAAAAACTGGAATAAGATTGTCGAAGAGTTTGCTAAAGGAATGCTTAAAATCAGTTCAAATCGATAGGAAAATCCTGATGAAAAAAATGAAGATGGTGTATTTCTTTGATGAGGGAGACGGCAAGAACAAAAAGCTCCTAGGCGGCAAGGGCGCAGGCCTCTGCGAGATGACCAGGCTAAGGCTACCAGTTCCGCCCGGATTTACAATTACTACCGAAGTCTGCAAGACGTATTATCAAAATAACAAAACGCTGCCAAAGTCGCTTTGGTCAGAAGTCAAAAAAAATATTGCAAAACTTGAAAGAAGGACCGGGAAAAAATGGAACTCTAATCAAAACCCGTTGCTTGTATCGGTGCGTTCTGGCGCGGCACTCTCAATGCCTGGCATGATGGATACGATACTAAACTTGGGCCTAAATGATAGCGCTGTCGAGTCATTGACAAAAAAGACAAACAACCCGAGGTTTGCCTGGGACTCGTATCGAAGGTTTGTTCAGTTATTTGGCAAAGTTGTATTTGGTGTAAATGACAAAAAGTTTGACGAAGTCCTAGATGGGGCAAAGAAAAAGCAGGGGATTCATGAAGACAGCCATCTGAGCGAGCAATCCCTAAGGGAGGTAGTTGCACAATACAAGCAGATCTGCCAAGACCACACAGGAAAGCCGTTTCCATCACATGCAGACGAGCAGCTACAGCTTGCAATAAGGGCAGTCTTTAACAGCTGGATGGGCGAGCGGGCCATTGTATATCGAGAGAAAAACCACATAACAAAAGACATTGCAGACGGGACTGCCGTAAATGTGGTCGCCATGGCCTTTGGCAATATGGGAGATGATAGCGCAACTGGCGTGGTATTTACGCGAAGCCCAGCTGATGGCACAAACAAGATTTTTGGCGACTATCTGGTAAATGCGCAGGGCGAAGACGTAGTAGCTGGGGTCCGAACGCCAAAGCCTGTGGACGAGATGAAAAAAGAGTTGCCAAAAGGCTACAAGCTTTTGCTAGATACGTGCAAAAAATTAGAAAGACACTACAAGGAACCGCAAGACATCGAGTTTACAATAGAGCAAGGCAAGTTCTACCTGCTTCAGACTAGGTCTGCAAAGATGAACGCAGTCGGAATGATAAAGACCTCAGTTGACATGGTAAAAGAAAAACTGATCACAAAAGACCGTGCGTTATTACGACTGCAGCCGGATCAGCTCGAGCAGATGTTGCACAAAACAATTGACTATGAAAAGGCAAGGCAGCACAAAAAGGTAACAAAGGGAATTGCCGCGTCCCCTGGTGCTGCCAGCGGCGTTGCAGTCTTTGACGTAAAGCGCGCAGTAGCAATGGGAGAAAACGGTGCCAAAGTAATCTTGGTAAGAGAAGAAACAAAACCCGAGGATGTTCCGGCGTTTTTCACATCAGTTGCAATTCTGACTAGTCGGGGCGGCAAGACATCGCATGCGGCAGTAGTCGCAAGGGGAATGGGCAAGCCCTGTATAGTCGGCTGCTCGGATCTCAAAATAAACGCCGACGCAAAGCAGGCAACCACCGGAGATGTCGTAATTCATGAAGGCGACGCAATCACAATCGATGGAAGTATAGGCGAAGTGTACCTAGGTGAGGTACCTACAATAGAGCCGCAAATAACTGATGATTTTAGGACAATTCTGAGCTGGGCGCAAAAGGCAAAAAAGATTGGAATTAGAGCAAACGCTGACACCCCAGATGGTGCGCAGCTGGCAAGAAAATACGGCGCCCAGGGAATAGGACTGTGCAGAACCGAAAGAATGTTCAACGCAAAAGAAAGGCTTGGACTTTTTGTTAATCTAATTATGGCAAAGACATTAGAGGAGAGAAAACTCCACTTGCAAAAGCTGCAGGAGCTGCAAAAAAGCGACTTTGTACAAATCCTGAAGGCAATGGAGGGCTACAAGGTCACAATACGACTCTTGGATCCTCCGCTCCACGAGTTTTTGCCAAATCCTGAAGAGCTAATTAACAAAATCCACAGGCTCGAAAAACAAGGAAGCTCGCAGGAATTAGAGGAAGTCAAGATTCTGCTTGCCAGAGCAAAGGAGCTTGCAGAAGTAAACCCGATGATGGGGCACAGGGGCGTCCGAGTCGGAGTCACGTATCCAGAAATCTATGAGATGCAAATTAGAGCAGTCTTTGAGGCAGCAGCTGAGCTTGCAAAACAAAAAGTGCACGCACATCCCCAGATTATGATCCCACAGGTTGGAAGCGTAGCTGAGCTAAACCACATCAAGCAAATTTACAACAAAGTCAAGTCAGAGATAGAATCAAAACACCGCATGCGACTTCCGATAAACTTTGGGACAATGCTCGAGGTGGTCCGCGGCTGCCTTACATCAGGCGAGCTTGCACAGACTGCCGAGTTTTTCAGCTTTGGCACAAACGATCTCACCCAAGCAGTGTTCAGCTTTAGCAGGGAAGATGCGGAAGGAAAATTCCTGCCAGAATATTTAGAAAAAGAGATTCTTGAGCGAAACCCGTTTCAGACAGTCGATGTAAACGGCGTAGGCAGCCTAGTCAAAATCGCAATTGCAAACGGCAAGGCAGTAAAACCCAGCTTGGAGATCGGAGTCTGTGGTGAGCATGGGGGAGACCCAAACTCTATCAAGTTCTTCCACAGTGTCGGAGTATCATATGTTAGCGCCTCACCGCACAGAATTCCAATTGCCATAGTTGCAGCAGCTCAGGCAAACCTGATTGCCAAATCAAAGCCCAAGTCAAAAAGAAAAAGAAAGTAATTACTTAAACGAGTTTATCTTTCTTTCCAGTTGTGAGAGTGTAAACGGTTTTTCCAAAAGAATTATCTTGTCTATGAGGTCGTCTGACTCGTCTTCTATCGCCCACCTCTGATACCCGGTGATAAAGAGGATTTTTTGTTTTGGGTTTTTTGCAAGTATCTCTTTTGCAGCCCTTGCACCAGTCTTCTTTGGCATTTTGTGGTCAAGCAGCACTAGGTCAAAGGGCAATTCATCAAGTGAGTCAAACTCGGTTTTTTTGAGATTTTCTTTGTATTTTTTTACACATTCTTCGCCGTTTTCCGTAGTGATGACTGTGTGGCCCCTTTGCTCAAGCATAAGCTTGTACTGCCTTGCGGCAAACTTGTTGTCCTCTGCGATCAAGATGTTCAATTTGACTAGAATGTCTGGTAATGACGTTTGAAAGCTAGTGTGTTCTTTTTGAACAACATTTCAAAAATGTTCACGAATAATTCCTACGCAAGCCTTTTTTTATTAGAAATCACATCTTGAGCAGGTTCATTCGAAGACAAACGTGCCGAGATTAGAACCAGCCAAGACCAACCAAATCAGAGTGAGGATATCCACAAGTCGACCATGTTCTACCTGATATCCTCACTTTTTTCATTTAACTGTAGATTTTGATACCTGTCAGCAAACCTAAATTCTTGCTTTCCTAATTTAGTACTATGAAAATTCTCTACATCATGATTTTCTTGTTTGGTTTTGCCACCAGTCCTGCATTTTCTCAGCCAACCACAGACACAATTGGAACAGAGCCAAGTCCAGCTTCGCATGATGGCTTGCTAAGTGTTGTCTTCGTTGATCTTCAAACAAAAGGCGAATCTATTCTTGTGATATTTCCAAATGGAAAAACAATGCTAATCGATGGCGGAATGCCTAGCTCATACCCAAAGCTTGAATCAGTCCTAAAACAACACAACATATCCGAAATTGACGTCATGGTCGGAACACATGCTGACCAGGATCACATTGCGGGCCTAACAAAAGTCTTGGATGATTCAGACTTTACTGTCAAACAAGTTTTCATATCATACGTACCAAGCAGCACTTTGACATACCAAAATTTTCTTAATGAGCTTTCAGATAATGGTTTACAGTCGCAGGCCGTCTTTGATGGTCATGTAATAGATCTTGACAGCGCCGTCACAGCCAAAATAATCAGCCCACCCATTGGAGGAATCCAAGATGGTCCAAGTGCAAGTCTATCAAACTCAAACTCTCTTGTCACTTTGCTAGAATATGGAAGTGTTTCGTTTTTACTTACAGCAGATGCGACACATACTACAGAGTCTTGGATTGTGCAGAACCATCCAGATTTGGACATAGATATCATGAATGGTCCCCACCACGGCTCAAAATACTCCAGCACCGATGCATTCATTGACCATCTCACACCACAACTAGTGATATTTTCTGCGGATCAGAACAACGAGTACGGCCACCCGCACCAGGAAGTCATTGATGAATATCAGTCGAGGGGAATTAATCATTATCAGACAGGATTAGAAGGAAGCATCGTAATCAAGACAGATGGAGTCGGATGTTCGCTCATACTAGAAGGCGAACCAGAGCAGCCATGTTATTCAGGCATTCAAGTTGTGCCGGAATTTCCGCTTGTCTTGGCAATTTTGTTTGCTTCTGTTTTTGTTGTTGTGCTATTTTCTAAATTTGTGGTGCTGCGAAATCCAATTTTGAAATAACTCAGATTGGTTTTGCCCAGCCTCGGTCAATTAACATCACCTTGGTTTGCGGTGTTACGCATGCAGGAGAGCCATCTGTCGATTTGAAAATCAATTCTAAAGAGGATATACATTGAACCTCTTGAGGCGCAATGCCGTTTTTGACTTGGTGATG
This sequence comes from Candidatus Nitrosotenuis sp., assembly GCA_036396715.1. Classification (GTDB taxonomy): domain Archaea; phylum Thermoproteota; class Nitrososphaeria; order Nitrososphaerales; family Nitrosopumilaceae; genus Nitrosotenuis. The sequence continues at coordinate 5,719 of DASWKH010000136.1, forward strand.
TGGTGCTAGGTGACCAAATTCCGACTTTGTTATTTCTTTGCTGACTAGAATCACCCCAATCTTGTTGTTATTGTAATTAGGAAACCAGACGTTTCCACTATCATCTATGTGAATGAATTTGATGTGTGTTTGAGGCGACGGAAGGTCATACTCGTGCAATGTTTGTGTTGCCTGATCAAATTTTCCGACCTTGTATATGCCAGTCATGCTAAACCACACATTATCAAATTTGTCAACCCATATCGCGTATGGTCCGGAGGATCCTGAGCTGGTATCGTACTCGATCATTTCTTGTGTTTTAGGATCAAGGCTTCCTATCTTTCCAGAATTATATTCGGTAAACCATAACACATCATTACTATCAATTGCGATTCTCCTTGGCCCACTCTTTTCTGTTGGCGGCGCATATTCTGTTACTTGGCCAGTCTTTGCGTCGACTTTGCCAATGTTATGTCCCTGCAGCTCTGCAAACCACGGGTTGCCCTCAGCGTCGACAATTATCCCATAGGGATTCGCTGATGGCGTAAGGGTTGGATATTCAGCCATCTCACCATTTTTTGTATCGAGCTTTCCAATCTTGGAGGCTCTTTGTTCTGTGAACCATAAAATCCCGTCTTTAGCAAATATCGGAGTGTGAGGCCCCGAATTTGGAGTCGGTGTCGCATACTCCAGTATCTCACCGCTTTGAGGGTCAAGCATTCCTATTTTCCCAGCTCCTACTTCTGTAAACCACACATTTCCGCCATCATCGACTACTAAGCCATGCGGTCTTGATGATGGTGTAGATATTTGAAATTCTTTGAACTGTTCTGTTTTAGGATCAAATTGTCCAATCTTGTTTGTGGCAATCTCTGTAAACCACACTAGCCCATTTTTTCCAACAACTATGTCGTGTGGTGCAGAGTCTGGTGTCGGGATGTCCCATTCTTTTATGGTTATTTCAGAAGGCACAAAAGCAGTTTGGAAGATAGAAAATAGGATCACAACGACAATTGCATACATCATTAAATTATTCGCGACATGACATATATGATTTAGTCATGATTGGTGTGATGCGTTGCACTCGTGTGATATATTTAATAATGATTTTTGCCATAAAATAATGTGGATTGGTTTTTTCTTCTTCTAGCACTAATTCATGAATGCTCGGAAATTCGCCCGTAATAGATAATAAAAGAGAATTTTTTTAATTATGTGAATTTATGTCCCCAGTACGACGGCTTCTACGCACTGGAAAACATCAGGAAGATCAACCCTGAAGTCCGGGTGATAATCATCACGGCGGACCTGCGAAAGGACACGTAACATAAAACTTCCAAGCTCAGGCATGAGTGTACGCGCGGATATCACATTTCCTGACTTTGTATAATACCGGCTAGTCATTACATCAAGGTAGGCATTTCATACTATGTGGTTTGTTTGAAAAATTCAGGCAGAACCAATTATGCAGAAAAGGAGTAAATCCGCTGATGCAGCAAAAACTGACTGCAATTGTAGTTGATGACGATATTGACTTGGTAAGCGTATTTTGCGAATACCTCAAGATAATGGATGTGGATGTCGTGGGCCGGGGCTACGACGGCAAAGAAGCAGTAGATCTGTACGAGCAAAAAAGGCCCGACATTGTATTTTTGGATCTGTCAATGCCGCAATATGACGGCATTTTTGCCGTACAGAGAATCAAGGAGGCAAACCCCGATGCCAATCTTGTCGTCCTGACTGCCTATTCATCTGAGGATGTAAGGAAGAAGGTGGAAAGGCTTGGCTCAGAGGTGATCATCAAGCCGTTTGAGATGGATAAGGTCATGGACGTAATCGAAAATGTGAAAAACCAAGTGATGCAGTCGCCTTCAATTCACAGGGCGGAAAAACACATCCTCAAGGAAGTGCCGGGTTGACAAGAAGGTATCTTGACCGCAAGACAAAGGAGCACTTTAAAAAACTGGTGCGCTACGACGACGAGCCAAAACATATAACTGAAATCGGTCCCAAAATTCCAGAATTTGATGAAGCGATAAAGGCGCCAAGGGCACTCCATCTTGCAGATGTAGAAGACGTGCAGTTTGACCCAGACGACATACTGACTATAAAAATAATGGAGCTGGTAAACGCCGCAAAGGAAACAAAGGAATACATCGAGCAGACAAACGAGCACCTCGACGAACAAACCAAACATCTAGATGAATTAAAAAATGCCCACAGAGCCTTCGAAAAGGAGATCAAATCTCTCAAAACCAAAACCGAGCCGGAAGGCTAGGCTACAAGGCAAAGCCCTGTCAGATGGCTTTTTTGTGGACAGAATTTTTACTGCGTTTGACTCAAGCCCTTTTTTGACCAGAGAGCTGTCATGACAGCTAACGCCAAGAACATCACTTTCACATCAGTTCAACGCCTAAAGTTACGTAATTATGCGATAAAAAGTGTGTATTTCGTGGAAAAATGTAAATGAACCGAATGTGTTTTACACCGATTTTGGTGGACCCGGAGCAATTAGCGCCTCTAGCGGTACACGCTTTTTGGGTTCCGATGTTTAAACAGCAAAGCCAGCTTTAAAGTTTTCTAACAGAAAGTAATCAAGGAATAATTCAGTTATGTCGAACTTATTTCAATAAGCAAGTGCCTCTGATTATTGCCAAATACAGTCTTATTTTCTCGTCAGCAAATTAAAAAGCATCTAATAGTTATCATTCATGTGACAAATCCTCTTGATGATACACTAGAAGCATTACAGAACATACAAGACGCCATCAATACCGTCAAAACTAGAAAAACTGTCATATCAGAAAAACAAATACTACAAGACTATGACAAAATCATATCTCATCTTGAAGATGGTGCGGCGAGTTTGCTCAATGCTGTTGTAATATTTCAGAAGCATGAAAGGCCTTTGTAAAAGACTCTATGGTTCCAAAATAATTGCAATTCTTGCACCTGTAATAGACAATTCCGTTTGAGTGGGTGGCAAGCATATCAGGTTCGTTTTTTGGACAGTCCGGATTGAAATAGTCGTGCTTGCTTTTCATGTCATCCTTATACAAAATTTGTATAAAAATATGACACCCAACAGGCTCTGGTGCATTGACGTGGGCTGTTATTCGTGTTGCAAGTCGGGGGATGATCGGTTAAACAAGGCATTTTTGACACTGTTCAATCTCAGGGTGATTTCACCAATCTGTCGACACTGTTAATTCTTAGGTAGATTTCACTGACTTTCTCTGCTGTTAATTTAGGGTGATGGAGTGTTAAGTTAGGTTGATTTTGTGGTGTGAAAAATAGTGGGTTAAGATTCGGATGATTGAATTATAGATAAAGATGATGTGGTGTTAGGAAAACAAAAAGAGTTTAGAATTTAGAAAATAATCGTTGTCAGAATTTTATGCTGGGCAAGAACCAAGTAAAGCATTTGCCTCATCAAGTAATGGTTGAGCATCGGCTTGTGATAATTTTCCTTTCTTTATGAGTTGATCAATGTCTTTGACAAATTTGCTGACATCTTTGCAAGCTTTGATGTTTCCTTTTTCAAGGTCTTTAAGACTATTTTCCAACTCTTTAATAATTTTTTTAGAGTCTTTTTCATCTAGTGTGTCATCACTTACAAGTGATTGTACGTCAGCTATTAGCGATGAAATAATTCCACTTGGAATAGTATCAAGCTGCGATATTAGATCATTAATTTGACTAGTAAGATCATCAACCTGTTGTGTCAAGTCATTGACTTGGTTTTGTAGATCAGAAATTATTTGGTCAAAGTCTGGTTCTGGAGTACCGCATCCGTTTATTCCCGGAATTATTTTGAGAGGATCAGAATCACATTGGTCAAAAATGTCTGGAAATCCATCTCCATCAGAATCAGAGAGAGGCTCTGCCACACATTGACTATTTACTTCTACTGTGCCAGCACCACAGCTTAGGCTTGGAGGTGAATCATCATTTGTTATTGTTCCTATTCCTTGAGGGTCAGTAATGATGCATCCAACACAGTTTGATAAATCGACAAGGAATTGCTCATTTGGCTCCACTACCACATCACCGTTTACAAGTACAGACACAGTCTTTGTTGTCTGTCCATCTGTAAATGTGAGTAATCCAGAGTTTATATCATAATCAGAATCAGCTAGAGTTGCAGTACCGTCTGCTGTTGCAAAGTTTACAGTTGATGTACCTGTTGTATCGCCTGATCTTATAACAATAAAGTCAAAGCTTGTTGTTCCAGAGTTTCCTTCTGCTAGTGTTACATCATTAATTAAGATGTTAGAACATACCGAAATAAAGTTACTCGGATCTCCAAGGGGTGCAGTTCCAGAATATACAGCGCCGCATTGATGGATGATGGTGCCGGAGGTATTGTCGATGATGCCGACGATGTTGTTGATGGTGCCTAAGTTGGTGATGGTGCCGGAGTTGCTGATAACGCCGAAGGCGTTGTCGAAGCCGTTGTTGATGGTGCCGGAGTTTGTGATGGTGCCGGAGTTGGAGATGGTGTCGCTGGTATCGATGGTGCCGGAGTTGTCGATGGTGTCGGAGTTGGTGATTCTGCCTTTGTTGACGATGGTGCTTAAGTCGGTGTTGGTGATGGTGCCGGAGTTATCGATGGTACTGGCGGAGGTGTTGATGATGGTGCCGGAGTTTGTGATGGTGCCGGAGTTGTTTATGGTGCTGCCGTCGATGGTGCTGAAGTTGTTGATGGTGCCGTTGTTGTCGATGGTGCCGGAGTTGTTTATGGTGCCGGTGTTGATGATGGTGCCGTTGTTTGATACTGTGATGGTACCGGAGTTGGAGATGACGCGGGAGTTGGAGATGCCGGTGCTGGTGCCGGAGTTTGATACTGTGATGGTGCCGGAGTTGTTGATGGTGCTGCTGCCGATGGTGCCGGAGTTGACGATGCCGGTGCCGCCGGAGTTTGATACTGTGATGGTACCAGAGTTGTCGATGGTGCCGCCGAAGTTGACGATGCCGGCGCCGCCGGTGTTTGATATTACGAGCATTATGCCGTTAGGAATTGTCAGCGTTTGTCCACTGTTAATTGTCAAACTAGTCACAGTACAGGTGTCTGGTGCAGTCCACGAACCTCCCATACCTTCACATGAAGTCTGATCAGAAATTGTCCCGCCTACTGCAGAGGCTTCTGGCATTGTGCCAAATAATGTCATTCCAAGTGTAATTAAAGCAAATAAAATTCCATAAAATGCTGTTTTAGTTAGCAATAAAGCCCGGATCGATTATAAGTATTAAAGTGTTGCATGGAAAATGGTAATGATTGTGCCTTTTTTTGAAAAATTTTTCATAAAAAAATTCTAACGTCGACTCGAAGGGAATCGACCCTCTAGGTTCAGACCTCCTAGGATTTGAACCCATAACATAATAATTTTTACAAAAATTAATTACACGTTTCTAAATCATTTCATAGAATTTGTAAATTAAGGTTAAAAATTTCTACAAAAATATGGTTCAGCTAACTAGTTAGTTAGAATGTGAGTGGACCGAATGGGATTTGAACCCATGACCCTTGCGGGATTATACATCCATACGCAGTGTGAGTGCGTCATCCTAACCACTAGACAATCGGTCCAACTTTTCTGAAAAAATGCAGTATTTAGGCGTTAGAAATATCATATACGGGCAATTCAGAACAAGATCAAATGTACAAACAGGGACGTTGGAATCTCTCAGAGCTTGCCATCAGCCACAAAAACCCACAATTTGCAAAACAAATCACTGATCTGGAATTCAGAGTAAGAAAATTTGAAAAACTAAAAACCAGACTCACCCCAAGCATATCTTCCAAAGACTTTTTCAAAATAATAAGAAATATTGAAGAAATATCAGAGCGTGCAAGCAAGATAGCCGGATATTCGTCGCTTTTGTATGCGGCAGACACGCAGTCAGATGAGGCAACATCGCTTGTAACAAAAATGGCAAAGCTCGGCTCAGAAATTGACAACAAGACTTTGTTTTTTGATTTGTGGTGGAAACAAAAAATCGACGAAAAAAACGCAAAACGTCTAATGAAAGATGCGGAAAGTCTAAAGGAATACCTAAGGCACAAACGGCTTTTGGCAAAATACACGCTAACAGAACCAGAGGAAAAAATAATCAACACACTTGATGTCACCGGCTCGACTGCGCTAGTCAAGCTATACGACAAGATAACAAACGCATTTGAATACGTCATAACCATTAACGGAAAAAAGAAAAAGCTCACCCGCGAGGAGCTAACAGTACTAGTCAGAAGCACAAACGCAAAGACTCGTCAGCTTGCATACAAGACGCTTCTCACAAAATATCACCACGGTAAGGGCGTGCTAGGTGAGATTTATCAAAACCTTGTATTAAACTGGAAGGACGAGGGAATCGAGATTAGAGGCTACTCATCCCCAATATCAATTAGAAACATTGCAAACGATGTGGATGATAAAACAGTGCAAAGCCTTCTTGAGGTTTGTAAAGATAACGCGGGTATCTTTTACGAGTTTTTCTCCTACAAGGCAAAAACGCTTGGACTCAAAAGACTGCGTCGATACGACCTATATGCCCCAAACGTCAAGAAGATAAAAGAAAAAAACTATCCATACCAAAAAGCAGCAAGCCTCGTTTTGGAATCGCTTGCCAAGTTCAGCCCCAATCTCTCGGATTTTGAAAAATCTGTCTTTGAGGAAAACCACATCGACTCTGAAGTCAGGCCGGGAAAAAGAGATGGCGCGTTTTGCAGCACAGTCACACCAAAAATAACACCTTATGTCCTAGTCAACTATACTGGAAAATCGCGCGACGTATTTACGCTTGCGCATGAGCTCGGCCATGCAGTACACAGCAAGGCCGCATCAGACCAGTCCATTCTAGTATCCGAAGCGTCACTTCCTCTAGCCGAGACCGCATCGACATTTTCTGAGCTGCTACTTTATGATAACATATCAGGCCAGATGAGTGCGGACGAAAAACGAATAACACTCTCAGAAAAAATTGACGATTTGTATGCCACAATAATGCGCCAGGCATTCTTTACCATTTTTGAAGTCGATGCACACAGACAGATTGCCGATGGCACCACAGTCGACCAGATATCAAAGACATACCTTGCAAACCTCAAGTCGCAGTTTGCAAATTCTGTTGATCTCTCAGATGACTTTGCCATAGAGTGGAGCTGCATTCCGCACTTTTTCCACACGCCGTTTTACTGCTATGCATATTCGTTTGGGAACTTGTTGTCTTTGTCCTTGTTTCAAAGATACAAAAAAGAAGGCAACGAGTTTGCAAAGACATACACTGAGATTTTGGCATCTGGTGGATCAAAAAAGCCAGAAGACCTGCTAAGCGAGCATGGCATCGACATAAGCTCCAAAAAGTTCTGGCAGGACGGATTTGACTATGTAAGATCTCAAGTAAAGGAATTAGTTTTGTTAAATTAAATGGGGCTGGCAGCCTTTACGCACGGGCTGCCAGCATTTGTTCCCCTTCGGTTTGAATTCGATGTCAGAGTGTGAAATTAAATTAAAGAATTTAAACGTTTGACTTTGGGGCAATCTGAAATGACAAATTTTGAGTAAAGTTAATACTGAAAAACAAGGCTTGGCAAGATGTGTACTGGGTTTTTGTCGTATTTTTGCTCGGGTTTGCATTTATCGGATATGCTTTTGCCGAAGAGCCACGCCTTGCCACATATCACGAGATAGCTACTGTAATAGTTGACCAGAGATTCTCAAACAACGTCACAGCGTCCATATCGCTGCAGACAACTAGCATCCAAGAGTTTTTGGTACCACCAGACCTCGATTTGAAGATACGAAACAATACAGACATCACAGCAGTGATCATCACAAATGAGGACCAGTGCATTTTGGGCGTAGATGACCAGATCTGCATTATGGTAAACACACAACGGATCCAAGGCGAGGGAATTAGGGCAATCCAGGAAAAGGCAAGACATGCAGGCGACTCGTTGATTGATGACATCAATGAGACCTTTGATCTGAATGCAAAGTTTCACTCCATATTTGTCCATTATGAGGACAGTGCAAATGAGGCACTAAACACCACAGGTGAAATCTCTGGTGCCGGAACGGTATCTGCTGTATATACTGCCCAAATGCAGAGCACCGATTTTATGTTCAACAAGATTTCCGGAGTTTTGATTCCAAGGCAAATTCGAGGCATGGGTGGATTTTATGATGTAGCCCAAGAGCTATCAAAAGACGACAGCTCGAGGATGACTTTTACTATTTTTCCCAAGGGTGAAGTCTCCATCATGCAGTTAAAGGTCTCAGAAAAATATCCCAACATTGCAAAAGATGTAAGCATAGTTGATCCCTTGATGTTTCTCAAAGTAGACCAAATAAAAAAGTCCAGTTATTTTTCGGTTGGGTTCTTTCCACTCAATTCACTCATCCATGTCATAGTTTTACCAGAGAAGGAGATAAATGAAGTCCATGTTACAAATGTGATTGAGCCGACAATCAAGGATGGGCAGAAAATTCCATCCGATCTGTCAAAGAACGGATGGTTCTTTGACTCCGAATCTGGCGAAAAAATAGATGCAATGTACCTCTTTGGGGAAGGACTTTCTGCGAATCGTCAGGACTTAATGCTAGTGATTGGCGATGAGCAAGAAGAACTGCAGACAGGATTTAATGAGACCTACATCCTAATTGGAATCGGCGCCGCAGCAGCAGGTGCCGCAGCGTTTTATCTAAAAGGAATCAAAAAGAAAAACTAGATTATTAGGACTGCTGCCGCAAACACAGTAGTCCACCTGCCGTCTTTGTCGCCTACTGCAGTCTGCGTTACGTTCATTGACTTGTATATCTGGCCTGAGATCTTCCACTGCTGCCTTTTTTCGTCCCAGCTTTTGTCGATGTCAAATTTTATTCCAAGCGAGGATGCAAGCATTTGTGCGGCAATGTCTTCTGCATAGTCTCCTGCCTTCTTTTCATTTTGCCCAAATGCCTCATATTCTGAGAGGTAGCCGTATCGCTTTGTGTCAGATGGCTGTGCAATCCCGACAGACGCCGAAATCAGCCTGTGTGGCTCATCTGTCTGGTTTCTTGAATAAATGGTAAAGAGAACCTGTCCTGCCCTGATGAGTTTGAGTCCTTCTGCGCGCGGAACCAGTTTTGCCCCGGGCGGAAATATGCTTGAAATTAGAACAATGTTTGTTCCTGAGATTCCGGCATCCCTTAGGGCATACTCGAAACTTGTGAGGCGGTCTTCGTGGACGCCCTTGCCCTTTGTCAAAAATAATTTTTTTGCAACTAAGTCAAGCAAATTGTTTTTGTGAAAAAATTCTAATTATTTATACCTTTTATTTCAGCTCTGCAAGTGTCCTAGCTATGTCCTCTCCGTGTTTTTCAACATCAACGTCTCGGAAAATTTTTCTGATTATGCCGTTTTTGTCAATTACAAAAGTTGAGCGCTTGGATAGTCCTGCCACATTCAGACCGGCATATGTCTTGCAGGCGTTTTTTGCAGTATCACTGAGGTGCAGGTACGGTATCTGGTATTCCGATACGAATTTTTTTTGGTCATCTGCCGTGTCCACCGAGATTGCAAAAAGAACCGAGCCCGTCTTTAGAATATCAGAGTATGCAGAGATTACGCTTTGGGCCATCTTGAAGACTTTTTTTGAGGGGCACATGAAAAGATGGTTCTTTGGATAAAAACAAAGGACTACGTTTTTGCTTCCACTAAACGAGGATAATTTTACTGTGGTTCCATCACTTGCTGGCAGCTCAAAGTCCGGCGCCGCATCACCTTCCCGCATGGATTTAGTACGCAGAACTTATTATTTAATAAAATGTTGACAGAGTCATGCTGGATTTTTCCTTTCTTTTCACACTCGATAGCATATTCAGCTCAGAAGGATTCATCATAGGATACTATGTCTTTACGGTAGCCACATCACTTATTCTAATCAAGGAGACAAAAAAAAGGGTCTTTGATCTTGCCAAGGGAATAAAATCAATGGTCTATGCGCCAATCTCCTTTGGCATTCTAATTTTGTATGTCGTGTTTGCGTATCCGCTAGTCGAAGAAATTCCCATCTTAAATTGGAGCTGGCTTGGCTACAACATTGCGTTTGGCCCCTTTGCAGAAGAAGGGTTCTGGGGCATCGTTCCATTCATTCCAATTTTGATCTACATGTTCATCCACATCAACTATGTCGAGGAATTTTACTTTAGGAAGTCAAAAAAGATGGTTCTGGTTTGGGCCGCAGCACACATTGCCATGGGAATCAAGGTGCACATGGCAATACTGCTAATTCCGATTGGGTTTTTGTTCAAGTACCTCTACGACAAAAAGGGAGTAGAACACTCGTATGCAATGCATTTTGCAACAAACATGCTAGTTGTTACCGCGCTTTTTTTTACGCTCGTCAGGTGATGGCTTTACCTGTGTTAGGAGGCGGTACCCAAAGAGCCCTCCGAGGCACAAATTAATCACTCCGAAAACTACGATGAAAAAGACAAACGGCTTGATAATAAATAATCCAGATACAATCCCCCAGATCCCACCTGCAAAAAACATTATCATGATTATCTTCAGTTTTTTTGGTGGGATGTACTTCATTTTAGTGGACTGAATTTGCCACACTATTAAAGATTGGCAAAAACTCTCACAACATTTTAAACGGCTATATTTTCTTGTAAATTCGTGCCAATATAGCTCAGCCTGGCAGAGCATCGGTTTTGTAAACCGAGGGTCAAGGGTCCAAATCCCTTTATTGGCTTTTTACTAAATTGCTAAAAATATTCGATTTGTGGGCACGATTTTAAGAGGAGTTGTAGTTCGACGAGAGGATAATGCACACAAAGAGTCCTTTGCCCGAGATCACCTGTGCTCTGTGTCTCACTCCCTTTGGAATGAATATTGTTGATGGGGACGTTACTTTGTAGATTTCATCTTCAAGCTGTATCTCGTAGGTCAGCTTGTCATTTTCTGAGAGGATGAGGTTTATTTCATCGACGTTGTGTTTGTGTAATTTGCTGTATGCCGGTATTTTTTTTGGTAGGGAATCTATAAAATGAACTGCCACATGCGTGTCGGATTTTTGTACTAGCTTTTTGCTCAGCATCGATAAGCGCTTGATTGGCGCTTTTCCGTGGAATGGAATATTTTCAAGTGATTCTTTTACACCTTTTACAATTAGTTTTCCGTATCGTTTCACAAACTAGGTTCATTGTTTCACTATAAATTAGTCTGGATTTTCGGTTCTCAAAATTAGATTATCGTTATAAACGATAATTAACAATAACTAGTGTGCAGCAGGATAGAACTTCGGAATGGTTTGTTCCAAAATTCGGTCCACGAAACTTTAGAGTAAGCATTGGAATTTTGTTTTTGCCATACACAAGCATTGTTACGTGTTTTGCCGCGTGGGGTGCATTATCAACCAGCTTTGAGCTTGAAAGACTAGTAGCCATATGTGCAATTTACTTTCTTGCAGTAGGAGTATCAGCACACTGCCTTGATGCGGTAGGCGGTAAAACCAAACCGTGGGGCGAGTTGCCAAAAAGAAAACTGTGGGCAATTGCAACCACATCTCTTGGGGTTGCCTTTGTCATTGGTCTTTACTATGCCTTCTTGGACTCGCCGCTTTTGTTTCCAATTGGAATAGCTGAAGGTTTCTTCTTGTTTGCGTATAACTTGGAATTATTTCGTGGGAAATTCCATAACAACGCATCAACTGTTCTTTCGTGGGGAGTGCTCCCAGTTTTTGCAGGCTCGGCAATCCAAACAAACTCCATAACTCTAGAAGCAATACTGCTTTCTGCAGTATCTGGAATCATCACATATTTGTTGATAATAACCTCAAGAAGATACAAAGAGCTCAAAAGAGACTCTCAAGATCATATTCAGATTAAGAAAAAGGAGCTAGTCCTAAAATTAATTTTCATTGGCGTAGTATGCAGCACTGCAGCCTTTGTTATTGTGAGAACATATCTCTAGTTTACTCACATTAGGTTTTTAGATTTCCCGTCAAAATGGCAGACGTACTGCATGTAAGATATTGTTTTGTAACAGCAAGGCCATGTTTTTTCATTTCAGATTCACAGTCATCAAGCCATCTGCTGGTTTTTATCAGATTGGGAAGCTCAGAGAACGCATCACTCCAGCTTGGAAGGAATAAACCAGCTAAACGCAGCATTACAAAATGCATCTTCCAGAGTTTCTGCACCAGTTTGTTTTTTGGATAGATAAAATCATGCAAAATGATTTTACCGCCATCATTTAGGTGAGCAAGGCATGCAGTTACCAGAATGCCCGCATCACAGTATTTTGGAATGTATGAAGAAACCACACAGTCAAACTTGGCAGACAGGCTTAGATCTTCGGCATCTTGCAGAACAAATGAAATGTTTTGGTATGATTTTGAATTTTTCTTTGCCACATCCAGATAATTTTCCGATATATCCACTCCAACTATTTTTGCAAAAGGAAACTGTTCTGCAATTTTTCTTGTCAGTATTCCCGTTCCGCACGCCAAGTCAAGATAGGAATCTGCTTTTGGGATTTGCCTTAGGATCTCTTTTTTCCAATAACGATCTTTTCCAAATGTTGCCCACGTAGCTATTTTGTCATATGTGGTAGCTGTGTTGCTGAAAAATTTTGGTACGAGGTTTTTTGGTGACTCGGCTGCCAACAGCAATTATTGAGCGTCGAGTAATTTAAAGAGGCTCAAGATGCCACGTTGTAATGGTTTATTAGACGCGCCGCAAGCCTTCAGATCATCAGGCTATAATGACGGAAACAAGCAATGAGCTTTTTCTCTGTCATTGCTTAGGTAAACAAATTGACAACATTCGAACAACTAGGAATTAAAAAATCCATCATTGATGGGCTAAAGGAAATAGGATTTGAGGCACCATTCCCAATCCAAGAGGCAACTATACCCGTTTTGCTTTCCGGAAGAGATGTTATAGGCCAGGCACACACCGGTACCGGCAAGACTGCAGCATATGCCATTTCGATGCTGCAAAACATCGAGCCAACAAAAAGAATCCAAGGCCTGATTTTGGCACCCACAAGGGAGCTTGCAGTACAAATCACAACAGAATTCAAAAAGTTTGCAAAATACACTGGAGTCAAGATAGTCTCAATTTATGGCGGCCAAGGAATTGGAATACAACACCAAGCGCTAAAGCACGGAGTTGAAATAATTGTCGCAACGCCTGGAAGACTAATTGACCACCTCAGACAGGAATCAATTGAGCTAAATGACGTAACGTACGTGGTGCTTGATGAGGCAGACACGATGCTCGATATGGGATTCATTGACGATATCAAGTTCATCTTGGAGCTGACCCCAGTAAACAAGGTAATGTCATTATTTTCAGCTACTATGCCACCTGAGATTTTGCGATTAGCAGAAGAATATCTTAACAATCCAAAACAGTTTTTGCTTGATGCCGACGACCTTTCCGGCGAGGGAATAGACCAGTCGTTTTTGGTAATAAAAGACAGAGAGAAAATGAGTTACCTTACACAATTTATCAAAGAAAACAAAAAGGGCCAGACAGTCGTGTTTTGCTCAACTAAGAACAGAACCCGCGATGTTGCGCGTGAGCTCAAGCACAACGGATTTAATGCAGTTGCAATCGAAGGCGACATGTCCCAGCACAGAAGGGAGATTTCAATGTCGCAGTTCAGACGTGGCGGAGCAGACATACTAGTAGCAACAGATGTAGCTGCAAGGGGAATTGACGTCCCGCAGGTAGCACTGGTTGTAAACTATGATGTTCCAAACCAAGAATTGATCTACTTTCATAGAATAGGAAGGACTGCCCGGGCAGGTGCAGAGGGGCGGGCAATCACATTGGTATCATATTCTTCAATTGGCGATTTTAATATCATAAAGCAGCAAACCAAAGTCAACATGACTGATCTTAACGAAAAGCTTGGAATCGTCGTAAGTATTCCAGACCCACTAAAAAGACAGGTCGGCCAGAGAAGGACGTTTGGGCGCGGAGGCGGAGACAGAAGACAAAGTTATGGACGTCCAGATAGCAGAAGACCAAGCTATGGCCGCTCCGATAACAGAAGGCCCAGTTATGGCAGGTCTGATGACAGAAGACCGCAATATGGCCGCTCTGATGATAGAAAACCAAGCTATGGTAGGTCTGATGACAAAAGACCGCAATATGGCCGCTCTGATGATAGAAAACCAAGCTATGGTAGGTCTGATGATAGAAAACCAAGCTATGGTAGGTCTGATGATAGAAGGCCCAGTTATGGCAAGTCCGAGAATCGTGGCAGCTATGGCCGCTCAGACGACAGAAGAACTGAATATGGCAAGTCAGATAACAGAAGAGGTCCGATGCGCAACGCAGTCAGGCGACCAAACCACCGAAGGCGTTGGTAAGCTTTTTTAAAAGTCGGAGTTAAGAAAAAACAATGGAAATTGGTTTTGTTTTACTGAATTGTGACTTGGGCGCAGAGGAATATTTACTTGAAGAAATAAAGCAAGTTCCAGAAGTAAAGCAGGCCTATCTTACGTTTGGAGCATACGATATCATAATTGAGATTCATGCCAAGTCTGCTGATGAGTTTGACAAGACCGTCTCAAGCAAGATACGCCGACTATCTCGGGTCATGAGCACGATGACTCTAAAGGTGCTCAGTACGGCAGAAAAGCACTAATACAATTTTTTGAAGGTAAGACAAATTGGAAAAAATAGAGTATACCGGAACTGTCTGGGCAATAAACCACAACAATCCAGAGCCCCTAGTAGAACACTGTCTAAAGAAGCTCCAGCAATATGGAGTAAAAAAAGAAGACATACGCCTCACTGATGCGCCAGAAAACGTAAAGATTGGAGAAATTGTAGTAGAGATATGGCCGTATCATCTGGATGTTGCGCGAGTCAGGACGATTCGAAACGAGTCATTTATTTCCGGCTTGGTCATGCAAATTGAGCTCAAAGCAGACGAGCAGGGAAACTATATCGACTAGGTTTGAAAAAACGAATCAGTGTTTCTAATTAGATAATACCATTCATGCAATAATTTATGGAGTTGATGAGCCGTCAGAACGCGGCGGAGTTACAAAGAAGGTCATCTCCTTACTCGATGCCTTGAATTTTTCGCCAGACACAGTCACATTTAGCACGTATGCCCCAGTCCTTGAATTATCCGGGATCAAAAGACTTGCCTCATAGTAGCCAAATTTTTGCGTCTCTCCACTTGAGGTTTCAATCACATTACCAAGTGGGTCGGTTATTTTTGCGGAAATTGGCACTCCTTCCAAGTAGCCCGAGGTCTTGTAAAAGTCAGAAAAAGAATTTAGCAGTGGATCAAACGTCCTCACCGTAAACTTGTATAGGCCCATCCATTCGACACGGTCTACATGTCTGACTAGTACTAGGACATCTTCTTTTTCTGCTACGGTCTCTTTTTCTGGCAATATTGCAGCAAAGTCTACGGTTTTTTGTTCCTCAATTGGCTTTAGGATTGCAACTAAAAGAAACCTCTCTGAGACGCCATCCCTAGTTGTAGCTCCGCTCAGCTGGTAAATGCTGCCCTCCTGGTTTGATACCAGCATCCTTCCGTTTGCCCTAATTGTCAAGTCGTCAGACTCGGCATTTAGCCTAAAGAGTCTTCCGTCCCGATAAAATATCAAGTTAAAATTTTCAATTGCACGTTCCTTATCATCGAGTACAAGTGTGCCTTGCCGCAAGACTGGGTTTGCAGGACTAGTCATTTCTAGTTGGAAGTCCAGCGTCATCTTGTTTGCCGCATCATTGGAAATTTTGTATCCACTTGCCGACAGAAAATAATCGGTTTCTTGTGCATACGACTGTGTAAATAAGATTGCAAGTGCAAATATTGGAATAGCTATTAGTGATTTCAACAAGATTTGATCTTTTTAATTGCTATTAAGATTTGGGCACGAGTCAGTTTTCCCTTTTGTGAATTTTATGCAACAACTGGTTAATATCGAGCGTCAGGGTCTAATAAAATAATTTGAAATCAACATACCTTGTGGTTGGGTTTGGAGTAATAATTGTCGCCATTGCAGTATTTTATTTTTATTCCGCAGACCAGGCAAAAATACGCGGGTTTAATTTTGGAAACAGCCTTGATGCAGTCCAAGGCGAGCTAAAGCAGGTCCAGACGGACTTTTACTCCAAAAAAAGGCTGCTCGATGAAAACACAATAACAAAAGAAGAGTTTTTGGAATTTTCTGAAGAACACGTCGAAAAAATGGAGGAAATGGTATCAAAATACGAAAGCCTAGTATCGCCTAACTCTTTTGTAAAGGCAGTCGAACTCTTCAAGACATCAACGCAAAAACAGCTTGAGAGCGACCGCTTTCTAATAGAATGGATTAGAACAAACGACACTTCAGACAGGGTGCGCTCAGACCTGCTCTTGCAGGAATCGTTTGAAAACGAGATGGCTGCACTCTCCTCCTTTGAGAAGGCAAAAAATTCCTCAGGTCAGGACTAGAGAAGCCCTTTTTGGTGCAACAAGTCCAGCGTAGGCGCAATTGTCTCAAGGATTATCTTTTTGTCTAGTGGTATCTGGTCTGAAAACTTGATTGGAAATGTAAGGCTCAGCATGTCTGAGTCGGTGTGCGACATTCGGATTGCATGCCTCATTTGGTTTTGCGACAAAAACTCGTCCCACGCATCAAGCCTTGCGCTTGCGTCGGCAAGCTGGCCCTGCAGATACACAATGTCCAGATCATCATTTGAGTCAAAGATTCCAAATTTTACCATTGGCACTGTCATGTACCCGCCAGGAACCTTGTCGCCGTTTTTGTGCATCTGCTCGATTATCTCTTCTATTTTTTCTTCTGGCTGGATGTCACCATATTCTGGTACAAAGTATCCTGCTATTTTTTGATCCTTATCAAAGATTCTAAAAAAATCAGCTTCCCGTTCGATCTTCCACATGCAATGCTAGATTTTGCGCCAACTGTTATAAATCATAGATTCGCAACAAAAACGAATTGGCAATCACAAAGTACACAAAAGATTTTCTTGATGGTCTTATTGATTATTACATAAGCGAGGCGCCATCATACAAGCAGATTGCCGAGTCATACTTTCCTGAAATCACCTCAGTTGAGGACGCAGCCTTTGGAATAATTGCCGGCTGCATTTATTCGGCGTTTTTAAGAGCATACGAAAGCGAAAACAAGCCAGTCGAGCTTGATGACATGCAGGAGTTCAACAAGATCATCAAAGAAAGGGCAGCCCTCATAAAAAAGGCCATTTTGGAATAAGAATAAATCCCAACACAAAAACCACATAACAATGGGCGACCTAACCCGCTACAGAATCCACCAAATCGTAGATAACGGCCAAATTGTCCAGCTGGCACTTGCCGAAGACGTCCAGACAGAGCCAATGTCGCAAAAACAACTGATCATGGACTCTGTTGCCAAAAAGCTAGACCCCGAAGTAAAAGAACAGGTGCAGCCTCTTTTGGAGGCAATACTGCAGGCCCAGCCCACAATCAAGATAAAAAGCTACGAGCAGACTACCATTTCTATTACGATGCCGCGTGCAAGATATGAAAGAATGGGAAGGCCACAAGTGGGCGAAGTCCTAGAAATCAACATTTCAAGAAAGTAGGTTTTCTATTTCTGGTATGGTTGCCAGAGGCAGTGAGCAGCTAAAGTTCTTGCATACAAATACTGCGGTCTTGGAATCATCGAATTCCTTTCCTGCAAAAAACGCATGCTTTGATAGCTGTTTTAGCTGGTCGGCGTTTTGTATTGTAACAAGAATTGTCTCTGGGAGGAATTTCTTTGTTACAAAGTCATAGAGTTCCTTGTTTTTTGTGTTGATTAATGTGATTTCCGTTGGTGTCTGCAGGTAAAGGTAGATTGTGTTTAGCAAAAACCCAAATCCAAACGGGTTTTCTGCTGCCATGATAGCAAACGACTCCATTATTTTAGTGGATATCTCCAAGAAGCTTTTTTGCTGCGTTAGATGATACAGTATTAACAGTGCAAGTGCTGCAACGGAGTTCCCAGACGGCATGGACAAATCATAATTGTTCTTTGGTCTGATTATCAGCTGTTCTGAATTGTCTGCAGTAAAGTAAAAGCTGTTGTGTTCTGCATCCCAGAAATGATCAACTAGATAATTTGCAAGATTTGTAGCAAGCTCCAGATATTTTGCTTGCGGGTTTGCCTCAAAGACGTCAATTAATGCGTTGACAAAATAGGCATAGTCTTCAAGATAGCCATGTATCTTGGCCTTGCCATCTTTGTAGGTGCGCAGTAACTGGCCTTCTGTGATCAAGTTTTTTTCTATAAATGAAATACAACTCTCTGCTGCCGCAAGGTATGATTTGTCATCTGTGACCCGATATGCCTTTGCAAATGCAGATATCATCAATGCATTCCAGGAAGTCAAGACCTTATCATCTAGACCTGGTCTAATCCTCATGGCTCTCGCATCAAGTAATTTTTTTTCACCTTCGGAAACTATCTGCCTGACTTTGTCTTCAGTTATTCCAAAATGAAATGCAACACTTGAGGTGCTAATGTTGTTGTTTAGTATTGTATTTCCTTCAAAGTTTCCGCCGTCCGTAACGTCATAGTACAGGAAAAAGACTTCGGCATCAGCGCCAAGAATATCTCGGATCTCTTTTTTCTTCCAGACATAATACTTGCCCTCCTCGCCTTCCGAATCAGCATCAAGTGCGGAGTAAAACCCACCTTCTTTTGAGGCCATCTCACGAAGGACAAAGCCAAGCGTCTTTTTTATCACATCTAGGTAAAACGGATCCTTTGTTATTTGGTAGGCCTCCGCGTAAACAATTGGAAGCAGTGCGTTGTCATACAGCATTTTTTCAAAGTGTGGCACAAGCCATCGAGCGTCAGTTGAATACCTATGGAATCCCCCGCCAACCTGATCAAAGATTCCGCCCCTCGCCATCTTAGTCAGTGTCTTAAGAACAAACTCGGAAAATTTTGAAATTTTGGAAATTTTTGAATATCGCAGCAAAAACGAAAGGTTTGCCGCATTTGGGAATTTCGGCGCGCTGCCAAATCCACCATATGTGTTGTCTGCAATTTGGATTAGGTTTACTGCTGCCTCATCAAGAATTGTCTTTTCAAGTTTGGCAGGAGTCGTCACATGTTCTGCCTGTTGCAAGGTAGTCATGAAACTTTCAGCTGCCTTTTTGACATCGCTTGGTTTTTCTTTCCAAGCCTGCGCAAGCTGCCTCAGAATGCTTCCAAAGCCGGGCCTGCCATAGCTGTCAAGGATTGGAAAGTATGTCCCAACATAGAACGGTTTTTGGTCAGGCGTCAGAAAAACGCTGAGCGGCCACCCTCCCTGGCCTGTTGACATCTGGCATACCTTTTGATAAATGTCGTCTAGGTCTGGGCGTTCTTCCCTGTCCACTTTGATGCTGATAAAATTCTCATTCATGATTTTGGCAATCTCTTCGTTCTCAAATGATTCGTGTTCCATCACATGACACCAATGACACGAGCTGTATCCGATGCTCAGAAAGATTGGCTTGTTTTCGGTTTTTGCTTTTTGCCGTGCCTCCTCACACCATGGATACCAGCCCACAGGGTTGTGTGCATGCTGCAAGAGATACGGGCTGGTTTCATGAATCAGATGGTTTTGTGCCATGTTTTTTTACAATTTTAATGGTATTTTTGCCTATGTCGAGTTTGTTAAAAAAGAACGGGTTTTGCCGTACTCATTGATACGCCAAAACGAATTGTTCCACTGAACTTGGAGCCAATATTGGTTTTTTGAAAAATGCAAATATGTGTAATATTGTTAAGAAAAGCTTAGCATCTTTTAAGAATACACGATATTCGCACTTTATCACGATATTTGATAAAACTAATGTTTAAAATTGACATCATCTTATATATGATCACATTA
>DASWKH010000137.1:0-8078 GCA_036396715.1 Candidatus Nitrosotenuis sp.
GTTGTAGTGTTTTTTTAGGCCGTCAGTTTCCTTTGTTGCCCTACCCATGTGCTTTACCACAACATAATTTCACAAAAGTACGATTTGACCTAAATGGTGTTTAATCGAACACACATTCCTCCTTTGTTCGTTTAAAACAAAAAAACGAGTCTTAAAACGCCTTTTTCAAGCAAGAAAAATGAATCGCATGGTTTTGGAAATACTGATTGCCGAAGACAACGAGTTTACAGCAAAACAATACAAAATTGCCCTAGAAAAACGCAGTCACAAAGTCACACTGGCAAAGGATGGCGTGGAATGTGTAGATTACTATACAAATGAGGCAAAATACGAAGAGTTGTTTAGAAAAACCAGAACACCTCCTTTTGATCTGGTGCTTTTGGACCACGACATGCCAAGAATGACTGGTGCTGATGCGGCAAAAGAGATTTTGGAGTGCCGTCCCAATCAGAGACTGATCTTTTTATCAGCATATGGAAATAACATCATGCAAAGGCTAAAGGATCTTCGAGATGAGACAGTGCAGATAATTCAAAAACCGTTTTCGCTTGGCTATTTGATAAACAAAATTGAGGGGGCCAATATCAAAAACAGAATAGTAAACCTCCAAGACGAAAAACTGATGACCACTTCTCAGGATAGTGCCGCAATAAGATAGATTATTGACTCAATCTCGAAAATTACAGACTAAATCTACAATTATTAAATATCAATCGAGTATATGATCAATCAAATTGTCTCAAAAAGTGTGGCTTGGTGGATTATATCTAAAAGAAGAAGGCGGATATGACATTGTTTTGCGTGCATTAAACCATTATAAAAAACGCCTAAAATCCATTGGGCACTCACCTGAACTAAGGGACGCCTCGATGTTTGCACAAATTGTTCAGCAGGAAGCAATGAAAACTGGCCCATTAATAGAACCTACCATCAACAAAATAAAAAATGGATTGGAAGACCCCACGGTCTTAAATGAACTACAATCTGATATCCCACTTTTTGAAAAAGCGTTAAACTGTTATTATTCTGACATACAAAAAGCCAAAACCAATTCTGACAAATTCTATTCAGAACTTGTTCCAGACAGTAATGTTGCCGCATCCGACCTAGTAAAGATCAAAATAGCATTAGCAAAGATTTCTCAATTTTCTTAAGAGTTCGACTGAATTTGTTGGAATCAGTCCAGTTTAAGAATTAATTTCTAAGAATCTATTATTGATTTGGGTTGTATCGGAGGATTGCCCCCATTTTGCCTAGGCTGCTAAGCATAGCACCGTGCTCCGATATGCCTGATATTACCTCAATTTTTGTGCCAACAGGGGTTGCAATGAGGGAAAGATAATCAATTAGGTCTTGAGAGTTTGCCTCCTGGTCCGTGCTTTTACAGCTTGGACACGGCTTGTTTAACAACTCGGTCTGGCGAGGAATTATTTTTACTCGCTCTATTATCTCTTCTTGGACGTTTTTGCATCTTTTGCATGTAACCTCGAGGCGATAAAGATTGATGTCGTCTGTGATCAGAATTGTATCGACTACATTGTTTTTTAGCAAATGAAGGATGTCTTTTAGGCCGTAAACTCCAAGGTTTGAATGAGAGTTGATTTCACGGAACAATTTTTCCACTAATTTTTTTTCTTCCACTAGTCGAAAGTCCGATAATATGTCTTGCGCTTTGACAAAGGCTTCTCGAATTCCCTCCGCACCAGAATATGATATGTCAAGTGTGGCAATGACCATGTTCTGTAATCTATAATCAAGATAGTTTGATTTTAAAAAATCCTCTTTTGTCGGGCCTGGCCCTGAAACAATCAGCCCCTTTATTGGGTAAATGTCGATAAAAAGCTCCTTTGTTACTTCGGCTACTCGATTATAGTAATACGTAAGCTCCATTTCTCGCAGCCTTTCAAATCTTCGAGCGGACTGTCCTCCCTGCCTGTGCTTTCCAGCAACACCCGATGCCGTCTCTCTTAATACCTCGATTTTATTCCCATACAGCAAACCCCAACCAGTATCCTTTGTGTCAATTGTCAAAAATCCAATCAGGTTTTCATCTTTTAGCATGTCTTTTAGAATATCTACGTGAAAATGATCATCGCACCTGTAAAGGAATGTGGGAAGATCCTTTGGCGGTTCAATCTCCCAGACCTTGACTACCTCGCTTCCAATCGGTCCTCCTCCTTCTGGTGGAAGCGCACCACAAAATATTACCAGACCGCGTTCCGGCGTAGTTTTGTAAAGCTTGAGCCTCTGCTGTACCTTGGATAAGGCATCGACTACGTGCGTCCTTGTTAGGTCAGACTTGATGTTATCAGCAGTTCCCTGCTCTTCTCTTAGGTTGTTTATGACCATGTGAAGCTGCTTGCCTTTTGGCACGTACACTGAAATCAGCTCAGTTCCTCTTCCCTGAATGCGTGAAAGTTCATCGAGTATTTTTTTGATTTTGTAAATCTTAACAGAGTCTTGCTTTTCTATGGTGATTTTTGGCATCAATTGAACCCCTTGTGGATGCAATATTAAGATTAGTTACTTGATTCCAAAATGGAATGTATTTTTATCAAAAAATGCCGCACTAGTAATTAATTAAGGAACTGCTGCCGTTTCGTGGGAAAACAAATTCTTCCATATTGCGTTCCGCTTGAGGACTATCCAAAGCTGTTAAGATACAGAGTAACCCTGCAAGGATTTTATCACATAGAAGATCTCGTATCTGAAATCTATCTTGAAGGAAAAAAGGTTCCCATGCACAAACTGGTTTCACTTGGGATATTATTGAGAGTCAATATGTGTCAGACAATGAATGATGAAAACGAAAGCCTCTATCAGGATGTGTCGGATAAGGCAAAAAAATTTGGCGGCGTAGAGCCGACATATCTGTCAGAGTGTATTCAAACCCTGATTTTGCGAGGATTGCTAGAATCAAATCCAAAATACGACAGGCAGTTGGCACTTGACCTGTACAGACAAAGCGATCTAAATACCATCTAGCGTCTTTCTGAAAACATCAATTGGTTGGTTGCCCGTTATTTTGACAACTTTGTCCCCACTGATTATCAAAAATGACGGTGTTGCCTCTATTCCAATTTCTTGCCCAAAGTCATAAGCATCAAGCACCTGCTGCCTGTATTTTGCAGAGTCTAGACAAGAGTTGAACTCTTCTAAATCCAAACCTACGCTTTGAGCAAACTTGGCAAGTGAGCCTCTGTTGACCCAACCGGTCCGCTCACCACCCCAATTTTGATACAGTTCGTCGTGGTATTCCCAGAATTTATCCTGGTCTTTTGCGCAGTGTGATGCCTCTGCTGCCAAAACAGAATCTGGGCCATTTAGCGGAAAGTCTCTGAAAACCAGGTTTGCCTTTCCAGTCTCCAAATATTCCTGTTTTATTATGCCTAGGCTTGAGTCATGAAATCTGTAGCAAAACGTGCACTGGTAATCACCAAATTCTATTATTGTTATTGGGGCAGAAGGATTTCCTTCGTATGGAGAGCCGTTTTCCACAAGATCCTGTTTTGTAAAATCACCCTGTTTTGACTCATTACCAAAATATGTCACCGCGAATATTCCTGCGACGATTCCTATCGCTATTGGGATTGCAATGTGATATTTTGCCACAAATTAGCACGAGTTAAACGCTTCAAATAGTTTACTGCTATCTGTTGTGTGTTGCAAGCGTCCACAGCGCAGAATTTTTTGCCGCAATTTCCGCAACAAACGGATCAGTGGCAGACGCAATTATGATCATATCGCCGTTTTCAGGATGAAGGTTGCTCAACAACACATTTCGTGTTTTCAAATCATCTAAAAGACAGTCAATGTTTTCGTTTGGGAAAACAAACTGTTCGTCTCTGTAAAGCAGAGTGGTTGCACCAGTTGCCCCATACAGTATGGAATAGTCTCTTTGTTCTACGCCAGACTTTGTAGCAAAGGCGTATTTTTTTAGGATCACAGCATAGTTGAACTTGCCTTGTGCAATTACGCATTTTTTAATTGCGCATTCTGCCGATATAACATCAAGCAAATTTTTTATGAAGTTTTTCCCCCTGTTTGTAAGAAACGTGCCGGATTTTGTAGAATCTGCCACAGACTCTTCTTTTAGGTGCATGATCATGGTTTTGACTGCTCCTTCTCCCATGTGCAGGTGTCTGCAAAAACTTGCTCTGCTGACATACTGATCCTTGTGCAGCAGCTGTAATGCTTTGAATATGTGGGGGACTGAAAAAGTAAGGACCTTACTTGATCCTTTTCTAGATACTATGTTTTGGAGAATCTGGACTTGATGCCGCGTGCTCATGATCTTAAATATTGGATGAATTGTCCAAGAATTTAAATACATTCAGATGGGCACGACAGACATGTCTCATTCAAAAGAGATCGTAATTTCAAAATCAAGCATTCCAAAGGTTGCACTTGTCGTACTAGCTGCAATCTTTGTGTTAGGAATGTTTGCAGTCGGATATGATCAGGGTCACATCCTAAGCGTTGTCTTTGGCGAGCAAGCATATGCCGACATGTACATACATGAGCTGACTCACGACATGAGGCATGCAGCAGGCTTTCCCTGCCACTAGTGTTCCGTCATGAAAACCGCTCTTTTTATTGCAATTGTATTGTTATCGGGTTGTGTTGCCGGAGTAGTGCACGGCCTTGTCAATTTGGCAATTGTTGAACCGTATTTGGATACTGCAATCGGAATAGAAAACCAGAATCTTTTTGCCACAGGTGAAGAAGATGACACACCAGAATTTTGGGCAGAATACTATTCTTATCGTGCATGGCAAAAAGGCGGCCAGCTTCTAGCTGGGGCAATACTTGGAACATCTATTGGAGCATTATTTGGAATAGTCTTTGCATACTCGAGAAACGTTCTTCCAGGCAATCACTTTGTCAAAAAAGCGCTAGTTCTTGCCCTTATAATGTGGACTACATTATACATAATACCATTTGCAAAATATCCTGCAAACCCCCCGACAGTTGGAGATCCAGAGACAATAATTCTAAGGCAGACATTGTATTTGGCATTTATCGCAATTTCAGGGCTTGGCGCACTTGGTTTTTACCAGTTGTACAAAAGGCTAGATAAGAAAGTCCTGGCATTTGTCGGGTACGCCATATTCATATCTGCAGTTTTTGTAGCAATGCCTAGCAACCCAGACCCAATTACGGCGCCAGAAAACCTAGTTAACAGCTTTAGGGCAACTTCTGCAATTGCAGTATCTGTGTTCTGGCTTGCTGTAGGATTGGTTTTGGGTAGCCTTTGGCAAAAACTGCAGCCAGACAGGATTAAACAATCTAAATTTCAGTGATATTGCACAATTTTATAGATAGATGTGAAGGTTTACATTCTCATTCTATGAAACAAGAACAATAACATTTTATTTAAATGTCAAAGTAATCTAGACAACTGATTGACTCGAAAATTTACCTTGCCACAATTAAAAAAATATGACATTACTCAAAAAGTAATAGAGGCATTAGCAGATGCAGAATCCAGAACAATCCTGTTTTCTCTAATAAAGCAGGGGCGCACTGCATCTGAAATTGCTGACAAATACAAAATTCCACTAAGCTCAGTTTATAAAAAATTATCAGACCTAGAAAACCTGACCCTTGTTCATGTTGAAAGATGGATGATCTCAGATAAGGGAAGAAAGTTCAAAGTATATCGAAGCAGGATTAGCAAAGCAGACATTAGCATCAAAAAACCTGAACCGGTTCTGGTTCTGGCACCAAACTAGTTTTTGCAGGGATTGGCATGGAAAAGAATTCCATATTTCATCTCAGCCATTATGATGTCACCCAGCAAATAATTGCTACACTGACTAATGTTTATTCAAGAGCAGTATTGTTCTCAATTACCTCAAAGCCAAAAGATGCACAGACAATATCTGATGAGCTTAAAATGTCAATTTCAACAGTTTACAAAATTCTTTCAAACTTGGAAATGCTCACACTAGTGTATGTAGACAAGTTTGTGATTTCTGATGCCGGAAAAAAAATAAAATTTTACAAAAGTAGGATCAAAAAAGCTGAAATCATAGTCGGCGGCGTTACGCCAACCTTAAACCTCCAGTCAAACTAGCAGCCTGCTCTCATTCTACAATCTTAGAACATTATCCCTGTTTTAAATACAGTTAGCTTTTCCTAATAAAATATTGAGCACGTGGCATTGGTTAGTGGCACTGGGCATAGCATCCATCATTTTATTCATGGCACAAGACTCGTATGCTGAATCACAAGACGCACCACTAATCCACACAACCGGCGAAGTCGTAAAGATTGGGATGGCACTTACAAAATCAAGCATAATTGAAGGAGATTTGGATGGCGCAAAAAAATACTCAAAATTTACCACCGATTTTTATGCCCACCAGATTAACACACTCAGGCAGGCAAATATCGAATTTGCAGACGACTTGCACCTCTCATTAATCGACATTCATGCAAAAATTGAAAGCAATGCGGAACCAAATGAAATACTAGCGGACATATCTTCTGCCGAACAGTATTTTGACAGATTCTCAAAATCTGAACAGATTCCATATGTGATATCAAACATGCTTGCCACTGCAGACGAAACCTATCAGGTTGCAATATCGAAAAGTGACCAAGAAAATCATATTATTGCAACCTTGCTTGTAGATAGAGCAATCCAGCTTTTTGACTCCGATGCGTCGTTTGATGAGAGGCAGACTGGAGAGCTGCAGTCCTTCTTTTCTGATTTAAAGATACAGATGAATGAGAAAAAAGATTTTGTATCGGTTGGAAAGTTGATAACGACAATTCAGCGTGATCTGACTGGTACAGATTCAATAATTGTTGATCAAAGTAATCTATACAATGTAATAAGACAGATGTATGACCAGACATTATCTGAAATAAAGAGCGGTAATTATGAAAAAGCAGAAGAGCTTGTAATTGTAGCTTACCTTGATAACTTTGAGTATCTGGAAGCAGACATCGAAGTAGTTGATGCTGATTTGCTGCATACAATGGAAGTCAACATGAGAGAAGAGCTTAGAACAATGGTCAACGAAAAAAAATCATTTAAGGAAATTGAAGCATTCATCAATGATCCAATTCTAAAAGACCTTGACCGGGCTGAAGGAATGGTTGCAGAATTCCTACATCCAGACATTCCAGTAGCGCAGGCATTAACACAACCAAACAAAGAATTTCAGCCAATGGTCTCTGCTACCGCAGAGCAAAAAACAGGCGTGATGGGCGAAATCGACTTTATCCGTGCAACACTTCAGACAATGCTTGCCCAATACCAGAATGGCGATTACCAGGCTGCCTATACGTCTGCAAGAACCGCATATTTGGATAGTTACGAACACGTGGAGATTCCATTGCGTGCAATCGACCCAGATTTTACATTGGAAGTCGAATTACAGTTTGCCGATCTTAGAAGCTTGATCAACCAAAAAGCCGATTATGAAAAGGTTGAAGAAGCCACAATCAAGGTGAGGAGAAGTCTTGACGAATCTGAAAGATTGGTTACTGGCACTGGCCAGCTTGCACCAACTATCGCGTTTACATCATCGTTTGCAATAGTTTTCAGAGAAGGTTTAGAATCTGTTCTAATCTTGGGTGCGATTCTTACCTACCTTGAGGCCTCGCGAAACACACGGTTCAAACCATATGTGTATTATGGCATAATTATTGCAATAGGTGCAACAGCAGTAACTTGGTTTATTGCGTCATATGTGATCGAAATCTCTGGTGCGAACAGAGAACTCATTGAGGCAGTAGCAGCACTTTCTGCAACAGCAGTTTTGTTTTACGTGAGTTTTTGGATTTTAAATAAAATTGAACATAAAAAATGGATGGAGTTTGTAAAGGCAAAGGTTTGGCAGGCATCTACTACTGGGGGCACAATAGTGTTCGTCATGTTGTCATTCTTTACTGTGTATAGAGAGGGATTTGAGACCGTGTTGTTCTATGAAGCGATGTTTGGGTTTGCAAAATACATGGAAATGTATGTGGGTCTCGGATTTGTTGTGGGCCTTGCCACACTACTTGGTGTTTATTACATAACAAGAAAACTTGGAAAAAGGCTCCCACTAAAAATGCTATTT
>DASWKH010000138.1:0-10447 GCA_036396715.1 Candidatus Nitrosotenuis sp.
AAGGAGTTTTCGTCATATGTAAACAGAATAAAAAAAGGTGATTTTGAAATAAGTGAATTTACAAGAATTGCAATCAAAATAGATGGCAAGCCAGTCTATCCTGTCATAAATGATGTAGCTGTTTTCCCATCAAAAAGCGCTATGCTCATGGAGCACATTTTACGGGTAAATCATGAGGAGGTGTGGCATGACAGCAGTGATGGTGTGATAATATCCACACCAATTGGCTCTTCGGCATATTCGATGTCTGCAGGTGGTCCAATGATCTTCCAAGATTCACCTGTTTTTGGTATTGTGTCGGTGAACTCGCTTGACACTACAAGACGGCCACTTGTTGTCCACGACACAAGTCTGATTGAGATTGATGAGATTTCTTCAAGACTGTTTTGCGAAGTAGTACTTGACGGCGTGGACAGATTCCGAATTAATAACATGCTTGAATGCACAAAATCCGATGCTTCTGCAAAGATAATAAAAATGAAAAAAGATTCTAGTGCAGTTTCCGCACTTGCAAAAAAAGTCAAACTTGCAGAAGACCTTCTAAACATGCCTCCAAGCTCAAAACTTATTCTTAAGACCTTGGAATATGAGGGCATCATGACACAAAAAGAGCTTGCCGCAAAAACCCTTCTTCCCGATAGAACCGTACGGCTTGCACTGCGTCATCTCCTTGATAAGGGCTATGTCAAAAAGAAGATCTCAATTCGTGACGCGCGGCAGAAAATTTACGAAATATCCAAAATGGATTAAATTATGTGACTGGTAGTAGAACAACAAAGAAATACTAAGAAAATCAATAATATGTAATGTCGGCTGTGATAATCATTCCGATAACCATCGTGGCAATAATTGGTCTTGCAACATATTTTATCTATAGATTTGTAGTCTACGATTTTTTATGCAAGCAGACAGTTGTTAAAACACTTCAAAAATACAACATAAAGGAGACGCCTTCTCAGATCATAAAAGAATACCACAGTAGCAAAGGAGAAAACATATCAGAAAAAGAAGCCCAGAGGCTTGAAAAACATTACAGGCAACATGAGCCAGAACAATTTCTTGCAATGTATGATACCATAAGAGATGGTTCAAAAACTAATGCAAGTTAGCGGTTTGCAAACTCAGGGTGTAACGGGGATCTGGATGAATGGCGTTCCACCCTCACCCACTACAAGAGGTAATCGTCCATCCCATCTTTGAGTTTTTAACCACTCCAAATAGTTTGGGTTATTTGCCAACGCTTCATTGATAATCCTGATAGCTTCGGACTCACCTTCAGCTTCGGCAATGTTTGCTTTTGCAATGCCTTCGGCCTTGGCTTCCTGTTGTCGTGCCTCCACTTGAATTCTTCTTAGATCATTTTCGGCCTGAAGCGCCCTTTGTTCGGCCTCTACCTTTGCTTCTATTGCTTGTGCAAATAATGCTGAAAACTGAAAGTCGGTAATGGATATGACATCGGTTATGACGTTAAAATCGTTCAGTCTTTCTCTAATTGATTCTTCAATGTCTGTTTTTACTAGTGGTCTTTTTGTAATCAGTTCTTCGGCATTGTATCTTGCAGTCACCTGTTTTACGGTTTCATCAATGGCTGGTTGAATTACCCTATTTTGATAATCAAGGCCCAGTTCCTGGTAGAGGTGGTGAATGGATTCTGGACTTGGGCGATAGTTTACTGTAACGGTCGTAGATACTGTCTGGAGATCTCTTGATGCTGATGTTGTCGATCTTTCAAATTTTAGTGTTCTAACTTCGATATTGACTACTTCGTTAGCAAACGGCGTCACAAAATGAAGTCCTTCTTGAAGCGGTGGAACGCTGGTATCGACGGCACTCCAATATAGCAACACACCTCTGTGACCAGCATCGACTATTTTTACAGAAGCGCTTACTACAACTCCTATGATAACAAGTACGACTATGCCAATTAGAACTGCTTTGGCTGCACCAATATTGATGTTCATTTTTGGAGATTCATATTTTGACAACTGCGTAATTAATCGGAATCCACCCTAATTATATCAACCGATGAGTTGCAAATCATTTTTTGTATTTGAAATAGTAAAAATTTTGTAAATTATGATTAGTTTTGCCCAACAGATTTATTATATTATCAATCAATTAAAGCAAAATGGATAGCAATTTTACATGGCTTTATCTGTTGATCTTTTTGATCCCATTAACACGAGTAATCCCACGAATCATAAGACAACGAAGAATGAAAAAGGATAGTACAAATCAAACATTCCAAAAGGAACGATTTGAATCAAGTTTGCATGAATCCATACAAAAATCCCCAGAGTCAGCAAGACCGCAAACAAAAGATATGCTTGTTTTGGGGGAGCTCTATAGAGGAGCAAGAACATTTGAGAGCATTAAAAAAAATACGGGGTTTAGCAACGATGAGCTAAACTCAATCTTGGAGGATTTGGAAAAACAAGATATGATGAGAGTGGAACAAAAAAACGGCATTTTAGGCTCCAAGATAGAGATATACGCCACTGAAAAAGGCTTTAAGAAATATTTGTCGTAATGATAAATTTCGTATATGCTACTAAGATTTCGTATGTTTAAGATAAGTATCTAAATTAATTGATAATTTTTGTGTTAAATACCGCAAGTGAAGAGTTACAAAGATTTTTGCATGCACTAGCCTGAAGCTGCATTCACAAATGCCTGAAAAGACTCTTCAGGAAAACCTGGCCTGCTGTTAAATTCAGGATGGAACTGCACCCCAAAGTAAAATTTGTGAGATGGAATCTCCAATATTTCCATCCTCTTTGAGCCGTCGCTTTCTGCTGAAAAGATCATCCCATTTTTTTCAAATGTGTCTAGGTATTTTTTGTTAATTTCGTATCTATGTCTGTGTCTTCGCATGACTTTGTTTGCATTGTATGTTTTGTATGCAAGGGTGTTGTTTTTGACAATTATTTCATGAGCTCCTAGCCGCAGTGAGCCCCCCATGTTTGAAACGGTTTTTTGCTCAGGAAGCAAATCAACAACTGGACTTGTAGTGTTTGGGTCAATCTCTGTAGAGTTTGCGTCATTGAAATTACAGACATGGCGGCCAAATGCAACTGCGGCAAGCTGAAATCCAAAACAAATTCCAAGATATGGAATGTTTTTCTCTCTGGCATAGTTTGCCGCACCAATTATGCCATCTGCTCCTCTCACACCAAAGCCGCCTGGAACAATTATGCCATTGTATTTTGACAGCTTTTCAATGCCGCCGTTGATTGCCTCAGAGTCAATCCAGTCAATTACGACTGATTTTCCAAGTTTTGCGCCTGCGTGTTTTAGTGCCTGGTTGACGCTAACATAGCTGTCCGCAAGCGTGACATATTTTCCAACCATGGCAATCTTGACTTCCCCACTACCGCTCTCAAGCGAATTAACTATGGCATTCCATTTGTCCCAGTTGGCAGATGCGTTAACAAGGCCGACTTTGCCGAACTTTGTAAATATTGTATTGACAATTCCCTGATCATAAAGAATCTGCGGCACCATGAAAATCGATTTGACGTCATGGCAGGAAAACACGTCCCGTGTTGTTACATTTGTGAACATGGAAATCTTCTTTTTCGTTGATTCGTTTAACGGAGTGGAACACCGTACTGCCATCAAATCCGGCTGAATACCAATTCTTCGCAGCTCTTGGACACTGTGTTGGGTCGGTTTGGTTTTTTGTTCGCCTACAACATCAAGTGATGGTGCCAATGTCACATGTACAAAAATGACATTTTGCGGCCCTTCCTCAAGCCTTAGCTGTCTTAATGCCTCCAAAAACGGCAGACTTTCAATGTCACCAACGGTTCCACCACATTCTACTACCAAAACATCCAGTTTTTCGTTTTCAGCTATGGCTCTAATTCTGAGTTTTATCTCATCAGTAACATGGGGAATTATCTGAACACATGCCCCTAGATACTCACCACGTCGCTCTGCATCAATTACTGCAGAATAGATTTGAGCAGTTGTGATGTTGTGGGTTTTTGGTATGTTTTGGTTCAAAAACCGCTCATAGTTTCCAATATCCATATCGCATTCCCCGCCGTCATCTGTGACAAACACCTCGCCGTGGGCAACGGGGTTCATGGTACCGGCATCATAGTTTAGGTATGGGTCAATCTTTACACAGGAAACTTTTTGGTTTGATAACTGTAATAGTTTAGCAATAGATGAGGTCACGACGCCTTTGCCGAGTCCAGACATCACACCACCAGTAACAAAAATGAATTTTGTCTGCACATTTACGGATCAAAATTGGTATTTTTAATTCTTTAGGCACCCATGCACAAAATTTTAATCCATACTGATATTGGGTGAATACAATTGCTTTTCGAGGGAATATGGCTTACTTTGGTTGGTAGTATAGCCAGCGTATTAGTATCGTCAAGCTTTATCCCCCAAATAATAAAGGGATACAGGACAAAGCGCCTAAACGACGTTTCCTATCTGCTCATGATACTAATTTCCATAGGGATGTCGCTTTGGATCGTTTACGGCATAGAAAAACAAGACATGGTGATCGTTGGCGCAAACACTGCTACAATAGCGCTGAATATGATTTTACTTGGCATGAAAGTAAGGTATGCAAAATAAATCCTAGATGGGTCTTGTTGCGGCCTTTAGTTTTCTTGTAAATGCTATTACTGTTTTTTCCAGTTTTGTTGCGGGGGTTTTTTCAATTAATTTTATCAGCGCACTTCCAATAATGACTGCGTCTGCACCGTTTTTACTATAGTATCTAACATCATTTGGTGTCGATACTCCAAAGCCAATCCCAACTGGAATTTTGGAATTTGCGATTTTTTTGGTATTCTTTAAGGCATTAATTGTGTATTGTTGAATCTTAGTTTGCATGCCAGTTGTCCCATAAACTGAAACCAAATAAAGAAAGCCGCTAGTCTGTCTGACGATTTTTTGCAGCCTTGGCTTGCTGGTGTTTGGGGAGACAAGAAAGATTGTATCGATTTTGTGTTTTTTTGCAGCCTTGATGTATTCCTTTGACTCCTCCACAGTCATATCTGGAGTAATTAGGCCGTCGATTCCAGCACTCTTTGCCAGCTTGAAGAACTTGTCATATCCACGATGATACAAAATGTTTGTGTATGTCATCAATACGAGGGGAATGTCACTTTCTTTGCGAATCTTTCTTACAATCTCAAAGAGTTGGTCTAGCTTTGTTCCTTTTTCTAATGATGTGGTGCTTGCGTTCTGAATCACTGGGCCGTCTGCTAGTGGATCGGTGAAAGGAAATCCAAGCTCAATAATGTCTGCCCCGCCTTTTATCAGCGCCCTTATTGTAGAAAGCGTGAATTTTTGGCTTGGATAGCCAGTCATAATGTATGTTATCAGCGCTTTTTCTTTTTTTGATGCGAGCTTGGCGAACTTTGCCTTGATTCTAGAAGTTTCTTTTGACATATTCCTCAACTACTTCGACATCTTTGTCTCCCCTGCCGGAAAGAGTTACAACAATGGATTCAGATTTTGATCTTGTTTTTGCAATCTTGATTGCTTCTGCAACTGCATGTGCTGACTCTAGTGCAGGTATGATGCCCTCCGTCCTTGTAAGGAGTAAAAATGCGTCAATTACTTCTTTGTCTGTGGCACTGGCATACTTGACACGTCTCTCATCCTTTAGATATGCGTGCTCTGGTCCCACCCCAGGATAGTCAAGGCCTGCAGAGATGCTGTGGGTTTCTTTGATCTGTCCTTCTTTGGTTTGCAATAGGTATGTCATCATTCCGTGGAGTACTCCCTTTGAGCCGACATTTAGCGTTGCGGAGTGATATTCAGTGTCTAGTCCTTTTCCAGCTGCTTCGACTCCAATCATTTCTGTGTCAGTATCAATTAAGGGGTAAAACGATCCAATTGCGTTAGAGCCGCCACCAACGCATGCGATTATTGTATCGGGGTTGTTCTTACCAAATTTTTTCATCTGCTGCATGATCTCTTTACCAATTACTGATTGAAAGTCACGGACCATTACTGGATATGGATGAGGGCCTACTGCAGAACCTAAAAGATAGTAGGTGTCCTTTACGTTTGTAATCCAGTCCCGTATTGCCTCATTTATTGCATCTTTGAGTGTCTGAGAGCCGCTTTTTACTGCGTGAACTTGGCAGCCCAAAAGATTCATCCTAAAGACGTTAAGCTTTTGCCGGATTGTGTCTTTGTATCCCATGTATACTTCAGATTTGAGGCCAAGGCATGCGCAAGCCATGGCAGTTGCCACACCGTGCTGGCCGGCGCCAGTTTCTGCGATAATTCGTGCCTTCTTCATGCGTTTTGCCAAAAGTGCCTGGCCCAAAGTGTTGTTGATCTTGTGGGCACCGCCGTGTAGGAGATCTTCTCGCTTTAGTAAGATTTTTGCCCCGCCAATTTTTTCAGAGAGGTTTTTTGCATAGTATAACGGAGTGGGTCGGCCTGCATATTCTGTGAGATAGTAATTTAGCTCTTTTTTGAACGAGGGATCGTTTTTGTATTTTAGATAGTTTTGCTCAAGTTCCTCTATTGCGGGAACAAGTGTTTCTGGGATGTATTTTCCACCGAACTCGCCAAACCTTCCATCCTTTGGGAATTTTATTTTCATATTGCGTGCACCAGATTCCTGACGTTTTCTTCTATGTTTGAACTTTTCATGATGCTTGATCCAACCAAAAATGCATCGGCGCCACATCTTTTTAAGAATACAATGTCTTGTGGCGACTCTATCCCGCTCTCTGAGACAATCAATCTGTTTTTTGTGTGTCCCTCTAGCAGTTTTTTAGTGGTGTTGATGTCGATTTCCAGCGTGTCTAAATTACGATTGTTAATCCCAACTAGGTCTGCGCTTGTTTTTAGAGAATTTTCAAACTCTTCTTTTGTATGAGTCTCAACTAAAACCTTTAATCCATTTCTGTGACCATATCCTATAAACTCGTCAATTTCTTTAAGGTGGCCCGAATCAAACAACGATTGTATCAGTAACATATAGTCTGCACCAATCTTTTTTGCCGCATCGATTTGTATTTTGTCTACTACAATATCTTTCATTAACATTGGAACTTTGAGCTGCTTTCTAATCTCCATAAAATATGTCGGTGAGCCGTTGAATAGGTGTGGTTGAGTGAGAACTGAGAGGGCCAGGGCCCCGCCACGAACCATGGATTTGGCAATCTCTACTGGGTCTGAATGTTGCCTGATTTGGCCAAGTGAGGGTGAGGCAAACTTGACTTCGGTGATTAGTGAGGCGTGGCTGTTTGACTTTATGGATTCTATTAGGTCAAAGGGAGATTTCTGTAAGGACTCGGAAATCTCGTATACTCCCTCGCTGATCGCCTTGTGCGAGTTTTCTACTAGTCTTCTTAGTGTTTGGGTCATGATTCGTCAACTTCCTTGATTTTTTGGAAATCCCCGTTTTCTTTTACGAAATTAACAAAATGTGAGTACGCCTTTCCGTTTTTGATTGTCTGGCGTGCCATCTCTACACCCTCATCGAAATTTTTTGCAATGTTTGCAACAATTAGTCCCCCCGCAGCATTTAGTACGGTGATTTCTTGCATTGAGCGATTCGAAGTTCCATTTAGTACTGATAAAAAGGCCTTGATTGCTTCTTGCCTCGTTGATACTTGAAGATCCGTAATTGCCGATTTGTGCAGTCCCAGCTTTTCTGAATCAATTATCATTTTTTCCATTTTGCCGTCGTGCAGAAAACAAACATTGTTTTTTGCAGTAGTGGATAGTTCGTCGAGTCCGTCCTGTGAATGAACAGTCATAATGTTTTCTGATCCACGTCTTTTCAAAATCAAAATAATTCTTTGCAGGTATTCGTCTGAGAAGACCCCAATTAGTTGGTTTTTTACATTTGCGGGATTTGATAGTGGCCCAAGCAAATTAAAGGCTGTTCTGGTGCCAAGAATCTTTCTTGCATTTGCAACGTTTTTCATCGCAGGATGGAATCTTTGTGCAAACAAAAAGCCAATCTTGAACTTTTCAATTATTTTTGTCACCTTTTCTGGCGTTGCATTTAGGTCATATCCAAAATACTCAAAAATATCGGCACTGCCTGATACTCCGGAAACAGAACGGTTTCCATGTTTTGCTACAAATCCACCTACTGCAGATATCACAAAAGATGCAGTAGTCGATATGTTGAAGGTTTGCAGTTTGTCTCCTCCTGTTCCGCAGACATCGATGATTGTTCCCTGGCATTTTGGCATAATGTGCAGGCCGTACTCGTCCATCTTGCCAAGCATAGCGTAGAGTTCATCGTCTGACTCACCTTTTTTACTCAAATAGCGCAGAAAATCCGCTTTTTTCTCATCAGAAATGCGATCTGATAAGACCTCGTTCATGGCATCGCCCATCTCATTTATTGTCAAGTTCCGACCATCCTTGAGCTTAGCGGTTAGATTTACAATCATTTTTTTACACTCTTTACAAAGTTCGCTAGAATTTTTTTTCCCTCAGTTGTTAGAATTGACTCTGGGTGAAACTGGACTCCTTCTATTGGATACTGCTTGTGTCGCACTGCCATTACCTCACCGTCGTCTTCGGCAACTGCAGTAATCTCTAAGACATCGGGAATTATGGTTTTATCGCCTACTAGTGAGTGGTATCGGGTGGCCAGAAATGGATTTTTGACCCCAGCAAATAATGAATCGTTAGTGTGCTTAATTGGGCTTGTTTTTCCATGTCTGACACATCCGGCATTTACAACCTTGCCTCCAAACTCATGAATTATTCCTTGATGGCCAAGACAAACTCCAAGTATTGGCGTGGTAGGTCCGAGTTTTTGGATCACATCTGAGCAAATGCCAAAATACTTTTTGTCTTCTGGTGTACCAGGGCCTGGGGAGATCACTATAGCGTCGTACTTGTTTTTGATTATCTGGTCTAGCGTTATCTTGTCATTTCTAATCACATCCGAGGAGACGCCAAGCTCGCCTAGGATTTGGGCAATGTTGTAAACAAACGAATCATAATTATCAATTATTAGAAATTTCATTTTGCTGCCTCCTTTAGTGCCGCAATCATTGCACCGGCCTTGTGTTCGGTTTCTTTGAACTCTCCTTGCGGTGTTGAATCAGAGACAATTCCGG
Source organism: Candidatus Nitrosotenuis sp. (assembly GCA_036396715.1). Classification (GTDB taxonomy): domain Archaea; phylum Thermoproteota; class Nitrososphaeria; order Nitrososphaerales; family Nitrosopumilaceae; genus Nitrosotenuis. Next base: position 9,084 of record DASWKH010000138.1, read on the forward strand.
CGCCGCTTTGCAAAAACCCGTTCTTACCATCAAAAAATATACTTCGTATTGCTATTGCAAAATCACAGCAACCGTTGTTCGAAAAATACCCAACAGCCCCAGCATACTGGTAACGCACGTCTGGCTCTAGCTCGTTGATTATTTCCATTGCCCTGACCTTTGGAGCGCCACTCACAGTTCCTGCAGGAAACACGGCCTCAAATGCTTGAAACATATCATATTTTTCGTCCATCGTGCCTACGACATGAGTTACAATGTGCTGGACGTGTGAGAATCGCTTGACTTGCATGAGGTCGGTGACATGTACGCTGCCGTACTTACAAACCCTGCCTATGTCGTTTCTTCCCAAATCTACTAGCATTGTATGTTCTGCCAACTCTTTTTCATCATTAATGAGCTCTTGTCTTAGCTGCTCGTTTTTTTGCTCGTCTTCTGTAATTTTTCTCGTACCTGCAATTGGAAATGTCTCAACCTCCTTTCCAGTTACTCGGATGAGCATTTCGGGGCTGCATCCAATGTAGGTTTTTTGCCCAAATTTCATATGGTAAAGATATGGTGATGGGTTGAGCGCTCGCAGTTCTTTGTATACGCGAAGATAATCACCGGTTGCAGAAAAGCTGAACTTTCTTGAGAGTACGACTTGGAATATATCTCCGGCGTAGATGTATTTTTTTGCCTGATTGACAATTTCGGAAAACTTTGACTCATCCATGTTTGTAGATATCTCGAAGAGTTGAATTTTGCCAAAAGCCCTGTCAGCTAGTTTTATTTTGTCGATCCTATTTTCGTCATAGTAAAAATACAGGAATTTTTTTGCCTTGTTATCAAATAATATGCCGTCGTCATAAATGCCAAACTCCATTAACGGTTTGGCTTTGTCATTTTGTATTGGTATGTTTTCGTACAATTTTATTGCATCATAATTTATGATTCCAACTGCGCCGCCAAGGTACCTAAACGATGTGTCGTTTGTTTGCCTGACAAAGTTTTTGAGCTCAGCTACTGGATCCTGTGTCCGTATGGTCTTTGTGGTGCCATCCTTGTATTGCAGAACAACTCTGTCTTCATAACCTTGCAAAATTATTTTTGGATCAAACCCAATAATTGATGTTTCAGCAAGCTCTTCGGGGCCTGTCAATGATTCAAACAGAAACGTGTGAGAATAGTTTTGTTCTAGCTTGGAGTAAATCTCAAACTGTGATCCAGGTAGATCTAGGGGTATTACTGTAGGATTGGAATTTCCAAAGATGGCCACCCATACGACACATCATAGACGTGGCTTATTTATAATTTTGAGACTTTTCTGCTTCCATTCTTTATTTCTCAGTTACGGTATTGTACGGTACCTTTATAAGCGATCAAGC
>DASWKH010000139.1:0-2910 GCA_036396715.1 Candidatus Nitrosotenuis sp.
AAAAAGCCACTGGATTCTGACTCGCTTATTCCAAGAATTGGCGTTTGTGGTTCCTGGGTTCTGTGATAATAGTTTCGAACTCCCTTATCACCGCCGGTCACTATTACAAAATCAATGTCTTTTCGTGGTTTGCTTCCAATGTAAACTGATGAAAGTCCGTAATTATCGAGTATTGTTTTGATGGTTTTTACCGCAACGTCTGACGGACTAGGACCAGTTACTCCAATTTGCACGAATCATTAACCTCTAGCATAATAATAAAAGCTTAGATATCTTTGAATTTTAAAGTGTTATAAAAATAGGAGGCGTTAGTTTGTGTTGCGCCTTTTGAGGGAGTCTTACTCAATCCAACTTCTTTTGACTCTAGTGCGGCTTGCGCAGCACCCCCTGCAAAGCTTAACGCCCATAAAACGTCTCGCTCTTTGAGCAGTGTGCAGCAAAACGTTGCAGTAAAGATGTCACCCACACCAACAGTATCATAGACATCCACGTTTGGAAGTACAAGTGAGTACTGCCTGTTTTTGTAAAACAAAGAGACGTCACGCTTGTTTGTATAAAGTATGTGCTCTATTCCTTTTTTGCGAAGCATATGTACCCCATCAACTCCTTGCACGCCAGTCAAGTGGAAAACTTCGTTAGGATCTGCCTTGAGTACTGAAATCTTTGTCAAGTCCAGATCCATTTTCTCAAAAAAAACCTTATTGTTGGAATCAACACGTCGCAAAAAACCCTGTGGATCAAGAAAAACCATGTTGTTGTCTTTTTTGATTTTCTCAAATGTCGGTTTTGCTATCTCGTTAAAAACTGGGCTTACCAAGACACCGTCTGCATTAACTGATTGGTATTCTATTTCATCACAAATGTTTTTCAACCATAGGGTTCTTTCAGATTCGTTTATTTCCAGGGTAAACCGCGTTGTTGGGTTTGGGCTAGGTGTGTTTTGAAATTTGATTTTGTTTTCTTGCAATTGATCAAGGAATGTAAAGTCTGATCCAAACTTTGTAACCAGTTCCACATCAAAGCCAAGCCTTCTTGCGGCAAAAGAGCCATAACATGCAGGTCCGCCAGGTCGCTCGTACAGATTTCCACCTATCTTAATTTCGTCTATTGTACAGTGTGAAAATATGCCAATCTTCATTTTATTTGTTCACGGAGTTGTGGATTTAGTTTTTTGCCTCGAAAAACAAGACTGGCACATAATCTTCCCTTTTTCTATGATTAGCTCCACATTTGATCTCAGGCATACGTGGCATAGCCCTCTCATCACATGTTATACCACCCACTAGAATAAATCCGAATATGGTAATCTTAGAAAAGGAGATATCCTAATTTCCTTCGAAAAAATCATGAGAAATCCAATTCCTGTCACTCTGGATAAAAAGCTTGTAACCCTTGTAGTGCTGGCCTCTTTAATTGGGATTGGCATTACGATTGCACTTTCGTTTCATTATGGCAACATCATAATTGAAGAACGCATCATAGACCAGCTTACAAGCGAGTCAACCATCAGAGGCGATTCGCTCACTAGTTTGCTGACTGCTAAAATTCAGCAGGTTCAAGTTATTTCTACAGATCCGATGATTAGAAATCTCATCAACGAGTTCAACGCGATTGAGGATGACTCTGTTTTTGACGCAGGGGTTGCTGAAAGGCGAATCGACTTTCTAATTCAAATCCAGGCAATCGAGATAAGTATTGGCGGCGCATTTGATCTTGAGAATGTCGAAATAGTTAACAAAGATGGGAAAAGGCTTTTTGCTCTGATAAACACGCCTGACGAAAAAAACTTCGAGTCTGATCCTGTCTTTCGCAAGGGGCTCGGCATATCCTTTGCAGAGTTCACACTAGGAAAAGATGATAAAAGAAAACTAGTCATAGCAACTCCAATATTTAGCAGTCCAAAAGATGTAAGCGCAATCGGTGTAGCTATAGTTACGGCAAACACTCAGTCAGTTGATCAGATTTTGCTAAATAGACAGGGGCTGGGCGAAACTGGTGAATCATATCTTGTAAACTCCGACAGGGTTCTGGTTTCAGAGTCCCGGTTCATTGAAAACGCAGCCTTCAAACAAAAAATTGACACGTTTCCAGTTGAGTTGTGTTTTAATAGTAATCAAAACCATGTGGGGCGGTACACCGACTATCGGGGAACTGTAGTATTTGGCGCATCATACTGCATGATAGGATCTGGTCTGACTTTGTTTGTGGAACTTGATAATGAAGAAGTTTTTGAACCAGTTTCAACATTGCGTGAGCGAATGGTCATGCTAGGAGTAGTAATAACAATAACGGTAGGGATTGTAACGTATTTTCTCTCTAAAAGCCTCTCAATACCTCTAATCATGCTTCAACGTGCTGCAAACAGAATCGCAGGAGGAGATTTCAACGTTCGAACAAACATTAGAACCGAAGATGAAATTGGACAGTTGTCTCGCTCCTTTGATCAAATGGCGGAAAAAATCCAGGATTCGCTTCTAAAAATTAAAGAGCGTGAGGAGATTATCAAACAGCAAAAAGACATACTGCTGCAATTTTCAGAGTACAGCTCGAATTATTGTGTCTGTTTTGTAGACATTGTCGGCTCAACCAAACTAACCTCAAGGCTTACTGACCTCCAGACAAGCAAATTTTATTCAATATTTCTGAACTCGCTTGCAACAGTCATCACTAAGAATGGTGGCGTCGTTGTAAAAAACATAGGCGACGCGTTATTGTACTATTTCCCAAAGACTGATGTTGAAGACATAGCTCCATTTGAAGACATGCTCAAGTGTTGCATGAAAGTACTTGATGCAAGAGAAATGATCAATATCTCATTGCGTGAAGAATCCTTGCCTGAAATCAGCTATAAAATAAGTGCAACATACGGTCCTGTTCGTGTCGCAATTATCGCAACATCTGCAATTGATG
>DASWKH010000140.1:0-4756 GCA_036396715.1 Candidatus Nitrosotenuis sp.
ATAGTCGACGCATCAAATTCTGGAACATCTATCCGAATTGCAGCTGCAGTTGCGGCCTTAAGGGAAGGCAAAACTGTTCTGACAGGAGACGAGAGCCTCAAAAAAAGACCCATGAAGCCGTTGCTGGATGCTCTGGAATCACTTGGTGCCAAATGTTCTTCAAATGACGGCAGGCCACCACTCACCATATCAGGCAGGATGAGAGGTGGGGAGGTATCAATCCCTGGAAATGTTTCAAGCCAGTTCATCTCTGCACTTTTGGTTGCCGCACCATTAACAGAAAAAGGAGTGGCACTTAACATCATCTCAGATCTCGTATCAAAACCATACCTTGACGCCACAATCATCACAATGGAAAAGTTCGATGTCAAAGTCAAAGTACTAGACCAATACAAAAAATACAAAATCGAGCCACAGCAATACAATTCCACCACGATAACAATCCCCTCAGACTTTTCAAGTGTCGCATTACTCCTCTCTGCCGCGGTGCTAGTTGGCCGCGATCTCACAATCAAGGCTTCAGTTGGAAATTTAGCACAGGGTGATGAGGCAATAATAGACATACTTGGAAAGCTTGGGGTCAACGTCTCCATGGACAGCAACACCATAACAGTAAAATCACCTGAAAAGTTGCGAGGAGGAAAGTTCGACCTTGCAAACACACCCGACCTTTTGCCACCACTTTCAATTCTTGCCCTAAAATCAGAATTTCCAATAGAATTGTACAATGTCAGACATGCGCGCTTTAAGGAAACTGACAGAATCGCAATTCTTGCGCGCGAGCTCCAAAAATTAGGCATCAATGTGACAGAAAAAGAGGACGGCTTGATTTTGGGTCCGCCAAAAGAACTCAGGGGAGCTTCGCTAAATTCGGAAAACGACCACAGACTATTCATGGCGTTTTGCATTGCTGCAATGTATGTGGGCGGATGCACTGTCTCAGACTCGGATTCAGTCGACGTTTCTTATCCAAGCTTTGTTTCCGATATGAGCAGGGCCGGAGCAAAGATCTCCACCCATTAAGGGTTATATGCATCAAATTGGGGTTTTAATTTGATGGCTGGCAGCTCTATTGGTCAAAGACTAGTGTTGACAAGTTTTGGTGAGAGCCACGGCAAGTGTGTCGGAGCTGTACTCGATGGATGTCCAGCAGGACTGGAGCTGCAAGAAAAAGACATTCAGAAAATGCTTGATCAAAGAAGGCCCGGCCAGTCACTAGTATCAACACAACGCAAAGAGACAGACCGAGTCGAGATTCTTTCTGGCGTTTTTAGGGGATACACCACCGGCGCACCCATTGCAATGATAATTTGGAACAAGGACCAGGACTCCAAGGCCTACGACCAGCTGGCCACAAAGATGAGGCCCGGCCACTCAGACTATCCCGCTTTAGTGAAATACAAAAGATTCAATGATTATAGGGGCGGCGGGCGTTTTTCTGGCAGGCTTACTGCAACACACGTCATGGGCGGCGCCATTGCAAGAAAGCTGCTCAAGGTTTCTTTGGGAGTTGAGACAAACTCGTACACACTCAAGATTGGCAAAATTACAATGCGAGAAAAATTTCAGCTAAAAATGAAAAACCGGATTTACGAGAACGAGGTAAGATGCCCTGATCAGAAAACGGCACAAAAGATGCGCCAATCAATTCTGTCTGCAAGAAAAAGCGGCGACTCGTTGGGCGGAGTAATCGAGTCCACCACAGTCAACGTCCCAGTAGGACTAGGCGAGCCCATATTTAGTTCGCTTGAATCAGACATTAGCAAGGCAATCTATTCCATTCCTTCCGTAAAGGGCGTCGAGTTTGGCTCAGGGTTTGCGGGCTCCGAGCTGTATGGCTCACAGAACAACGACCCCTACATCGTAAAGGGCGGCAAAGTTCTTACTAGGACTAATAATGCCGGCGGAATACTCGGCGGGCTCTCAAATGGGATGCCAATAGTAATGAGGATTGCTTTCAAGCCGGCATCATCAATATCAAAAAAACAAAACACAATCGACATCAAAACAAAAAAACCAGTAACACTCCAAGTTCAGGGAAGGCACGACCCTTGCGTAGTTCCTAGGGCCCCACCTGTAGTCGACTCACTCGTATCGCTCGTACTTGCAGATCATGCGCTAATTGGTGGCTTCATAAAACCAGTATTGTAAAAATGTCAGACATTGATCAGCTGCGAAACAAAATAAACGACGTCACGCTCCAGATGATAAGACTCCTCAAGGAGCGAACCGACATCGCAAGACAGATTGGTGATCTCAAAAAGAGCAGCGGCCTTGGCGTTTTTGATGAGACCCGTGAGGACCAGCTGCGAAACGAGATAGTCACACTATGTCAGGAAATAGGACTAGACGAATCGCTTGGAAAAAAGTTTCTCAACTTTTTGTTAAACGAGTCAATAAAGGTCCAGACCGACGGCAAGCAAACACACCTGACAATATTTCTAAAGGCAAAGAACCTCGAGCAGCAGGGAAAAAAAATCATCCACATGGAGGTAGGTGAGCCAGACTTGGCGCCTCCAAAAATAGTAAAAAAAGCGCTAGGCGAGGCAGTCGACAGGGGCCATGTAAGATACGGGCAGGCAGCCGGCATGCCCCAGCTTAGGACTGCGCTGGCAGGATATGTATCGGAAAAGTTTGGCACACAGGTAACGCAGGAAAACATTCTTGTTTCGCCCGGTGCAAGATTCTCAATTTATCTTGCAGTCTCGACTCTTTTGGATCCTGGCGATGAGATCATAATAATAGAGCCTGCATGGCCGGCGTATCGCGATTGTGCAATAAATGCCGGAATAAAGGTAAGGTCCATTGCAACAACCCTAGAAAACAAGTGGGAGCCCTCAATTGAGCAAATCCAAAAAACAATCAACGCAAACACAAAGATGATAGTTCTGAACTATCCAAACAACCCGACTGGCAAAGTTCTTGCGCCACAGATCCAAGACAAGATAATCGATGTTGCGCAAAAAAATGATCTTTACGTCCTAAGCGACGAGATTTACTCTGCGTATGCATTTAGCGAGTGGAAAAGCGTTCTCTCAAATAACTACAAAAAAAGCATCATCACGCAATCGTTTTCTAAATCGCACGCAATGACTGGGTTTAGAATCGGGTATACCGTTGCAGAGCCAAAAATCATTGAAAAGATGACAAAGCTCCAGGCCCTATGCCTTACAAATGTGGCAGAGCCAATCCAGTACGCCGCACTCAAAGCCCTGCAGGCCAAAGTATCAGATAATGTAAAGAGCGTTCGCTCAAAGCTCGACACTCTGACTGGGCAGGCAAAAAAAATGGACTTGGAGTTTGTTGCCCCAGATGGCGCGATGTATCTTTTTGCCAAGATAAACAAGCCCGGCTTTGATGGTGTCGAGTTTGCAAACAAACTGCTCGATTACGGAGTTGCAGTTGCCCCAGGCGACGGATTTGGCAACTATAAGAGCTTTGTTAGAATTTCTGCCTGTCAGGACGAAAAGAAACTAATTGTAGGAATGAAGATATTAGATGAGGTTCTAAGGGGATCCAGATGAAAAAAAGTATTACAATAATTGGGGCTGGCGGAAAGATGGGTTTGTGGTTTGCCAAGTATTTTACATCAAAAGACTACGAGGTAATTGGCTACGATTCTGAGACCCCAATTACTGATAAAACTATCAAAAAGTCAGAATCGCTTGTCGGTTCTGTTCTTCAGGCAGACATTGTACTGCTTTGCACGCCGACAAGACGCACGCCCGAAATCATAAGACTCATTGCAAAGGAGATGAAACGCGGCTCATACCTAATTGAGATCACCTCGCAAAAGGCAAAGACTGCCTCTGCACTTTTGAAAATTCCAGCTAAGATCAACCCCGTCTGCATTCACCCGATGTTTGGCCCCGGAACAAAAAATATCAAGGGCCAAAACATAATTGCTGTTCCAATCAAGGATGCAAAAAAAGAGCTGAGTCTAGTCAAGTCCCTTTTTGAGGGGGCCAACTTTGTCACAATTGACGCAGCAGAACACGACAAAAAGATTGCAATAATTTTAGGATTAACTCATTTGGTGAACTTGGCGTTTGCAAACATTTTGGCAAAGGATGACAAGATTTCCCTAACTGAGCGCATGTCCGGCACAACCTTCAAGGTCCAAAAGATTCTTGCCGAAAGCATAATGACAGAATCAACTGAGCTCATTGAGACAATCATCTCAAATCCGGAGATAAGAAGGGCTGCAGAAGAGTTTTGGAAAGACATTGGGCGGCTGCTCACCGACATTCAGGAGGCCAAATCAGAAGACATCACCAACTACATCAGAAACATCCAAGAAAGGCTTGCGAAAAATTCCAACCTTGAAGAATCCTACAAGAAGCTAAACGTGATGGCACGCGCAATCGAAAAATAATGCGTTCAACAAAAATAGTAACCTCTTTTGTGACAAACAGCCAAAAATTCCTCATACTCAAACGGAGCAACAGGGTAAAAAGCATGAAGGGTTTGTGGGGCGCAATTAGTGGCATAATCGAGGCAGGGGAGGAGCCACTTGAGCGGGCAAAAATTGAGATCTTCGAAGAAATTGGTGCAAACAATAACGCCGTGAGGCTGCTCAAAGCGGCAAAGGAGATGACGATTTCTTCGACCCAGTATCCCGACCATCAATGGATAGTTTACCCATTTTTGTTTGCGCTAAGCTCGGCAAAAATTACGCTGAACTGGGAAAACGAGTCATACAAGTGGATTGCGCCAGATGAGATTTACCACTACAAGACAGTCCCAAGCCTTGATG
>DASWKH010000141.1:0-4876 GCA_036396715.1 Candidatus Nitrosotenuis sp.
AGGCCTATCAAAATATTTTACCACATTATCAAGCAAAAACCAAAAGGCAAATCCCATCATAATAAAACCTGCAATAACGCTGACATCGGCAAATACGCGTATGCCGCGTCGCGTGCGCCCAAGCATCTTTGTTAGAGCCACTTGGACTTGGGTATTTTTGTAGGTGAGGCTGTACGGTTTTATGGCAAAGCCGTGCTTGTCTAGCTTTAGTGCTTTAGCTACTCCTAGTATTGCCACCCACGCAACTAGGACATAAATTATAGAATTTTGCGCCAAAAAATCTAAAGCCAAATTAATTATGTTCTCTATTTGTGGTCATTTATAAAAATGAAGCGAGGCATTTGACATAATTTCTTAATTAATCCTTCTTTTCTATTACTGTGATCAATTAAAAAATCTGTATCGATTTACACCATGATCTACCTATTACCTATTATTTTCTAATTTTAAAGTGCTTACGGCGTTCCTCACTTGCCTGCCTTATGTTTTCAGCAAGCTCTCTGTCAGGAAAGTTTTGGCCCATTACAACAGACAGGATTCTATCAGCGTTGCCTTTTGTATTTTCGTTGTGTGATATAGCTGAACGATTCGTCATCAGAGACTGACCTTTCTTGTTCTAAAATTCTTGCGGAATTCGCGACTGGCCTTTTCTACTGCATCTGCCAAGTCCGGGTTTGGACCCTCTTTCTTTAGATAGGCTAGGATGGCAGACGGATTACCCTTTCCAAACTTACGCAGTATCAAATCCGAAAAAGACTCTCCTTCCATCTTCTGAGCTTTTAGTATCTTGTATGCCTCATTGCTCAAGGAAATTGTTGTTGTACACATATGCAATATAATATAGGTACACACAGTTAAAGCATTCCAAACCCAAAAGAACAAACATCAGGAAGTTTACCGAATTCTATGAAGCCTGCAATAATTGTTTCTACATATCCAGACAAAAAATCAATTTCAAAAATTGCCAACAAGCTTGCAAAAGACAAACTTGCTGCGTGCGTGAACATAACAAAAATCTCTTCGATTTATGCTTGGCAGGGAAAAATCGAAAATACTGATGAGTTCCTGGCAGTCTTTAAGACAACGCAAAAAAACAAATCAAGACTGAAAAAAGAGATTAAAAAAACACACCCCTACAAGGTTCCAGAAATTGCAGAACTTGGAATAAATGATATCAACAAGCCATATCTGCAGTGGCTAATTGACTCTACAGGCTAGGAATCCACTGGGAACCTTAGCAAGGAGACCATTCCACCAAGTCCTGAAACCTGCAATCCTATGTCGGTGCTGGAATCCAACGCGTATACTTTGACACCTTTGGCTTCTACTTCGTTTAAGAATTCGATTATCTGTTCTTCATCATGGGTCTGGATGATCTTGTCTGAGAACACCAAGGACTCTACTGCACCAAACTGGTTTGCCTTTTTTGTCTCCTCAAAGCCCATCGTGAATTTTTTGCTCTTGTGCTGCGCTTTGATCATCACATCTTCTAAGATGGTTGCAACCTTTGCAAGCTTGCTTTGCCCTAGTATCTGGTGCATTGACTTTGACTTGATAAACGTGTAAATTCCGTCCTCTCCGCCAGAGTCAATTCCATCTACTATCTCGACTTTGTGGTTTTTTGCCAGGGGGGTTTTCTGCAAAAAATTGCTAAACTGCCTTTTTGTCTCGCCTGGGCCAAAAATTATTATCAAATCGTTTTCCCTGAGGACTGTCTCTAGCGCTTTTGTGACAGTTTGAAAAAAAGCCTTGATGTTAAAGTCTGTCTTGTATTGCTTGCCACTAGAGCCGGAGTAAAGATTCTGCATCAGCTGGAGGTGCGTTCCTTTGAGCTTGCCGATTCCGCAATCGCCTTTGTCTATTGCAATTAGGGCAAAACCAAAATCATCGTCTTTCTTTTTTATGAGTCTTAGCTCAAAGGGGGGCCATTTTTTTTTAACAACGTTGAGCGAGTCGCCAATTCTGATCAAAATGGAATGGTGGACGCCCTTTGATACCTCCTCACTAGTCGACTCTATTATGGTTCCGTGGATTCTCAGCTTGTCAAATACGGAATCTAGCAATATTTTTTCAACCTCAAGCGATATCCTTATTCTGATTCGCTCTCCCCTGTCTGGCCTGGCATAATCCTTTTCCTGCTTGATTACTCGTGTAGTGTCTGATATGATCTTGTCCTCTTTTTTTATCACCCTGCGAAGTGTGAGTAAATCGTCTGGCTCTTCGACTAGAAATGAGATCGATGAATCATCGATAATTTTTGTAATCATCAACTTGCAGGTATTTGATAAAATAATTAAACAGTGCTAGTAGTGTTTTCTAGGCTCTTCTTTTTGAGATAATTATCAACCCATTCTGGCGTGATTACTCCGCCCTCTGATAAATTCACAAGTGAGTTTGGCGATGCCTCTCCTGTAACCTTGCCGCCCTTTCTTCTAAGCTGTCTCCACTTTAGTGTGGTATTGCCGCTTTTGGAGTTGTAAATGATTCCTAGCACATCTCTTGCGTTTACAAAGGTGATATCGCGAATCTTCTTTAGGGTGACCTTGTCGGCTGCCTCGACGTATATGGAACCAAGCGTTTCTTCGCGCTCTGGGAAGACTTCCTGGTCTTCTATGTAACTGCGTGGAATGTACGAACTGCACGTGCTGGCAATCACGAATCTCCTAAAGCTCTCAAGTGATGCTGGGACGTCTATTGCAACCATTTCTTTTATGATACCTCTTTGCCATTTATCAAGCTTCAGTTAAAAATCCCTTTTGTTTACTATGATACGTAGGCGTTGATGACATAATCCCTTTGATCTTGATGATGTAGATCTTGAGTTCTGAGCCTGCAGTACAGTTACGCATATTGGAATATTGATAATAATCGAGTATTTATTTTCCAAAATTGATTTCTAATGCGTGAAAATCCTTACAGAACATCTGACATTTAACACTAAAACCAAAGTTGCTTTTGTAAACCTGACGCCACAGATACGGCAGCTAGTCAAAAAAAGCGGAATCAAAGAAGGCCTTTGTCTTGTTAACGCAATGCACATTACTGCAAGCGTTTTCATAAATGACAATGAAAGCGGATTGCACAAAGATTATGCAAGATGGCTTGAAAAGTTTGCCCCACACGAACCAATAGAACAATACGATCACAACAAAACAGGGGAGGATAATGCAGATGCACACCTAAAAAGGCAAATCATGGGACGTGAAGTCGTAGTTGCAATTACTGATGGCGAGCTGGACTTTGGTCCATGGGAGCAAATCTTTTACGGGGAGTTTGATGGTATGAGATCAAAGCGCGTTCTGGTAAAGATAATCGGGGAATAATTTAGGTTATTGCCATTTTTTACGTATTCTTTTTTGGAATTTGACACTGTGTTCTCTCCAAGGTTTCTGCCTACGTAGAATTTCAGAGAGCTTTTCTTCTGATGCCTTTCTTATTATTGCCTGTTCTGTCTTAATAACAAAAATTACTTTGTCGCCTTCTTTTAGTTCCAATCTCTCTCTAATCTCCTTTGGAATCGTTATTCGGCCTTTGGTGGTGATAGAACCCACACTAATCTCTGACATTTTCTTACCATATAGTAGGCATTCCTTACTAAAATATTACAAGATTGTTTTGGAAAAAATTTCACAGAAATCATGAAATCTATTAAGAAATACTTGAAGTTCAACACAAAAACCGTTTTAGACAAAATTATTGACTAATGATTTACCCAAAATCTACGTCGCGTTTCTGACTCTGTGTCTCATTTTTTCTTGCAGCTAGTCTAAACTCTTCTTCGTGATTTTGTGGTCCATGACTACACTTGACACATCCAACTTTGAAGCCATTTGGATCCTTGACATATGTCTGGCAACCACAAAAACATACCATAACTAACGCCAATCATAGAGTGATATATTCGATACTATACCTTAATTTAGAAAGGAAGCAAAATAAGATCTATTGTCAACACAGTACAAACAATTGTTCACAGTAAAGGTGATTGCAACTGATGAGGGTTTTATAGGAAAATGTCTTGAGCTTCCTGGAGCCATAAGTGAAGGCAATACGCTTGAAGAGCTAAAGAAAAACATGACTGAAGCAATAAAGCTAATTTTGGAAGAAATCAATGAATCCTCTAAAAATGACTATAAGATGATAATAGAAGTAATACGTGAGGACAAATTTCCAATAACACAAGAAGACGAACTTATGGAACGAGTTAAAGCATGAAAAGAGCCATCCAAAACATTTGATAGTCTTGAAGACCTGTTAGATGAACTAAGTTCCTAATTGTATATAAGACAAATCATAGAAAATAGAATTATCTTAATTTGTGCAGCAAACCCCGCGCGGAATTGCATGCCCGTGTGGACATTTGCGCGGATGCTTTAGCATTGTACATAACGCATCTGTAAATTCCTGGCTCATGTGATGTTCTATTCCACAGACCATTTCCTCGTCGACTTCTACCTTTAGGGCGCTATCCATTAGTACCTCCAAAAGCCTGCTGTTTCGCATCATTTTGGAGCCGACGATCTCGCCGCTTTCAGTCAACGAAACTCCGGCCTTGCTGTAGTTTACCAGGTTCTGCTCGTTTAGCTTCTTTAGCATTTGAACCACGCTTGGCTGCCTGACGTTTAGCATCTTGGCAATAGTACTAATCTTGACTGGCTCGTTTCTTTCCTTGATGTGCCATATTGCCTTTAGGTACATCTCTACATGTTCTGCTTCTGCAGTCCCAACAAAAAGTACCTCGTCATTTGCCGAATCCATTATTCCACACCCTTTGCATCTTTGAGCAAATATTCAAAGTATTCCCTGGCAAAGCCGGCAAGGCCTGCATGGTCTGCCCAAATTGCGACTGCCTCGCCTTCTGGGGACTCGCTTAACG
>DASWKH010000142.1:0-7727 GCA_036396715.1 Candidatus Nitrosotenuis sp.
AAAAATTCATAGAAGAACAACGCCAAATAGCAAACCAAGACCTGCTAGCCGATCTTCAATCCATGGTGGAGCAGTTTGACCCATTCAACCCACGAAACGTATTCTCATCCTTTGTTTCTGGGTTTGATTCAACTATCAAAAACATATACTGGGGACAGTTTAATTTTACCGAAACCAAGACAAAAGAAGGTCTTGCGGCACTAGAACAAGTATTAAACAACGGTGGCACGATGCAGGATGCAAGGAATGCATTTTACGAAACGGCAGCAATCTCACAATCTGAGATAAACAAGCTAAACGACGAACTAAATACAAAATATGCAAAAAATGACACCCGATCAAGGTCTGATGGGGAACACTACCGCAACAAAAACTAGTTTACGAATTACACACAATTCACTTGTATGGATAGGACGGGAAGCTGACTTGGCAACATGCAAGTGGTAGACGATTTTGCCTCCAATTTGTGCCAGTCTTGATACAGGTCCTTGGGGGATTCTGTGTCAGCTTCCAGAGTAATATCGTGTTTGTTAAAAATAAAGGTGCCTTGTAGCTTATCTGATAACTGTTCAAATTTTTCATTTATTTTAAATGAATGCCTAATTCTCAAACTGAATCTTATAAGCCTGATTTTCGTTTGTTTAGTAATTTCCTACACTACTTTAAGTTCATTTAATTCCATAGTACTTAGCCATGATGTCAAAAGAAAAGGTAAACGAATACTGGATTTTTGAGCAAAAATGCAAAAAAATACTGCAAGAAGACGAAATTAGGTTTGCCGGTATAGTAAACAGAATGGGTAGGCTTGTCGCAGGCGGCTTCAAAGAAGGCATAAGGCCGCTTGAAGATGAAGAGGACCGAAGGAAAATGTACATGGAACTAATACTTCGAGTCTCAATGAGAAGCGAATTTGATTACAGTCTTGGCAAAGTCAAGTACACTGCCTCAAGAAGAGAAAAGGCAGTTGTTATGAGTTTTCCGCTTGATAATAATGTCTTGTTTATATCAGCTGAACCAGACATATCCATTGACAAGACAGCAAACAAGATTCTAAAATTAATTGGCGTGTGAGATTTTAATTATGAAAAATGACTTGGTCATTATGCATATTATGTTGTAATTGAAAGTTTTGACAAATCAACAAATCTAAAACAGTTTGTATGATCATCATGCGAAACAACATGACAACATTTTTTGCATATCCTAAGAAGAATTTTTCTACATTCTATGCATCGAGCATAATCAATTAAGCTTCCTCCACATTTCCTACAACTCTCATCTGGCATAAGGATAGAAATCAACAAAACACTAATGACTTTGTCCAAAATAGTTTTCTGACAAATACATAGTGTCTATACTGGTATTGATCTGCAGATATTCATCAAAGGCTTGCTTTTGCGAGCTTGTGCTTTCCTGTCACTATGTAGTTAATTGCATCACTCATAAAGATAGCATGATCTGCTATTCTTTCAAGATAGCGTAACACTAATGCCTCTGCAAGAGCACATTTGGTATTATTTGAGTTAATTAACATTGGTAAGCGTTCCTTGTATAACCTGTCTACAAATTCCTCATTTTGCTGTATGTTGATTGCCTTTCTAATGTCAAGCTCTGCAAAGTATATCACTGCGTCTTTGATCATGGTCTTTACCTTGCTTGATGCTTCGACAAGCCAGCTTTTATCACACTCTGCAATGTCTCCAAACATGTCTCTGACTAGAGTAATATCATACGCATACCTGCCAAACCTCGAAAAACCATACGAAATTTCTATTGATGAGCGAATTAGCCTAAAATCGTCTGCAACCGGCTGATATTTTAATAAAATCTCAAACGTCAAATCGGCTACTTGGAAATATTTTTTTGAAATTTCATGGGAAATATCACGAACTTGGTCTACGGTATTTTTTCCGTAAACGTAAGAGTCTATTGCAAGCACAAAGGACTGAAGAGAAAGTTCTCCCATCTCCGACATTATCGAGGAAAGTTTCTTAAGAGATGGATCGATTAGTCGGGTCATCTAACCAAATTGCCCCTTTACGTATTTTGCAGTTAGTTCATTTCTTGGCTGCGTGAAAAGCTTTTGAGTTTCATCAAACTCGATCAAATCGCCAAGGTACATAAATGCAGTATAATTTGAAACACGGACTGCCTGCTGCATGTTATGTGTGACAATAATTATCGTGAATTCTTTTGCAAGATCAGTTATTGTTTCCTCAATTTTCTGAGTAGCTATTGGGTCTAGTGCGGATGCCGGCTCATCCATTAAAAGAACTTCTGGCTGAATGGCAAGGGCACGTGCAATACAAACACGCTGCTGCTGGCCTCCGGATAACTCCATTGCCGGCTTTTTGAGATTGTCTTTTACCTCCTCCCAAAGGTAAGCCATCCTCAAGGAATCTTCAACTATCTCATCTAGGATCTTTTTGTCTCTTACACCATTTAGACGAAGACCTGCTGACACATTGTCATAAATTGACATGGTTGGAAAGGGATTTGGCTTTTGAAATACCATGCCTACTTTACGCCTGTGATAAATCGGATCAACATCCTTTGAGTATAGATCTTGGCCATCAAGTAGGATTTTTCCTTCAACTCTGGCATTTTTTGTCATATCGTGCATCCTGTTCAAGCATCGAAGAAAGGTAGTTTTGCCACAGCCTGACGGCCCAATCAAAGAGCTAACAGTTCGTTCTTTGAATTTCATTGTTACGTTTTTCACAGCTTGTATTCCATCATAATACACAGAGACATTTTCTGCTATCATCTTGTAATTTTTTTCATCAGAGGAAGTGTTTTCAATTTGGGAGCCTGTACTGTCTTGTTTTAAATCAAAAACTGTGGTCATCTCTTATATCCTCCTAAAACTTTGGCAATAAAACCGCCTTTCTTATTCTTTGTTGCAAAGTAATATCTCACACCAATGTTGATTGCAAGAATTATCATTATCAAAACTGCTGCAGCGCCCCATCCCTGAGCCTGTGCACTGTCATAAGGCAGCAATGAGAGCCTCCATATTCTAAGTGGCAATGCATCCATTGGAGCATCAAATCCCGAAAAAAACTGGCTGCTTCCTAATACAGTCATAATCAGAGGGGCAGTTTCTCCACCAATTCTTGCAATAGCAAGCAAAATCCCAGTTATCATTCCACTTTTTGCTGCAGAAAAAACAATTCGTAGTGTGATTACCCATTTTTTTAAGCCGAGCGCAAGGCCAGCCTCTCTATATGTTAGTGGAACTAGCTTCAGAGATTCTTCTGTGGTTCTTGCAACAATTGGGAACATGATGAGGGAGAGCGCAAAGGCCCCAGCCCACAAAGAAAAGTGTCCGAGTAGTAATACGATTGTCAAAAATGCAAAAATTCCAAGAACAATTGATGGAAACTCCATAAAGACATCGTTGAAGAATCGAACAGTTCTTGCAAGCCTGTTATCGCCAAACTCTGCTAGGTAAATGCCAGACAGTAACCCAATTGGCACACCAATCAGACTTGACATGCCTATCATGATCAGCGTTCCCTGAATGGCAGGGCCGATTCCACCCTCCCCACTTCCAATTGCTCCAGGAGGTTGTGTCAAAAATTCCACAGAAAGAGCAGAGATGCCGTTTTTGAAAACTTCTACTAGTATACTGCCAAGAGGAATTATAGCAACAACAACACATCCAAAAACTACTGCCATTGCAATCCTGTCAACAATTAGTCGGCCTTTGACATTTTGTTTGAAAAGTGCTCTGTATTCGGCCCTTTTTTGACTCGATGGTGTCATCATGCGTTCACAACACCTTCTTTTACTTTGAGCATTCTTGAAACTAGGAGATGTGCAACCACATTAATGCAAATTGCAACAAGCAGCAAGATAAGTCCCACTCCAATCAGCGCAGGCAGGTGAATTGATGCTGGTGATGCTTCAATGAACTCGTTTGCAATTATGCTGGACATCGTTTGCCCTGGCTGGAAAAGCGTTTGCGGAAATGCACTTGGACCAGTTGCGTTGCCAATAAGCATGGTTACTGCCATAGTTTCGCCAACAGCTCTACCCAGACCTAAAATTGCAGCTCCAATCAAACCTGTCTTTGCATACGGAAATACTGCAATCTTGAACATCTCCCATTTTGTTGCACCAAGCATGTATGCAGCTTCTTTTTGCATATGTGGTACTGCTATCATTATTTCCCTTGAAACTGCCGAAATTGTTGGAATGATCATTATTGCCAAAATTATGCTTGCACTAAAGATATCTAATCCAAACGGTGCTGATGAAAAAAGCCAGATATTTTCTCCAAAGGTTTCATGGAGGGGGACCTCTATCCAATCAAGCAAAAATCCCCTAAAGACAAGGAGGCCCCAAAATCCGTAAATTATGCTTGGTACTGCGGCGAGAAGCTCAACTATGACGGAGAGGGGATTTGCGATGAATTTTGGCGCCTGAGAAATAAACATTGCAATTCCAATGCTTATTGGTACGCCCATTGCCATTGCCAGCCCCGCTGTTACCAAAGTTCCCAAAATGTATGGCGCAGCACCAAAGGCCTCCCTACCCTCTACAGCATTCCACTGGGAGCCAAACAAAAAATCCAATCCCTCATATTCCCAGATTTCATGGGATTCTGAATACAGCTCAAATACCATTAATCCAATAACTAACAAAACATACACACCGCCTGCCGTTGCAGCAATTTTGAATATCTTGTCCGCTGGGAACCTACTTTGGTTGTGTTTTTGGTGTGGCAGCAATAATTTGATGCCTAGGTTTTGGCTTATCTAGGATCTGTACATATTCTACCGAGAAACTGTAGTTCTATATAGGACAATATAGTATAAAGACCAAAACGGTATTAGCTATCTCACTTACATCTAGTTATTGCAGTCATTAGAGGACACAAAACAGACAAGACGCATACAGATTAGCGGTGGATCTACATACACAATCTCGCTTCCCAAAAAATGGATTGACGAGCTTGGAATCAAAAACGGCGATAATATGACTATAGTAAAAAACGCCAACCGATCAATGACACTTTTTCCTGGACTTGATACAGAAAAGCCATCAAAAAAGGCAGTCATTACAATTAGCCAAAAAGACTCTGAGGAATCAATTAGGCGGAAAATTATCGCCCTTTATCTGACCGGATACAAGACAATCCAGGTCACATCAAAGGGAGTCAAACTTCTCTCTGAGCACTCTCGACTGATAAAAGACCTTGTCCGTAAATCCATGATTGGAACCGAAATAGTAGAGTCTGATTCAGAATCAATTACCATTCAAATCCTTACCAGACTTCCTGAGCTGACATTTGAGGTTGCGCTAAAGAGAATGTACCTTATGACTTCGAATATGCATCGCGAGGCAATAGATGCACTCAAAAAATTCGATGTTGAATACGGCGAAGAAGTTGTTCGAATGGATGACGAAGTCGACAGGTTCAGCCTATACATGATGAGGACCCTAATCATGGCAATCCAAAACGCAAGTATGCTTTATGATGTGGGACTCGAACAACCTTCAGACTGTTTGAATTATAGGATTGTTATCTCACGTATTGAAAGAATATCTGATCATGCGGCACTAATCGCAAAACGAATAAAGTTTCTAAAGGAACCACTTGAGCCAAAAATTCTAAAGGAAATAGAGGCACTAAGCAGTGAGGCATTAAATTGTTTTGAAAGCTCGATTTTGGCTTTGACAAAAAAGGATCATTTGCTGGCAGAAAAAGTGGCAGCAAACATAGCTAGCGTGGTAGAAAAAGAAAAAGAGTTCATGTATGGACTGAAGGAATCGAAAAATTCCACGGCTATCAAGTTCATTTTGGAAGACATTCGAAGGACTGCGGAATATTCAAGTGACATAGTTGAAGTCGTTATCAACGAGACAATTCATAATATAATCTCTGAAAAATAAAAAATAATAAAAAAGTTATTGGGGGTTGATTTTAATCGTATTGTGTGTTTCCGCCTCTAGCCTCTATCATCTCATTAAAGGTGGTAGCTATTGGTTCGAAACCTGCACAACCAAAAGTAAATGTCTCCATTACTGCAAAGCCTGTTTTTCCTCCGGTTGTGTATCCCTCCTCTTTGTCATACTCAGTAGCAGTCTTGTAGTTTGATATTTGGCAGTCAGCATATTCGAATGCTCTTATGGCTTTTCCTGCCTGAATCAATTCTATCTCAACATCAAACTCTTGATAAGGCAATTGCATGATACCTATCCTTCCTGCATTTTGAAATGCCTCATCTACAGATCGGTGAAGATATGGCGTTTCTCCTGCAATTCGTTGCAGTGTGAATTCTGGTGTTGATGACCTTCCGTTGCTACCAATTAGATTGCTGGTTTGAGTAAATGCTTGAAACTCATATGTCACTGTCGCATCTTTGAACTTGAATGTTGCTTGTGGATAGACGCCTTCGGCAAATACATAAACATTGTTGCCTACTGGAGTATCAGCAGCTGTTGTAGTTTGTGTTTGCGAAAGACCAATCACCAGAGCAATTGTTGCAATTGCAATAGCCGCAATAACAGATGTGTTTGTTACTTTTTGTGGAATCATTAGCTATCACGGCATCTCACGATTACTAAAGAAGAATCCCTATTGATTCTGTATAATACGATGGACTTTGTAGGGTATGTGGCAGTACGTTCCAAATTGATTTTTTCTTTTTATTTTTTAAAAAAACTGTATGTTACTAAGTTTTAAAAAATACTATGTGCCGTATGTAATTATATCACAGAGCCTATATTTTTTTAACCAAAGTAAACCGGGCTTTTTTTGGGTCGATGTCTTGGTGCAAATCCACATTACTGATTATCTTTACTTAAAAGTTTGACCAACGTTTGTACATGTTGCGACCACAAGACGCGATTGGTTCATCAGTTATTTGCGATTCCTCATCAGAAAAAAGCTCAACATTTAGGATGTATTTTTTTGAAACTCGGAACAGCTCTATTAACACTTGATCAGCACCTGAGCTTTCAACGTAGTTTAGAACATTTCTTGTAAATACAAGGTCAATTGACGAGTCATCATATGGAAGGGATGTGGCAAGGCCCACTTTGAATTTAAAAGGCAGATTTTGCCTGGCAATCTTGATTGCAAATTCGCTTTTATCAATCCCGTTTACATCAAGGTCTTTTGGAAATAAACTCAAGTCATTTCCTGCACTACATCCCACTTCTAAAACACTAGATACTCTGAGTGACAAAGCCAAATCCCTGATGAATTTTGCCATTTCCTCATTATGATGTGAGGCAAAATCTGCTGCGTACCTATCCCAATATGCATCGTTTAGTGCTGACATTTGCATGGGATCATTTTGGTATCAAAGGTACAATCGTGCGGACCATCAGACATGCCTTCGGTTGGAATCTCTTTCATGCACTCAGAATGTCTACCCTTTTTGCAAAACCAGCAAATCTCTTCCCCTTTTCCCCCAACTGAGCACGATTCCATGATTATCAGTATTACAAATTCGCTAAAAAACCTAGTTCTAGAGGTATCTGAGCCAGTGAATGAACCGCTCGTCTCTTCCCATTGCCACATCCATAAAGGATTTTTGCAGGGTTTGTGTTGTCTGTCCTATTTTACCATCACCAATAATTACGTCATCTACTTGGGTTACTGATTTTACCTCAGCAGCAGTTCCCGTCATAAAGATCTCATCGGCAGAATAAATGGCGTCTCTATCCAGATCTTTTTCTATTATGTCTCCGCCATCGGCTCGAATTATTTG